>JAEORO010000152.1 GCA_016840855.1 Candidatus Thorarchaeota archaeon | reverse complement strand
TTTCAAAAAGTGGATGGCACGGTAGAGGAAAGATTGGAGCTTGTTGAAGCCCTTGTTGCTGACTTGGCAAAAAGCGTGGGTAAGTTGGGGCTGTCACAAGGAGAACTCTCTAAGTCTTTGTTGCTGCTGCTTGCAGGGATAGAGAGATTAGGGGCACGAGTTAAAAGACTTGAGGATTTGATTTCTCAATCTCTCATTACTCCTCCGACTTCATTCTCGCCAAAGGATGCCAACTAGCCATGAATAGACGATACAATATTTCCAGCTTTGGTATATTGAAAGCTTTTATGTATTCACATTATCAATCATGTGGATGGAAGTATTGTGTGTTAATTCAAGATGCTTGGAAGTTTTCTAGCACGCTGAAAACTGTCGGCATTATGCTAAATGGTAGTCTAGATGATTACCTGATAATAGAACGAGAGAGTATTGAAGAAGCAGAGAATTTCTGTCTCAGAATATTAGATATTCCAAATCTCTCAATATGGGAAAGCGGCAGATTTTTTACACAATATTCAAAGGAGAATAAAGATGGCTAAGGACGAGAAAGGTAACACCTATATCTCTGAAGCACAATCTCGGGCTCGCGGTGTGTGGGAAGACCGCAAGAAGGCCAAAGAAGAGGCGCGAGTTGCGCGTCAAGAGGCTCGGACTGCGCGTACCGATGAGCAACAGCTTGCTCGGTTGGACGAGTTGCTCGGTCCTGGAGCGGGGGCTAAACGCGAGCGTGCGCGCTTACACAAGCGTATTGAAGATCGAAAAGCAAAAGCAGCCAAGAAAGCTGCTAAAAAGGAAGCGGGTGATAATACACCCGCTGATCAACAGAACGATGAGGAGAAGTGATGAAGAAGTTTTTACTCGGTTTGGCGTGTGTGGCTTTGATTGGTGCATGTGGGCGCAGTGATACTGAAGCCACTGAAGAGTGCGAGGAATGTACCTGCGACTTTTGTTGCAGCGATATGGTCCCCGCTGTCCACGATCATCCAGATGCACAGCCAGTAGGTGCCTTGGATGCAACTGGTTATTATCTCACAGAGTACAATATTGTGAGTAATAGTTGTGATGAAGAATTTGTGTACGATCCAGAAGGATGGCAAGATGCAGGGCTCTGGACTGTTGCTGCTGTCCAAGATACCTACTTGTGGATTAGCGGTGACTTCGTGCTTACCTCCACTGATGGAGAGCTGTTCAGTCTTGTCATTGATATCGAAGAAGGTATGAGCTGGAGCTGTGTAACAGAGCTATATGAGTTTAATGCCGATCTGTCATTTACAGAACTGGACATGACGGCTGACTATACCAAGCATTATGTTGGCAACGATTGTCTGGCTTGGGATGAAGAGATTGAAGACTTCACCACTGTCAACTACGATTGCACATACAAGTTTGAAATGAGAGGAACCAAACAATAAAACAACATGCTCCCATAGTCTAGTGGCTAGGATACCAGACTTTCAATCTGGGGATGGCGGGTTCAATTCCCCCTGGGAGCACCACAAACAGCGGGCGCGCAGCTGGTGGGATACGCTGCCGATTGGTCGAGAAAACTATATGTGGCGTACGACGCATATGATTAGTAACGTCCATGTGATTGGGGTTCAATTCCCTGGCGCCCGACCAATCGAGGAACAATGAAAAACAATTCTATCATAATCAATTATATATGTAAGCATTGTGGCGAAATAGTCCATATGGAAGATGTAGTAAAACATCTAGTTGGAGATCACGATGCCGACTGGCGTGGAAGTTTCTATGATGCACTAGATGAGTATGATAGAAATATCAGACTTAGAAAGCCATTAACTGATTCGGAGTAATAGATGTCTGATAAAGCAATCGAGGCTTGGAACAAAATTGTAAAAGAATTTAAGCCTACAGAACAAAATTGGGGCATTATGCTTCCCAAGATGGTTGTAAGATTGTGGGAAGTAGCATACGAAGCCGGTCGTAGCCACAAAGAATGTGATTGCGACTGGGATAAAGTATGTGCCAAGTGTTATAACGATAAATATCCAGGAGCTTGAAATGAAAGAGTATCTTTTGGATTTCCTAAGGACAGCTAGCGAACTTGATTTCGATAAGCTGCCTAATGTGATTTTCATGCGACATTTGAAGGATGAACTAGAGATTCAAGTGGAAGACTTTGGTTTGTTGCCTGGTTGCATGGATGACAAAATTGATGTCATACTTGGCCACATTGATGTGAATTTCTCTGCCCTGGGCACTGAGTGCAGCGAAGAGGACGATGAGTATTTACGTGAGCTGGCAAAACTGACCGCCAAGTGTATATGGAAAATGTATGGCATTGTTGGCGAATTCAGTGAGGGAGTATTTCTTAACCAGGTGAAGAGGTTTAGCCTCAGCCTGACATAGAGGTAAAAAATGAGCAAGCTAGAAAAACTGGAAAAGTTCTATAAATGGCTGTGCGCACCTTGCCCGGTACTTGTTGATATTACAGTAGGCGCACTATCTGTTATGTTGACGCTCACTATTATCACCCTGGTTTGTTCGCTGGTGTGGTGGATTTTCGGATGGTACTTGGTTCCCATTATTCTTATCGCATTACTGGTAGTTTCTGGTGTGCACTTGTTTTTCGCCCATAAAGATTATGATGGTGGCATCAAAGAATGGTGGGATGAAAAGCCATGGTAAAGAAAAAAGATAAGAAGAAAAATATTGATTCATACTATGTTGACGATTTGATTGAGTTGATTGGAGAGCATCTTTCCAATTACCCAATGAATAGCATTGAATTCTATGCTAATCAAATTATCAACGATGCTCGAATTACCTATCAGGGAGATGGGTTCTTTGACGTAGAATGGAACAAAGAATGACCTTTGAAGAATTCGTAGAGCATATGCGACAAGAAATTCGTGAGGAAGGCTATATGTCAGCCATGAATTTGGCTGCTCGTATTGTCCTTCGTGCCAAGGAAACCAGAATGGAAGGCGTGGACTACGAGCGAGTTCTGTCTTGTCTGCCTTGCAATGATATTCACGTTGTCGAATATACCAACACACAAGTAGCAGAGTACCGAGTAAAGGATCTGTATTACTACAATCCCAATAAATAGTTATGAAAACCAAACTTGCAATAGTCCTGCTCTCTATCGGCTGTCTTTTGTCAACCACCATTATGGTATTGACATCTTACCGATTAGAAAAAAGCCACAAGGCATTGATTGCTACATTGGACTTGTCGATTGCACAGGGACAACTAATAAATACCATGGAACGAACGGAGAAGTTGCTCAAGATTAAGATCAAACTTCTTGAGGCAACTTGCGGTTCTAGAAACTTCCTTCCGATTCAGCCGCCATCCAAGCAATTTGAGGAGACATTGTGATGGATTCATTGTTGCTGTGTGAGATTATTCTGGTATTCGGTTTCATATGCACTAGCTTTCTGATGTTTCTGAATATCCACAGGAGGTGGATGTTCGGTCCTCTATTGGGATTCCCTCTTGGGTTCATTGGAGGCGACATAGCCAAGTTTGCTGGCTGGGGAATTACTGGGGTGGCTATGCTTTTAGTTTTTGCCATTGGTGGTATCATTCTGTGGCGAACGGTTAAGCGATCTAAGGCAGAAGCCGATGAAGTAATGGCTAAGCTGCTTCAACGGGATAGAGAATTGAAGGACGCCTTTAAGAGATATCCATGAAAGAATTATGTTCAAGACAATTTGCGAATGGTTCTGTACACGCTCTGCAAACCAGTGATGGTTATCCTGTAGAAGTAACCGATACGTTTTTGCCATTCTACACCAAAGATGCTATTGGCAGAAATCAGAATGCTCTTGATAGCTATCATCTTGGAGACAGAACTCAGCGGTGGATGATTGGTGTATCGTGCATGTCGGGTTGTCCAGTGCGCTGTCGTTTTTGTGCTACTGGGAAACTTAAAAGATGTAGGAACCTGAAAGCTCAAGAAATTCTTGAACAGATTCAATTCGTATTAAGTCGAAACCCTAGTTTCGATCCACGAGAAGCCAAAGAGTTCAAGATTAACTATACTAGAATGGGAGAACCATTCTTAAATATTGAAGAGATTAAGAAAGCTATCTCTCTTATTGATGAGCGTTTTCCTAATACTCATCATTATATTTCCACTATTGGCATTCGTGGGTCTGACTTTGGCTGGATTAGAGATAGGGTTACACTACAACTGTCTTTACATTCTTTGGATGATGAACACAGAGATTGGTTAATTCCTTTCAAACGCAAGATGTCTATTGATGAGCTTGGGACTGTCAAAACTAATAGTAAGCTCAAGACTACTCTAAATATGACATTAGTTAATGAGGATGATTTCAGTATCAAAAGACTGACCTCGGTTTTTAATCCAGAGAATTTCTTTGTTAAATTATCCCCCATCAATCCCAATGATGTGTCAGATAGTAATAATATGGGCACAGGATATGTGGAGGGAATTAACTTAGTGTGAGGTTCACATGGGTTATAGGAGTGATTGGAAACTTGTCTTTAATACGGCAGGTAGAGCTAATGAAGTAATGCTGTGGCTTAAACGTGAAGCTCAGATGGGCTCAGGTCATGCTCGCTTAGTAGAAGAGATACTTAACTATGCCGTGCAGCATCAGGATGCCGATGTCATAGAGCTTTCAGAAACAAGTTGGAAGCTATGGGATTGGGATCAGTTTATCATCGCTATCAATGATAGGTGGGGCGACGATGAAGAGGTGGATTATGCTTGGGTCACAATCGGAGAAGATTATGACGACATTGAAATTTGTAATGGCGACTGGACTTATATTTACATTGAGCGCTACATTGGTGATACTAACCTCGATCCAGTGCCCAAAGCCGAAAGAAAAGATTTGGAGGCCGAAGCCCAGCCTAGACCACCTTTGAAATGTACCTGCGGCGGATTTGGCGGGCACAAGGACTGGTGTGATTTAGTAACAGGCGAGTATACAGATGGAGTTTACTAAAAAAGAATTAGGCGAAATGTTCCTTATCTGTTTGGCACAGTGGGGAGTTGTTTTAGTTTGTATTGCTCTTATTGCATTTGCTGGGATGATGATTGGTTGGCCATACCATGCTTATCTTTCTGTCCCAAAACCTTGGTGCTATTTGCTAGGGACTCTAACTCTTGTAGGGCCAGCAAGTATAATCTTTCTTAGACGATGGTATAGACTTAGGAGAAT
>JAEORO010000151.1 GCA_016840855.1 Candidatus Thorarchaeota archaeon | reverse complement strand
TCTTTTTCTGAACCATGAGCACCAACACAAGGATGGTGGCTGAAACTGGTAATGCTCCAGCGAGAATTAGTAGCATAGTATCATCATTGATTAGTGAAGGCGTTGGTGTTGTTGCGGGTGTACTTGTTGTGTCATTTGTTTCGTGTATCCACACTTGGACTGTTTCACGAGGTCCTGAACCAAAGTCGTTCTCACCAGCAGGCGTTTCAGCATAGAGGTAGCTAGCAATCACGTGTGCTATGTCTATCGAATCACCTGTCACATTCATGATCGCTCGACCCTCTTCCTGCATCTGTTGGACATGCCAGCCATTAGTGTCCCTGTACGCGACTGAGAGACCAGCCACACCTCTTGCTGGCTGGCTCATCTCGATGGTGAAATTGTCTGGTGGTGATATGAGTTGGTACACCTTAGAACCGTAGCAATAGAGACCTAGGTTGTCCTCCTGATATGGTAGAGATTCAATAGTCGTGTAATCCTGTATGGTTGCTTCCATGTTTTGGAAACAATAGCGGCCGCCTGCGAAACTAGGTTCATCGATGGTCAGGGCTGTCATCCAGTCTAGATAGAGTTCGTTGAAGGAGATGCTGTGTCCCGCATCTTCAAGCGCGGTTTCTAGACCTGCGGCCCCATCACTCTCATGTTGAACTAGGTCGCGTAGGAACTGCACGCCATATTGCTCTGCAAGGTAGAAGGAGAGTAGGTAGCTGACACCATAGTCCTGAGGCTCAACCTCGAAATAGATGAGGGAGTCATCGATGTTGTTGAGGAAATAGGGGACCCGGACTGTCTGATTGCTAGGAGAGATGTAGCCTGCATAGTAGGTGGCATACTCAGCCGCCCCCTCGAGAACGAAATGGATCTCATCAAACTCGTAGTTGAACCACACCAGGTGGTGAAACTCATGGGCGATCGTGGTCACGGGGTTGGTCGTGCGATAGCAGATGTAGACCATCTCGCACAGGTTCGAGTAGTCCCCTGGAACTTCGTTTGACTGCATGTAATAACTCTGGTAATGCTCCACTACCAGGATGTAGACCTTTGGGTTTCCGTCCACATCGCCGAGCGTGCCATCTGGGTCTCCTGCAATGTCTGTCACGCGCTCGTAGATGTTGTTGTCGAACTCGTTCCGGTAGGTTTCAGCCCTTGCGTTTGCCTCTTGCTGACCAATGATGGAGATTGCCAGGTCATCGAAGTAGATGTAGCAGTGGTCGCCTATTGCAAGCAGATGTGCCTCTACGATGTAGCGCTCCATGGTGTCAAAGTTCAACGCCCAGAATGACCTGTTGTCGCCAACTTCCTGTGCAGTTGGCATCTGTTGTGACTCTGTGGGGGTGTGAAATGAGGTGTTCATGACGAATGCCATGGAGATGGTAAGTGGTTGTGCAAGTACAAGACTGGCTGAGATGATACCAAGAAACAACAGAGCCCCTCTTGTCTTCATTGTATTAACACACTCAGGTCTTCTTTCCTTACATTCATGAGACTTTGTTTGAATTTAGAGTTTCATTTCTACGCGAGAATATTAACAATGTCTGTCAGCAAGTTGTTTAGGTGAGTATATTAATCAGCATCCCGAGAAGTCTTCCGCTTATGAGAAAGAGAAGAAGGTTCCTGAAGTTTTTTGATTCTGAAGAGTACGAAAAAGTTGCTCCAGAATAAGACGAACAGAAGAAGGTTCCTCCGCCCCTTTTTCAACAACCCTATCCTGAGGAGGCATGACTTATCGACCTGGTATCTCCTGATGAGTTTACCATTGGCAGAACTCCATTTCTTGATGTTGTCAACAGTAGAAAGAGCAGGAAGAAATACACCTCTGACAATCTCACTCTGGAAGAGTTGTCCTTCCTCCTCTGGAACACCCAAGATGTAAAGCAGGTGCTGAAATCAGGGGTGGAGTCAGACGTACTGTTCCTTCTACGGGTGCAAAGAGTCAGCTTGAAACATATCTTGTCATCAATAATGTAAGCGGGCTTGAACCTGGACTGTATCATTACATCTCGTTTAGTCATCAATTGTTGTACATGAAGAAGGTTGAGAATGCAGAGGAAAAGATTGGCCAAATCTCATTTGACCAGAAGTGTGTGGGAACAGATCCTGTCATCTTCTGTTGGACTGCTGTTCCATATCGGACCGAGTGGCGGTACACGATTTTCTCTTACAAGTTCATCGCCATCGACCTGGGATTGTGAATAAGAGTCTGTATTTGGCATGCGATGCCATCAATTTGGGAAAGGTCGCTATAGGGTACTATGAGCAGAACAAGTTTGACAAACTTCTCGGTCTGAACACAGATGAGGAGTTTGTTGCGTTGGTTGCTCCTGTAGGCAGATATCGCAAGGAGAAGCCACTCGCGGAGTTCTTCAAATATCCAAAGAAAGAGGTCGCCCCTGAAGGTTTCCGGAAACTGGAGGGAAAATACAAGCGAAAGAGTCTGGTTGAGTTTCTCGTCAGGGGTAGTGAACTCGTCATCAAGATCGGGGAATTTGAAGAGGCACTTGAACCCTATAATGAGATGGAGTTCATTGGAAACTATAGTGCGTGAGCAATTAGGTTTGAATTTATAAAAGAGGGAAAACCTGAGAAAGTGGTTGCACTGACTGCAGAGGATGAAATGATTGAGTTGGAACATGTAGAGGGTTCATAATCGAATGTGTTCGTTGTCAGTCTGACTCGAAAACAGGATTAATACTTTTAGCATATGCACAAAAATAGAAGCTAGCAACACTTATGCTTCTCTTTGGATTGCAGAAATTGGAAGAGATTATCGTTGTCATTGAAGAAGAGGGGTCTTCTCTGTAGCACCGTACTAATTCTAGTATTGAGCATTGTGACCTTGACCACAGAGTACACAAATGGAAATCATTTGAAAACTCAAGAGATAGAAGACTCCCCCTTAGTCCTTTCATACACCTCGAGTGGTCCGATCCTGATTCAGAGCGATGCAGACTTCGAAACGCAAGGTTGGCCGGGAGAGGGGACAGATGAAGAGCCATATTCAATTTTCAATCTAGCAATTGCTTCTAGTGGTTACGCAATTCATATAGAGAACACAACTGTCCATTTTGAGATTGTTGACTGCAATCTAACACAAACGACAACAGGAGATGCTGTTTTTCTAAGAAACGTAACCAATGGCAAAATAGATACCACAAAGTTTGCAGGGGGATATTATGCAGTGCGCCTGCTAAATACATCCAATTGTGTGATTAGCAGATGTGAAGTATCTCCAACAGTTCAATTTGGAATCACTATAAGCCAGACCTCAAAGACTAGTCTGGAAGATTGTACAATAATTGGAGAATCGGGAGCTGGCACTGCGCTTAGTCTGGATGCATCACAAGATTGTGTGGTTTTCAATAATGTTGTAACAAACAAGGCATCTGGCTTTATGATTAACAGTGTTGTCAACTGCTTATTTTCGCATAACACATTGACAGACTTGACCGATAATGGAATTGAGGGCACATCAATCTCAGGCATCTTTTCAAGTAACACTGTTTCAGGAGCTCAGATTGGTTTGTGGATCTCTGGAGAGAACAACCGTATTGAGGGTAATATCTTGAATGATAACGAAGTAGGCATGCAAGTCAGTTCTAGGGATACAACAGTCATCGAAAACACAGCCTGTAATAATGTAAACGGAATTACAGTCAGTATTCTGGATGGCAATGTCACTGTGCAATCGAATTTTGTGAAAGACAACGAGCGAGGATTTCTACTAGACTCTAATAACATCAGTGTGGCGGATAATATAGCCGAGCACAACTACTATGGCTATTACCTTACAAGAAGCGAGATTACTCTGACAAACAACACTTCTCAGGGAGAGTGGTACGGATTCATTGTTGATGATGAGGATTACATTGAGTTTAGAGAGAATACAATAAACAACACTCGATTCGCCTTTTCATTAACAGACACTCATTATTGTTCAATTATCGACAATCACATCGCTGCTGCATTCTATGGAATCATTATAGACACAGTAGTTTGGAGTTCTGACACTCTGATAAGAGGTAACACAATCGAAGATTGTTCGATGGGGATACGAATCTCACAGTCATGGGCCGCCAACATGACAGAAAACACATTCACTGACATGTCAGAATGCGGTGTTTATCTATATGATGTTTCTAATTGCTATTTGAAAGGAAATTGGGTGGACAATGCTGAATGGGCCGGGTTTTGGTTGCTAAATGATGGAGGTACACAGGTCTTAGAAAACAATCTAAATGAAGCTTCAATCATTCTGATAAATTCGGGAGGCGTCGTTCTGGATCATAATAATTTCAGTTCTGGTGGCCTCTTCGTCGCTGGTGAACAGACATGGAATTGGCTTCATTCTACTACCAATAATCTAGTTAATGGAAAACCTATTGGCTATATGGTAGGTGGTAACAATCTTGATGTAGACCTGTCTGATTATGGTCAGTTTTTCCTTGTAGACTCCACAAACTGCGTTCTACATGATGGCGTTTTCAACAATGTTCGTGTTGCGGCTTCAATTGCCTTTTGTCAGAACATTTCTCTCGAGTCTTGTTCAATTAGTGCTTGCGACTTGGGAATATGCCTGTTCAATACAACCACTTCAAAGGTGAAGGATTGTTTCATTACTGGAGTGGACGGATATTCTAATGATTATCTACTTGTTTTTGCAAAAAGTGGAATTGTCGCATATCGGTCAGAGAGATGTAATTTCACAAGTTTGACCAGCACCTATTGTCAAGATTATGGAATAGAACTCGATGAGTCTCGATCTTGCAGAGTCGAATCAAGTATGTTTGAAAGGAACGAGGTGGGTGTTTCTCTTAGCTCATCAAATTGCACTATTCTGGATTGTCTATTCAGACTCAACGGACATGGAATTAATCTATACAATGACAACAGCATTGGAAATCGCATTTTCTACAATAAATTCGAGTTGAACAATCTAACACAAGCAACTGATGACGTACTGGTTGTTCCTCTAAACTACTGGGACGATGGAGTATCATTGGGCAATTACTGGTCAGACTATTCAGGCGCAGGAACTTACACGATTGGCGGAAGTGCTGGAAGTGTTGACAGATATCCCCAGTACCTTGAGGTTGTACCCGTGATGAATCACCCAGAAGACCAATCATACGATGAGGGAACTATTGGACATTCCATCCTATGGGCTCCACTTGACAACAATCCTTCAGAAGCGAGGGTCTACAAGAATGGCAGTCTCTTGGATACCAGAACATGGGATGGATCATCAATTCTAGTGAATATCGATAGCTATAGTCCAGGAGTTTGGAATATTACACTCGTCGTCTTTGATGATGTTGGCAATAGAGCAACAGACATAGTATTTGTGACTGTGATTGATGTTATTGCCCCCATAATAGATCACCCATCAGATATTGAATTTGAGGAACTTGAAACTGGACACAGTATAGTCTGGACACCGTATGATTCCAATCCTTTATGGTATACTATATACCTTAATGGGACAGAATATGAGAGCAACGGATGGAACGGTTCTGCAATCTCAGTGAGTTTGGATGAATTATCACCAGGACTGCGCAATTATACTATCGTTGTTGAAGATGGTGCAGGAGCTTGTGTGTCTGATTCAGTGATGGTCCTTGTCAACCCATTGGCTGTAACACCTACAACCACTACCTCTACAACCCCTACAACCTCTACAAGTTCAACAGACACCCCTACAACTGAATCCTCTATATTACCGCCACCAAACGATTTTGACCCAATGCTTGTTATTCTCTTAGGAGGGGGAGTAGCCGGAGCGATAGTTTTGATTGTTGTTTTCGTGAAGACTAGAAAGGAGTAGTGCGAAGGGTGGACACTCAGCGATAGAGATAACTTCGCCCGCATTTTGGAATTTGAGAACTATCTCAATCCTCTGGTCGTTGATGCGGAGCTCGATATTGATTGAGATGTGATAGTGCATCTCAACGAGATTAAGGGAGAAACAACACCCCATTGAACTGATAATTGTAAATGTGGAATTGATTTCACACTCCACCTGCTGGTGTTTCTGCCTTCTAAGCAAATGAAGAGTGTTGGATATAGGATGATATATGGTGCCTAAGCAGCAGCTCTTTCTTTTCTTCGAACGACGAGACCCGACCCAACGATAGCAGCTGTGACTGGAATTGCCCCAGCTATGATGAGCAGTGGCACATCGCTTTTGCTAGGTGTAGGGGTCGGTGTGGGCGTTCTTGTGTGTCGTTCGTCCCATTTATCCACACGAAGATGTGTCACTGGTCGGAATGAGCCTCCGGAAAGAAATCCAATAAGTCTCTCAGACCTCGTATCACCACCACATCCTCAGGCGTGTCGGGATCCTCAGTTAGGTCAGGAATAAGGAGGATTGCCCGCATCCCAGCCCTCCGGGCAGCCTCCACGTCCTTTAGAATGCTGTCCCCCACAAGGGCACAGTTCAATGGATTCACTTCCATCTCGTGGGCATTCAGTATAAGCATGTAAGGCGAGGGCTTGATGAACCCATGAATCATGGTATACTGGATACTCTGGAAGAGGTGGAGTACTCCTGTGCTTTCGAGGAGCTCTCGGGGGTTCTGCTCCCAGTTGGTGGCGACAGCCAATTTGTACCCTCGACGGTTCAGCTCCTCCAGCACCTCTCTAGCGTCCAGTCTCAGAGCTAGGGACTCTCCACTGAGCATCTCGTCCCAGAGTCGTTGATAGTGTACTGCTTTCTCCTCAAGATCCTCTGTCACACCGAGTTCCCGCAGGATTGCCCTGTCGAACTGGACCCACTCTTCGACCGAGAAACTGTGGTCCACAGGTGTGTTTTCCCGGAGCTGACGGTCAGAAGCCTCTCTCTTCGCAACGTGTTGAGCAGCCTCGAGTGCCTCATCTGACACCTCGAACTCATCCCCGCAAATCTTTCGCAGGAATTCTCTGTGGCAATCTAGGAGGGGGATAGGCACAGAGTAGAGTGTGTTTCCCAGGTCAAAGATTACCGCGACTATGCCTTCCAAGGAGGAGTGAGTCATGTCGAACGATTGTCCATGTGGCGATAAAAGGGCTATCGTTCAGGAGATTGGCCCTTACTCTTCTAGAGTCAGTGTAACTACCTTCTCAGGTATCCCATCTTCTGTGAACTCAAGTCTTCTTTCCCTGCGTTCGTGAGATATTTTTTGAATATAGGGTTTCATTTCTACGCTAATTCTACGTTTTGGAAATTGAACGAAACAGATTTCCAGTATAATAATAATAAAATCAGTATATAGTGATGAAATATGATTAAGAGAGTAATTCCGACTCTTAATTGAAAGTAGTGGGTTTGTTCATATTAATTAAGATTAGACAACCAAATAATAAATTAAAGAAACAGAGTCAGTCCTCTATGTGGTGATTGGATTATGGATGATCTAATCAAATCTTTGAAGGCTCAGGAGCTTGTAGCAGAATGTCCCTGTTGTCGCCAAGAGTTTCATCTCTCAGATGCGCTGCTGTTTGACGGAACCAAGAAATGTCCAGATGAAGCCAGAGCTAGACGCGAAGAATATGAGATTGAGTTGAAGAGCAGAAGAGCTGACTTGCAGAAAAGGAAGAAATTAGCCACTGAGCGTGCTATAATCACAACAGAGGCGGTGAGTATCGGAAAAATGGTCGAGCATCTGGTCCCAATTCTGGAGGGATTTGAGTACAACCCTGCAGATTGCCGGACTCTGTTTGAACCGATTGACCTGTTGGTGTTTAATGGACTCTC
>JAEORO010000150.1 GCA_016840855.1 Candidatus Thorarchaeota archaeon | reverse complement strand
TTATAGGGTTCTATAAATTGCGCATGTTGTGCGAATCCTCTTATGAATCCTTCATAGTCTGCTATAGCAGTAGGTTCGGCATAGATGTAGTCAATATCAAAATCAGCTTTGGCTTGATCCATGCCAGTTTTGACACCGTCATTGAATGACGTGTCACCAAGGCCTCCTGTGGCAAAGGCCGCTGCAGCGTCATATGGGTTGGGCTGTGCTCCAAAGGGATTGAACACGATAATGTATGCGCCAACACCACCGATAGCGATGATGACAATGACAATGGCGGCCATTGTTCCTTTACTTACCATTATTTCGTCTCCTTGCAAAGGTTCGAATAATGAACCAACTAGGGTTAATGAATAATCATCTCCCCAAGTTAGTTTTCCATAGAACTTTCTCCTTAAAAAACTCGCTGACGTCGCATTGGCAATTAGTGAAAGAGACCTCAACAAATGACGTATTTTTATAAAAAGAGTCTAAAAGTAAAATTTCGTGTACTCGAAATGTGTTCTCCGAATGCGACCGTTTGGTGAGAGCCTGCGCAGTGGCGTTAGGTTATATGCTAAATGTACATGCCTTTCCCAAGGGATATTTCATGATAGTGGACAAATCAACCTCTGCTTCAACAAATTCAATCGATATGAAGGATCTACTCTGTCAAATTGTTGAAGACAACAGAATTAGTCTAATCAGCATGATGAGCGATCTCACGGGCATTAATGAGGAACAGATTCGATATCTGTTGGAGGAACTGGTAGAGGAAGGAACTCTAGAAGGTTCATTCACACCGGATGGTCAAAGATTCTTTTTATCCGAAGTCACAGTTTCAACAGCACCAGTTGCGCCTACTAAAGATGAAGGATATCATGTTGAGAAGAGAGATACAAAATTATCAAAGCTCATTTTCATTATAGGTGTTGTATTGATAGTTGCTGGATATATTGTTCGAAATCTGGTTTCGTTAAATGAGATATTGGAACATATCGGTGTAGGAGTCCTTATGATCGGATTAGTTGTCCTGGCATCAGGTTGGCTTATGTTTAGTAGAGCTAATCCTCCTTCTCGCATCAAGTAACTTTAACAGTATACTTCTTCAGGTCAGTAGGGTGGTCATGGAGAACTTTCATTAGAATTAGTTGAATTAGTGTGAAATTGGGATCATCTGGACTAGTCCAATATTGATTAAACCATGGAATAGCCTGAGAGATTCTCTGTCTAGTTTCTCTATCCTTAATGATGACAGCTGTTGCTGTAGCCCTTACACTTCCTGTCCCTCGTTCATTTAGTGGAGCAATTGTAAATTCAACCTTGTTATTCATAGCAATTTGATTGACCTTATCCCATTCAGTTTTAGTTGCTAGCCAAAGCTCGTTGTCTGTTGAAATGAGTGACATAGGGCGGACTCTTGGTTGATTTCCTTCTATAGTCGCTATGTGTGCAAGTGGATATCCTTCAAAGAATTTCCATATTTCTCGCAGATCTATTTTTTCAGGATATTTTTTCATAATGTAGATTGATATAATCCATTCATCAAAAGCCATTTCTTTTGAAGCAAGATTGCTATTCTCGGAAACCTGATATGGTAGTTATTATACACGAGTTAGTATGACAGAGGATGCAGTAAAGCTTGCAATGAAGTATTTCTCAACTGATTATAACTGCTCTCAATCAGTTATGAAATCAATACTCGAGAGTAATGATATGGATTTCGAAGAGATATTCAATCTTGCAGCGGGTTTTGGAGGTGGTGTCGGGCTTCAAGGTCATATCTGTGGGGCAGTTTCAGGCGCTGTGGCTGCTCTAGGTGTTCTCAATAGCAAGAAAACCAAAGATACCAAACAACACAAAGCAATGACCTATGAATCAGTTCAGAAGTTTATCAGTATATTCAAAGACAAAAATGGATCGATCATATGCGATGAGTTAACTGGTATAGAGATGGCTGACAAAGAGCAGCATGATAAAGCAATAAGAAATGGTACATTCAGAGAAATCTGTCCTGGTTTTGTGAAAGATGCTGTGAAAATAATTCTTGACATTACAGAGAAGTAAAATCTCTTTCAATTTCAATCATAAAATTAGATAACCATTGCTTCATAACTAGTAGATTTTTCAATTATTAAAAAAAGATGATATCCCCCTCATTTGATCGAGGGGGAGTTTGTTTCCTTTTTTTAATACATAACTACTAAGCAAAGGGTATATCGTCTTCAAGATAGACTCTTGCTTCACCCTTAACTGGTTGCCTAACTTTTAACAGGAGAAGGATTGCTACAACAAAGAATAACAATATGACAAGCATAGCTGTTAGGTGTGCTTCAGCTACTAAACTAGGATTATGTGTTGGATTAACCAGCAAGAGCACAGACGCATATACAAAGGGTCCTAGAATTGCAGCAAACTTACCTGTTAAGGCATAGAAACCATACATCTCAGATTTCTTTTCCTCTGGGATGAACTGGCCATACATGCTTCGTGCAGTGCTTTGAGATGAGCCCATACCAACTCCCGCAATCATACCAACTGTCCACCAAACGAGTGCACCCCAAGCCACGAAAAGGTATGCAAGAGCTAAAGCTATGACCCAAATGAATAGTGTGATGATGAGAGTCTTCCTAGTTCCTATTTTATCTGCAACAATACCAAAGATGAAAGCACCAGGTATGGCCGCAAGCTGAGTCACTGCAAAGAAGATAAGAATCATCGTCGTACTAAATTCGTATACTGCTTGTCCGAAGATGGCGGCATAGTATATCACTGTGGTTATTGCATCGCTGAACAAAAAGTATGCAACTAAGAAGAGTGGCAAGCCTGTGTATTTCCTAATATTCTTGAGAGTGTTTCTTATTCTTCTGTATCCAAGTTTTACGAGGGATTGACCTTCCTCTCCAGGAAACACTCTAGGCGGTCTGTTCTTTAATGCAAGAATACTGGGTATCGCAAATACGAGGAAGAATATTGCGCTAAGGAAGAATGCGTAGGTGTAGGGTAAGTCTACTAGGATTACCACAAGAGCAATTACGATTGTAGCCATCGCTCCAACATATCCAGCGGCAAAGCCATATCCACCAATACGACCAATGTTTTCTTCGGTGCTGATTTCAGGGAGCCAAGCGTTGTAGAAGGGAAGTGCACCTTGGAACCCAATATTCGCGATGATGAAGATTATCCAAGCCCATACCCATACATCAAAGCCAAAAATCGGAGGGAATGGTGATGGACCAACACCAGGATTAAGCAAATCTATTTCAGATTGTCTAAGACCCGGAAGAAACACCATAAAAGCAGTAAAAACGATACAGACTGAAGTATAGAAGGTAAGAAACTTCCTTTTCGTACCTCCGAAATCAGCAATTGCACCAAGAACTGGTGCGCTTACTGCGATAATTAACATCGTGATACTTCCTGCATACCCCCACATTGCATCTCCGAGAGTTTGATTCCAGACTAACACTCTGAAGTATAGAGGATACAAGGCTGTTACTATCAGAACCGTGAAGCTCGTGTTTGCTAGATCGAAAAGATACCAACCGAATCTTTCTTTCCTATCGGTTGGGATTTCTTCAACTGATTCTCCCATTTGATTCTACTCCTGATATGTCCTGAAAGACCTGCACCAAATATCAAAGCCTGTATATAACAGTGAGGGAAATCCAGCTTTTTACACAATAAGGAAAGAATAAGTGAAACGATGATTGAAGACAGAACCGTCAAATCTGGAAAACATGTGATTTACAATGAACAAGAAAGAACTGCTAGCATTTTGTAAAGAGTGGCTTTCAGCATGGACAGGTAACAATCCTGATGTTCTTCTAAAGTATTATCACAAGGATGCGCTCTATGTTGATCCAGCAAATAGGGAAGGTCTCAAAGGACATAAGGAAATTGGCAGATATTTCGAACGACTTCTTGATGTATATCGAGATTGGACTTGGAAACCAATCGAAGTCTTCCCAATTGAAAAAGGCGGTATTGTGAAATGGGAATGCACCATTCCGGTAGGCCAAGAAACAATCCACGAGATTGGTTTGGACATTGTTGAAATACAGAACAAACTGATTACAAGAAACGAGGTTTACTTTGATAGGACAAGCCTTGTTGCTGCAGTCGAAAAGAAACGTCGTGATCGCAGGCTTATCAATCTCTAGGCGCTTTTCTCTACCCAATCTCTAACCAGCTGATTAAAGACAGTGAATTGTTCAAGCATAACACTGTGTCCTGCAGATTCAATTATGTGCATGATGGACCCTTGAATGTTATCTTTAAGATACTGAGCATATTTTACAGGTGTCATAACATCTTTGTCGCCAACAATGATCAGCGTTGGAGTCTTAATTTGTGTAACTTTGTCCATGATGTCGAACTGATCACATAGTTCGAAATCTCTACGTATAATAGGTATAGGACACTTTCGCACCTCATGTTTGGAAGCTTCTACCATCTCTTCCAAAGTGTTTTTATGAAACATGAATTCCCCAACCGCTTCGACATATCCCTCGAAATCATTGTCAAGAAGATTGAAGACAATCGGGGTTACTCTCAGTTTTGCTCCAGTTCCAACCAAAATGATTCCACTAATATTATCTGGATGGTTAAGTGCATAAAGTTGTGTAAGCGCCCCACCCATGCTATGACCTGCAAGAAATGGGCGATCAAACTTCATAACAACCTCATGCATATCATGCAAGTATGAATGAAGGATGTCTCTTTCTGCTCGATCACGAGTTTTCCCATGACCGTTGA
>JAEORO010000149.1 GCA_016840855.1 Candidatus Thorarchaeota archaeon | reverse complement strand
GTCAATTGGGAGACTATGATTGGTATTGGATTCTTGGCAGGTATCGGTTTTACGATATCGATTTTTATTTCGTCTCTTGCATTGACAGGAAACGCATTAGCAGGAGGCAAGGTAGCCATACTAATAGCTTCCTTCATTTCAGGTCTTATTGGTGTTTCAGTACTCAGTAAAGCTCTGAAAGAGCTTGATGAGAGTACAAAGCCATACATTGTGCCTGACAAAGGACCTCCAAACATCATACACAGTGTGTCTTAGACAGAATCCGCAGATATATCTTGGAGAATCGGACAAAAAGCTACAATAAAAAGGGTGTAACTACTGAGCAGCAATCAATTGCGCTTCATATCGAAGGAGAATGCAAGATGCGTATTGAAGAATATGAGTTCGAAGAGGAAAAGACGCTAAACAATTTGGCAGATCTACTCGTTGAAGTTGCAGAACAGATACGAGCAGGTGAAAAGCTTGAGCTCCCAATGCCCACATTACAAGAGGGATTAATTCAGGTGCCTCTTGGAGAACCTATTGAGACAGGAATTGAAGTAACAATTAGACGTCATTTCATTCATGTCGACTTCTCTTTATCATGGAGAAGAAGAAAGGTGGAGGAGGTTTAGAATATGTCCTCAGAGTTCTTGGATAGATCAGCCATTCTAAAAGAACTTGTAACAATTGTAAGCGTTCAAGAAAGAATATCAGAATATGTAGACAAGCGGCTTTGCCTCAAATGCGACGATATTATTGACGAGAGCTGGGATGGAAAAAGGAAAGATGCTTTCAAACAGATTAGAACCCTGATTGACAAATACGCCTTTTCGAGGAAGCTTCCAAAGAATGATCTAGGAATCATGACTCAAGCAATCATTTCACACCTACTTAACATTCAACACACCTTCCTTAGAGTCTTGGTTCGAATTGATATGCTTCAAGATGAAACATTCAACGAGATTTTCATGGACTCGATGACAACAATCTCAAGAAGAGTACATGAGATGATGACTGCTCTGAAACATATGATTAGCGAAAGGGCTTCTAATTCCGAAGAAGCAGAGAACGCACTTGAGGTCATAATTAGACTTGAGAGACAAATCGATGAGGACAACATTGTCATTTGCCGTCAAATTTCAGTAGCTACAGGAGGAGACTCAGACTTCCCTTGTTATATGATGAGGAAAATTGTGGCAGATTTGGAACATATATCAGATTATGTGAAAGAATGCGCTGAAATAATTGCGGAGATTTGATTCATTGATGCAAGAATTATCAACTACAATTCTTGTATTGGTTGCGGGGATTCTTATCATCGGAGTTGCTTTGGCAAAGATTGCAGAAAGATATCGAGTTCCACATCCTATTCCGTTGATAATTGCAGGCCTAATAATGGGTAGAGTTCTTGTATTCCTGAACCCAACAGAATCCTTTGTGCAAATAGCTGGCTTCGATTTCATTGCACAACTCACTCTGGCGACAGTTCTTTTCTACGCGGGTCTAACACTTAACCTGAGAAATCTCAGACTCTCGATTGTCAATGTTATGTTGTTAGCGACGATTGGTGTTTTGGCTACATCCATTATTGGCGGAATTGCTATACAAGCATCTACGACCGCTTTAGGAATCGAAATAGGTATTGCAGCATTTCTCATTGGAGCGATATTGTCTCCAACAGATCCTGCAGCGTTGTTTGCTGTCCTGGAATCAGGAGGAGTGAGGGTGAAAAGGAAACTCTTTTCGATTCTGGAAGGAGAGGCTGTACTCAACGATGCTACATCAGTCATTTTGGTGATTCTGGTTTTTGAACCAATAGTGATTGCATCACTGGCAAATCTACCAGGTGGTGTGAATTGGGGGCTGATAATAGTAGAATTCGGTGCAAGTATGGGACTAGGCGTGGTTCTTGGTTATTTTGTAGCTCGAATTATTGGATGGGCTATACCAAAAGCTGGTGATGATACTAATATCGCAATTCTAACAGCGACATCTCCTTTTTTTGCATATGGAATTGGTGAGCTATTCACCTACACTCCAGGATTTCCAGTACATCCGGGAGCTCTCGCAGCTGTGTTTGCAGGAATATTCATGGCAAATGCAAGAAGGCTAGGACTTGAACCTCTTCCGCAACAGTCAATGAGAGGAGTTATGAAGAATGTTTCATTCTTCTTTGAAATCGTTATCTTCATCCTGCTAGGATATTCTTTGAGCGTTCCTCTTATTGAAGGGGATATTTCCACGGAAACCATCGCGTTCATTTTAGCAAATCCAGGTATCCTTGTTCTAGGATTGATTACAGCTATACTTGTGATATTTGTAGCAAGACCAATCTCAGTCTTTCTTGTAACTGCAGGGGATAGAACTATAGGAATGAGAGACCGGTTCTTTCTTAGCTGGGCAGGAGTGAAGGGAGTTGCTAGTGCAGCTCTTGCTGCGATTGCAGTAACTGTGATTATCCAATTCAGCGCTGCGGAAGAATATGTCAGTGCAATAAAGTATGTAGTTCCTACAATCTATGCCATTGTGTTTACAGTCCTAATTGTTAGTCTATTTGTACAGGGATTATCAACAACATTTTTTGCCAATTTGCTTGGGCTTACCGAAAGACAAGATTTGGCAAGAGAGATTACAGTTCACAGAGATGCAACACGTCAAGCTCTATTACACATAGTTGATCAATATACTGAAGGCAAGATTGAGCCAGCTATGTATTCCCGCCTAAAGGCAGAACTTGAAGAAGAAATATTCAATCTGGAAGATGAACTTAGACGCGTTGTTTCGGAACGACGAGCAAGAATAAAGGAGTTAAAAGTTCGGGAGGAAATCTACAAGAAGAAACTTGAGTTCTATGAGCAACAATTTGAATCAGAAAAGATTCCTGAGGGCATTTTTCAAGATCTCAAGAGCGAACTCACCGCTGAAATTGAGGAAATAGTCAACAGAATCACCATGCAAGAAAAGCGTATGGAATCGGAAGTAGACTAATTTCATTTGATGAATTGGCGTGTGTAATTCTTCAAAGGTTGATAGTACCTAAGAAGTAAAACGATTTCAGAAAGCCTGAACCCAGTCCCAGTTTTATAGAGCAGTTATTTTAAATTCTGAATGAAAATGAGTATAATATTGAGAGAGAGGAAATATGACTCAAGATCGGACCAAGGTACAAGAGGATTATGTAGACTACAGTGAATGTTTGTTAAGTTTGGGTACAAATCCAGAAGGACTTACTGAAGCAGAAGTCTTACAGAAGCGAGAGGTGTTTGGTGAGAACAGGCTCACTCTGGAGTTAAGGGATAGCGCTATCATCATGTTTCTACGACAGTTCAAGTCGCCCCTTGTCTACGTTCTCATCCTAGCCGCTGCAATCTCCTTCATTGGAAACCATGTCGAAGATACTATTGTGATAGCAGTTATCCTCCTGATTAATTCGATAATTGGGTTTGTACAGGAATGGAGGGCAGAGAAGACAATTGAGTCAGTCAAAAAACTCATTGAGGAAAAATCCGTCGTGATTAGAAACGGAGAAGAAATTGAAATTCGATCTTCTGAGATTGTTCCAGGTGACCTATTACTACTTCGTACTGGAGAAAAAATCCCTGCAGATGGAAGGGTTGTTTTCGAAAGCAATCTTCATGTTGATGAAAGCCTTCTCACTGG
>JAEORO010000148.1 GCA_016840855.1 Candidatus Thorarchaeota archaeon | reverse complement strand
TTTTCGTATATGCATTTCTTCCCAAATGTGAGAATATCTATAAGGCGTCAAACGGAGAATCAGCTGCCCAATGAAATGAGGTAGGGAGTTTTACAAAGAGTTGTATGGCCAAAAATCAACCAGTACACGAATCATGTTTATTGGATTCTTCATTGTCTGGATTATTGCTAGCATATGGATGGGGTTCTTTTTCATAGAATTCGCCAATGCTTGGCCTGATTGGGGACCTGGGCCACATCCATCCATGTTCGTCTGGATTCCCTTCGCGATTGCTGGTATTGGTGTCTTAGCGATAGTCGTCCAGATAGTGAATATCATGAATGAACGAGATGAGTCTAAGCATGCTCAAGGATTTTCAACAAGATCGTATCCTTATGATGATATTCCATCAACCAGTACTCAGATGTCTGGATACAGTGAACCCGAAAGAACTTACCGACCACCTCCGTTCTGCAGTCAGTGTGGCGCTGCTTTGGATCCTGAACTGGTAGAATGGATAGGAGCTATACGCTTTAGGTGTCCTTCATGTGGGAAAACAGGCAAAGCAGAGGAAACACAGTTCTAATCAATTCTCGGATTTCCGATTAGCCTTTCATGGCGTAAGATAAGATATACTCCATCCAGGATGGTAAGAGTTGATGAGGCTTAATATCTCAGCATGATCACTTATGCTGAAGAAAGGTTCAGGGTCAATCCATTCATTATTCATAGTCACACCCCAATGAATGTGGGCTCCTTCTTCCACATACAAGAACCGAGCTATTACATCACCCTTTTGAACCCAGGTTCCCTCCTGAACTTCTAGCATCTCGAGTTGTCTGTACTGATCATCCTCAACATGTGTGAATGGCTCAAAGGTATACTGTAACTTAATTGATGTATTGAACTGAATGACCACAAAGATGTTGTACATGTTGAGAGTCGTATCTGAATTAAGACGCCAGCTTACCTGCTCGACATAGCCCGGGGCGGCCGCTATGACCTCGGAGTTGTTGTTGAAGAAATAGTCAAGACCGTTGTGGATGAATCCCCAAGGGCAGGAATCGGTTTCACTGTATCCTTCATTGTACGCATAGATATCGGACTGATTTACATAAATGACACCCATATAGTCCAAACGTTCTGATGGATACCGGTTTCCGGGATCGAAACCAGAAAGCCAGTTGTTCTGTAGAGCATATATGCTGACAAAGACACCTATCCCAATAACAAGGACTAATATCATGGCAATAGCTTTCAACCGCATATATGTTGAACCAAAATGTTCCCTCATAAACTTGAATGGCATGAAGTCAATCCATTATCTCTTCTTGTAGCTCGGACATCACTGGGAATTCTTCGCCATGGTAATGAAATTGAAAATGTGGTCTCTCTCTATCAGGCAGTCCGCACCCGAGCAGGGTGAACATCATAATTGAGATGAACATCATGATTGAAGGCATATCTGATATTGAGATGGCTGTGGAGAATGTGAGCGGCCAGAGAAAGATACCCGCAATCAACCCGATGGTCACTAGAATAGTTACATAAAAGCCCCATGAACGCTCCCTATTAATACCGTTCCGGACCATATCACCACGAGCATAAACAATTCACATATCATCGAATATAGCCTTTGGTCTACGCTGAGGAAATGAATTAGTGAAAAAGAGATATTGAACGGGTGATTGGGCAGCTAAATGCTGCCCTCCCGTTTTTAAACTAAGCAACCTAGAAGTCGTAGGCTTTCAGGGTCTTTCTTCCATTTTTCTTGCAGCGTTCTGCTGCACCGGTCAGAGCCATGTGTACAGCTTCGTTGACTGCATCATATGCATCTGAACCAACCAGCATTCCGCTGTCTTTGGCGAAGTCTTGGATTGCTTTCTTGACGAAAAATGTGTACTTTGGAGCTTTAGTAGCTTTTTTCTTCGACATTTCTTTTTCAACCTCTACGGTTACCCATCGCCAGACATGGAGAAATGTGACCAATTCTCCCCCTGACGGAAGGTGAAGAATTGATTAGTTGACTAGTTAATAAGTATATGTCGTAGAAACGCCTTCTAGATGGATTGTACGCCTTTCGTTAGACTCTGTTTGATTTCTTGTTTCGTAAGCACATTCTCATGTAATTTGAGTGTATTTTACTACATTCGGTAAGTTTATATTAAAACTGTACATTACTACATTTGTGCATGATAATGGGTGACGACATAGATACTATTCGCAAAGAACTCGAAGAAATTCGTAGGCTTAAGGAAGAGCTCAGAAAAGAAGTAGATGATATGAGAACTCAAAAAAGAAAAGATCAGATTTCGGGAGAAAGCCGACGACTCCATCGCGAAGACGTACGACAACGTAGGGCTGAAGCAAGACGATACAGACCTCCTGAACCACCACGCCCACCATCTCCTGCACGCGTAGCAAGGGTCGATTTGGATCTCGAAGACCTCACGGATTCGCTAGAAACCATGATGGATGGACTTGGTCATCAGATTGAGATGAGCCTAAGAAGCATCGATGGCCTGAAGGTCCCGGGTATACGAATTCACAAGGACTATCGAAGGACGAAGAGAAGAAAGGACCAACGTCGGGAGATAGAGTCGATTCCTCCTGAACGAGTGACTACTATTGTTGCACCTCTTGGAAGTGAAGAGCGGCTGAAAATTCTTGATTACCTCAAGACTGGTGGGAAGAGCTTCAATGAGATAGAAACCTTCACCGGCAAGACAGGAAGTTCACTGACTCACCATCTTAATCCCTTGATTGAAGCAGGCTACGTGGTCAAAGGCGAAGTCCGTGGAACCTACTATGTCACAGTGGAAGGAAGGCTGGCTTACCGACTTGCTCAATGGTTGACTCACACAGTCGAGAAGCAACGAGAGCGGACACGTAACAATGGTGACTCTGATGTAGACATTGAATTCGATGATACTGATGTAGAAACCGCTGATTTGGAGAGAGCTGAAGAACACTTGGAAACATTGGCAGAAGAGCTCGAAGAGGCTCAAGAAACAATTGAGGCACATAAGGATGATCTTGAAGATGCCCGAGAGGAACTTGAAGATGAACTCGAAGATGAAGAGGATTTAGACGAACTGGATTGGGAGGATTAGGGAGGAAACAAAAGATGAAGAAAATAACACCTGATAACAGTGTAATGATAACAACACAAGAGATTGACATAATCTCACACGAGAAGGCATATGTGAAGATGGAGGCAGGTTGCCTATGGAGCTATCTTCTGCAAGATGGAGTTCGAGTAGGTGTCGCTTTTGCTGGTCCATCTCGCTTTGCAGTTGATGCGATAGCAGAGACCGATATGGGTGCAATGGGTGAGTCGATAACTGGTGAACTCTCTGGCGTGCAGCTTTTCATTGGTGACACATCTTTGGAAAACATATCCAAAAATGTAGAGCGTTCCGACACTCAGAAGCAGGGATATCAAGATGCTGAGTCTTTTACTAAGGCAATCGAAACAACTATTCAAGAACACATAAACGGTGAGAAGAATAAGACGAAGATCGATAGTAAGAAGGACTCTAAGATTTTCTTTGGAACAGATTCGAACGAGAAAAAGCTACTTCTTGTCATAAGTGAAGAAAAAGGGCTTGTCTTCACATATGGGAAATCCGTTTTCGTTATAGGCGATGATAACCTTGTTTCAGTAAGTAAATCTGGAGTTGTAGTATCAAGCAAAGAGGGTAAACAAATCATAGTAGGAAAAGGTGGCGTCGTTGGACTTGATAATTTCCTAGACATAGGTCCAATCATCACACAGTCAGTAAGTAGCGCGATGAAAAGCCTCAAGGGACTCAAGTCATTAAAATCCATGAAGCGAACCATGAAAGGATTCCCTTACGCGTTTGACGATGTGGACTCGTTTGATTGGGAGGACTAATCAGAATGGATGAAAGGATGACCACTTATCTCAGATTCGAAACGAAGGTAATCAATTATCTGTGGCATCTCTCATCCGCCATCAGATCCCAAAATCATGGTGACATTAGTCTTGATGACTAATTCACATCTTTAGCAGAGAGCATGTTCCGGGCCCCTTTGTCTTTCGGGGGCCCACCTCTATTTTTTACATTGGATCTCTAATAGCACGAGGTTTAATCTGAAGCTCATAGAGCGAATGATACTTGCCTTTGCGTTCCATCAGCTCTCGATGCTTTCCGGACTCTACAATTCTTCCTTGTTCTATAACAACTATTCTATCTGCATTCACAATTGTTGAGAGTCTATGAGCAATCACAATAGAGGTTCTATCCTTTAGAAGTGCCTTCAATCCTTTCTGAATCGCATATTCAGTATAGATGTCAACTGAACTGGTGGCTTCGTCTAGAATCAGGATTTTTGGGTCTGCAAGTAGAGCTCTTGCAAAGCTTACTAGTTGTCTTTCGCCCTCTGAGAGTCTTCCACCTCGCTCTCCGACTTCCGTATCAAGACCATTCTCTAGGCCTTCAATTATTCTTCTTGCACCTGTCGCATCAAGAGCAGAGATGATCTCTTCTTCAGTTGCATCCTGATGACCATAACGGATATTGTCTTTCACAGTCCCCATGAAAAGGAATGGATCCTGAAGTACTAGACCTATTCTTGAATGAAGAGAGTGTTGAGTCACCGTTCTAATATCGATACCATCAATCTCTATTGACCCATCAAGCACATCATAGAATCTGTTCAACAGGTTTACGATTGTCGTCTTTCCGGCACCGGTGTCCCCCACAATTGCCACCGTTTCACCCGGTTGAATCTCCAGATTGAAGTTCTCCAAGACAAGCAGACCCTCAACATATCCAAAGGTGATATCTCTAAAACGAACATGTCCCTCAATCTCAGGCATTTCTACAGCAACACGAGAATCTTGGACAACTGATTCCGAGTCAAGAACAGAAAAGACTCGTTCACCTCCAGCAAAAGCACTTTGAACAGATGTGTAGAAGTTTGCAATTATGAGTATAGGACGGAAGAAGGCATCACTAAATTGCATAAACATCACAATTGTGCCAAGTGTGATTACGGGGACAAGAGTAGGATCCAACATAAGCATTCCACCAAAGAGTAGAATCACAGCTGTTCCAAGTCCGCCGATAAAACGAATAACTGGGAAAAAGGAAGCTTGTGCTTTTCCAGCATCCACATTAGACTGGTAGTCTGCCTCATTCAGTTCTGCGAATATCTCTGCGCTGATTCTCTCTCTCGCAAAACTCTTGGTCACCTTTGCTCCCGAGATGCTCTCCGCCAGGTTAGAGGTGACGTTCGATATCGTCTTTCGTGTTCTACGGTAAGCATCACGTAATAGCTTTCTGAAGTAAATGGTTGTGATAAGCAAAATTGGAACTATTGAAAGAGAGATGAGAGCAAGTCGCCAATCAGCAATGAACATTGCAACACCAATTGCAAACACAATGAAAATCTGAGCAAATGCATTAATGAGCTCTCCCCCCAGAAGTTCACTCATTCGGTCAACATCATTAGTGAGTCTTGAGATGACTCTTCCGCTTGCGGAGTGATCGTGGAACTCTTCTGACATCTCTTGTACATGGACATAGAGTTCTTGTCTAATATCATAGATTGCTCTCTGACCCATGAGAGCCATGAGATAGCCACTTCCATAGTTTGTGAACCATGCCATAATCTGAA
>JAEORO010000147.1 GCA_016840855.1 Candidatus Thorarchaeota archaeon | reverse complement strand
CTTGATAGCCGTGGACGTTTGAAGAAAATTAGTGATGAATTGCTACCTGGAGAGATGCAACTCAAGGTAAAGGTGGAACCTGAGTTTCATTTCATAACGCCAGATGGGGAGCACTTTGATGCAGCTGATTATGCTGATACTTATCCCAATAGTCCAGGAATGGATATGCTTTTGGATTTAGCCACAGCCCTTCGTATCCTTGGAATAAAAACACGAGTGATTCATCACGAGGTTGGTGAGTCACAGCAGGAGATAGAATTAGATTTTGATAATGCAACAAGAATGGCTGACAATATCTTGTTATTTAAGAACCTAGCTAGATCAATCTCACGGAGTCAAGGACTTGATGTGACGTTCATGCCTAAGCCCTTCGAAGAGGAGGCAGGTAATGGGCTTCATTGTCATCTTCAGCTCTGGAAGGGGAACAAGAACCTGTTTGGCGTTGATGGAGCGTCCGAGCTATCTGAAACAGCAAAAATGTTTGTAGCAGGTCTTCTTGAGCATGCTCCAGCTATAACTGCAATAGCAAATCCAACCATCAACTCATACAAACGTCTCGTCCCCCATCATGAAGCTCCTGTATACATTTCATGGGGAATGAAGAATCGGACTGTATTAGTCAGGATTCCAATGTTTGGTCCTGGAGAGAAAGCTGCAATTGAATTCCGTTCAGCAGATTCCCTTGCAAATCCATATTTGCTCTTCGCCGCAATTATTGCAGCTGGGATGGACGGTGTAAATCGAAAACTTACGCCACCTGAACCTAGAGTCGAAGATATTTTCCAAATGAGCGATGATGAACGAGAGAAGCTTGGAATTAAGATGCTTCCTACAAACCTAGAAGAAGCTCTTGACAATTTAGAAGCGGACAGCGTGATTTGTGAAGCGATAGGTCAAGATATCGTGAAATCATTTGTGAAACTCAAACGCAAGGAATGGCGCGAATATATGAGCCAGATTGTCACCGATTGGGAGTGGGATAAGTATGAGGATAATTAATCCTTCTTGAAAAAGTTAAACAGTCGATCAAAAGCTTCATCAACTGCTTCCGGTGTCAATGGACCAATTGAAATACGTACATGACCTTCTCCTGTACTTCCAAATATTGCTCCTGGTAGAATGAGTGTTCCAGTTGATTGGAGAATATCCATTACTAACTTTCTTGAGTCTTTACAACCTTTAACTCGTGGGAAGAGATAGAAAGTTCCCTTTGTGTGAACTACATCAAGCGTATCAATTTCACGCACACGTACGTATGCAAGTTCACGAAGAAGGTTCATCCTCTGAAGCTCTTGTTCGATGGTGTCAAGCCCTTTCTTTAGCACTTCCAAAGCGAGAATTTGGCCAGCTGTAGGGGCGCATATGCTTATTGTATCCTGTACTTTGAGAAACTCTTTGATAAACTCAGGGGGACCTATGACATATCCTACACGCCATCCGCTCATTCCGAAGTCTTTCGAGAAACTACCAAGTGTGATTACATTATGTTCAGCATCTCGGCGTGTTCGGGGGCTATAGTGTTCTCCACCATCGAAAACCATGCTTGAGTATGTTTCATCAGATACTAGCATTATATCATGCTGTAAACAGAGATCAACGATACCATCAACTGTAGCTCTATCATAAACTGCACCTGTTGGATTGTTGGGAGATATCAAAAGTATTGCACGCGTTTTATCGTCAATAGCCTTCTCGATGTCATCAATTCTTGGTTGAAACTCAGAGTCTAGTGGGACTTCTTTTATTTCAGCACTAGCAAGGTTAACCGCCATCACCGAGTTGAAGTAGTATGGTGATGGCATGATGACATTCTGGTTAGGTTCAATAAGAGTCAAAATGGTTCCTGCAAATGCATTGTTCGCACCTGCCGCGATTACAATTTCGTCCTGTGGATTGGCATCGATATCAAATTTCTGACGAATGTAGAGCGCTAATTCTTCACGCAACTCGAGGAGTCCTTCATCAGGAGTATAGACATGGGTTGTGGGGTGGGAGATTCTTTCCTTTAATGAGCAGAGGGCACTATCAGGGGGTATG
>JAEORO010000146.1 GCA_016840855.1 Candidatus Thorarchaeota archaeon | reverse complement strand
ATCACTAGAAGAGATATTCCTGTCATTGACTGGCGGGCCTGATATGCAAAAGATTGCAGAGTATCTTGGTGACGTCAAGTGACGCTTAACGATCTATGGGTCTTGCTAAAGCAGGACCTGACCCAAAGTTATAGGGTGTCTGGTGCAAAAGGGAAAAGAACTGAGCAAAAGAATGTATTCCGTAGATTTCTTGCACCCATTGCTGCTGTAGCTTTTGGAGTGATTATAATCTTCGGCATAGTCTGGTTAGTTCCTCGGATAGGCTGGGACGTGCTTGACTCTATCCTCACTGATAATATTGAATCAGGCTCTTCACTTTTCAACGTCCTTCTGTTGTTCTCTTTTATTGGATCGATAATGTTCAGTGCCACAACAGTTGGTAATTCAGCAAGAATGGAATATCTCATGACAATGCCCATTGCTCTTCGAACACTATTCCTTGAAAAGACAATCATAGTGATTCTCTATAGTTCGGTGTTCTTTCTTGTTATTGGTACTCCAGTCTTCATAGGACTGAGTATTGTTTCTAATGCTCCATTTGCGCTCCTTTCTATTCCTATCTTTATTTGTATGATGCTTGTGCTCTCCACTCTTGGAGTTTCTATTGGAGGTCTCTTGGGTCTATTCTTCTCGAGGATACTAGCAGGCCGAAGACGGCTCAAGCAGATTGGTTGGTTCTTGGGCACATCGCTTGCTGTTCTTGGGAGTGCTCTTTACTATTACTTCATCTTTCTCTCAGATGGGTTTGCTGATATTTTTCCATTACTATTTGAAATTGCTAATGCCCTTGGTTTTACGTCTGGTATCAGTCCTGGTGCAGCAACAAGTTCTCTAGCACTCGGAATACTGGTAGGGACACCAATAATCATCAACGATGTCTTTCTTGCACTCTTTTATGCTGCTCTCTCCATTCTTATACTAAATCTGAATGCATATGTCAGTGAAACTGCTCATTATAGTGGCTGGCTTGCAAGTGGATCCAAGAGAACCTCAAAGACGAAAACTCCTCTAGTTCATGATACATGGGCTCCACAGATGATTCCCGGTTTCAAATTCAATACCGCGACAAGTGTGTCAATATGGTATAATATCACCAATGTTCGTCGGGAAGGTCGAGTTTTTGCGCAGTATCTTATTGGTCCGCTGAGATTCATTGTCATCATCATCTTTGGAATGTTTGCTGGTGGCGATATTATTATGGGCTTTACGCAGTTCATTGTCATTGCAATCACAGTCCCCTTTGTGATATCATATGCTGTGAGTTTCGCTGGATATGAGCTCGTTTACGAAGGACGCAATTTGATGAATCTTCAGCTTGCACCGCTAAGTATGTATGACTATGTAATGGGAAAAATATACAGTTCTGCTCCTTTTGCTTTGATTGTGAGTGTGGCTGTTTCTATCTTTGTTGTAATTATAGCTCCAAGTCTATTGGTATACCTGCCCGTCATTATCATCTCAGCTGTCTTGATCAACCAAGCTGCAGGAGGCATAGCCGCAAATGCTGCATCGATTGGCGGTGACTTCCGTGCTGAACGGATGATAACAAGACAGAGAGGTGCATCTATTCAAATGCCTATAAGGGGATGGTCAATCCTTCGAGCTCAACTGCTACCTAACATTCTCGGGTTCACAGGGCTCTCTCTGATTCTCGGTATTGGCTTTTTGTTAGGACCTCTCTTTGCATATGTGACATTACTTCCTTTTGGTTTCATCTGTCTAAATATATCTCGACATTACGCAAGGAGCGCGGGATATAGGCTGAGACAGAAAGAAGCGTCTGACTATCTGTGATTCGCTAGAGCTTAAGATTGCCAATTATCTTTGCTGGTGGTAAAAAGATGTCGCAGTCAAAATACTGCCCTATCATAGACGTATCAATCTTTACTTTGCTCAAATCATCCCGAGGTCCACTCTGGAATTCAATTTCAACTTCGCCAGAGCGTCCATTCTTAGTTGCATATTCAAGGTAGGCCGCTGTTAAAACCGCAACATCATAACCATCACCAGATGGGCTCGGAATGACTTTTGCATTAATGTTGGGGCCGCTATCAATCCATGCGCCTTCATCGACCATCTTGCAGCTTGCTTTCCATATTGTGGTCTTGTCTCTAACAACTTTACCAGTAATCGTGTCCTTCCTCCAGGCGAGAGAGATATCAGCAAGCTTTCGTGGATACCCCCATATCTCGCGCCCTGCAGCTTGGGCAACATCTGTGTTCACATAGTTCATTGAGAAAAAGACGCCTACCTCTTCTTCTTTGGTTTCTGGGTTGTCAAATACACATTGGACCAATAATCCTGACTCCATAAATGTCCCTGTTTCTTTGCAAGGCATCTCTCCAAACATCAAGGCTGCAAGGGGCATTTGTGAGGGTCGTAATGGGGCTGGAAGTAGATCTTGTATCGCGTCTTCTGGTGGGTTAAACATTGCTAGAAACAATCTTGCGCCGATGTAGTGGTAAGGTGGTCTTGGGTAAGTTGGTGATAATAATGGTGTACTCTCTCCCTTTGTCATTGTAGTTCACATCCCTTTCCTGTAAACCCTGATTATTGAATCTGTCGAGCATTGTTTCAAAGTTTGGCTTTCTTGAATATGAATGGCCAGACAAAGACACCTGTGAGTGCAATCAGGCTGTATCGAATTGTTCGAAGCCAAATCTGGTCAGTTGGGAGTATCGGGGCAAGGAGTACCATCACTCCAATGACGAGAACTAGTCCAATAACAACACGGAGTACCAAACGCCATCGCTTCCCATCATACGGCTGGGTTGAGAAGTCCACAAATCTTCTTTCAAGAATGATGCCCAATGCGAAACCGATTATCAACCCTCCATAGGCTCCAAAATTATCGTTTGGAGGTTGCGTGAGAAGCGCTGCGATTAAAGTCATTAAAAACCCGATAATCGCAAACACCAAGAGCAGGTGTTCAGTCTGATATCTTGAAAGATATTCCCTTGCTGGTTTTTCTAGGTAAATGAGTAAAATCACAGTAATAATTCCAATTCCCCACCCTAGTAGAACATCTTCGATATAGTGCACACCAATGTATACTCTTGAAATACCAACCAAGACCGTGAGTATGACTGCAATGACTGCCATCCACCATGTCTTGACCCTTGTTGTAAACCACCCATAGAGAGTCGCGGAATTCTGGGAGTGGCCACTGGGTGTACTATAATTCGGAGGAGGTTCACTTGTAAGCCAATAGCTCGATGGAGGTCTGTCCTTTGCTATAATCACTTTCAACCAAAAGTTGGAAACTACTGCTATAATGAGTATATACGATGCCAGAATGGCTTCCTTCTTGTTATATGCCCAATATCCTATTAGGAGTAAAGCGATATAGAAGATCTCTCCTCCCAATTCTGATATCCACAAGAAGAAATCACCTAATCCTGGTAATATGTTCCTAAGTATATCGGTTATTGTTGGATCGAACCACATTCCATATCATCCTCTTGAGGGAAGGAAAACTATGTAGCTTCGTGGGAGAAAAATCTGTTTGTTCATGGACAAAACCTTATAGTAGTCTATCTATTCATCAGTGATTGCGGAGGTTCTCTGAGGTGGTCTTCGAAAACCTAGAACCAAAACTAGTTTGGGAGATATTTGAGGAAGTCTTCACAAAGACTCCTCGCGAGTCTAAAAAAGAAGATAAAATCCGTGTGAAGCTGAAAACTTGGATTGCTGAACGTGCAAAATCCCTAGGAATAGAGATTCAAGTGGTTGAGGATGACGTTGGTAATTTGCTTGTCAAAAAAGGCTCAACTAAAGGAATGGAATCGACTCAACCTCTTCTACTGCAAGGACACATGGATATGGTGTGCGAAACCAATAAGCCGGGGGGATTTGATTTCTCAAACAATCCAATACCAATTCGGATTCAGGATAATGGAGAATGGGTGGATGCTGATGGCACCACTCTTGGAGCTGACAATGGGATTGGTGTTTCACTTGGCCTCTCTCTGATGTTGGACCCTAAGGTCAAACATGGTCCTCTGGAGTTACTGGTAACTGTAGATGAAGAAACTGGTCTTGTTGGTGCATTTGTTCTTGAACCTAAAAAAATGGGCATGAAAAGCAAACTCATGATGAATCTAGACTCTGAGAAATTTGGGGTGATTACAATCGGTTCTGCTGGCGGAGGTGACACAGAGCTCATCAAAAAGATTGAACTCAAAAAGGTCACTGGAGCTGCCACTTTCTATAATCTAATTGTTTCAGGTCTTTCCGGGGGACATTCAGGTGTCGATATCCATAAACATCGAGCCAACGCAAACAAACTAGTTGCACGATTACTCTCAGCTCTATTATCTGAGATGGATGTGCACCTATGCCAATGGAGTGGTGGAAGTAAGCATAATGCCATTGCTCGGGAAGCAACTTGTAAAATTGCAGTAGAAACGGACAAAACAGTGAGAGCAGAAGAGTTACTATCCTTAACGCGTAAAGATCTTAAAACATACTATAAAGAACTTGAACCTGATATCCAGATAAACTGGGATAAATCATCTGCAGAACCTGCATTCTCTCTTGAAGAGTCAAAAAGGATCATCCAATCAATCAATATTATCCCTCATGGACCCATTCGATTCTCTCCCTATGTTGATAATCTTGTAGAGACCTCAAACAATGTAGCTGTGGTAAAGACTGATGGTCAGGAGATATCAGTCCTACTCTCAACAAGAAGTAGTGTTGATTCAGAGCTTGAAGCGTTTAGACAGAGCGTGTTCGATCTT
>JAEORO010000145.1 GCA_016840855.1 Candidatus Thorarchaeota archaeon | reverse complement strand
TTTCCAAGATCTATTGCCGCCATCAAAATCGCAGATAATTCCATCTCAAGAGCTACAGCACCGAGTTTTGCATACTGTTCATTTAGTTTTGGTGAACGTTCTCGAAGGTAGAAGTTTTCACATGTCCTTACAACTCCAGTATGATATGTTGCACCAATTGCTTTAGCTGATTCTATCAGAGTCGTTAAGACTTCAAGGTCCGGTACTGCAGGAAATGACAAAGGTGCAAACTCCAATGTGCACCCTTCATCTCTTATGCAACCCGTAGCTATGATATTGTCTCCCAGCGCAATCTTCTCTTGATATGTAGCACAAGAACCAATTCGAATGAATGTATCTGCGCCTATATCAGCAAGCTCTTCCACTGCTGTTACAGCAGAAAAGACTCCCATCCCTGTTGAAATGACTGTGACATCAATTCCCTGATACATACCAGTGAAAGAGAGGTATTCCCTGTGAAACCCTTTTTCTTCAGCTTTATCAAACATTGATGCTGTGAGTCTAGCACGTTCCGGAGAACCTGGTAGCAAGACATACCTGGCTACTTCTCCTTCTTTTAGCTGGATGTGAGGTGTTCTCCCGTCTTCACCTCTCATAACACCTAGATGCGCCATGCATACATGATATTATTTTCCTTACTTAAATCTACAATATTCTCAAATCCTTTGCCACATCATGACCATTTGTTAAGCGTTTGAACGTTATTTTGTTATTTTATTTATTTTTTTATTTTATCAAATATTATACAAATCATTATTCTTAGTCCTAGAGGGTTTAAACTGGATTAGAAAAATCCGAAAGCGGTTTATTAAGAAAGTAAAGCCTTCTTACAAGGAAGGTGAAAACTGTGGAAGGTAAGAGAGAGTTTGTAATGTTTTTGGATAAAGTATCACGTGATAGGACTCTTCGCGATGATTTCTTGAAGGATCCAGAAAAGATTGCGAAAGAACATGGAGTTGCAATGACAAAAGGACAGATTGCTAGGGTGAACGCGACAGCTGAATTCGTGAACCAAATTGGAGAAATGCTAAATCCATGTAGATTTGATCCTGAAGTCTGCTATCCTCCTCTTGACGATCTAATGATTCGATGGCGAGTGGGAGAAGTCGTCGAAGCTATGCGATGGGTAGGCCCCATCTTTTATCCTATACCCTGGTGGTTTAGACAACCTCCAATAATATATCCCCCCATCATCTATCCTCCAAGATACCCGATTGGATATCCGATTCGTTATTGGGGTAGGGGGACCCGCTAATCACGAACAATAGCTAAACAGAACTATACCTCTCATTGCATAAGGGGGAAAGATAGTGGTTAATATATTAATTACCATGAATTGTAATAGATCATGTAGCTATTGTTTTGCCAAAGAAAAACTTCAACAATATTCAGTATCCGATAGACCCCTAAATATCTCTCTTCAAGACTATGAAAAGGTACTGGAATTTGTCATCAAGTCTGGACGAAATTCTCTGCAGCTCGCTGGAGGAGAACCAACACTACATCCCCATTTCTCACAGATTCTTCTCGAACCAATACGCCGAGGAATGCATGTTAACATTCTTAGTAATGCACTCTGGAATGATGAAATTCGAATGTTATTTGAAGAAATCTCTCCAACAAGATTATCTTTTCTTTTAAACATCGATCATCCTAGCAAATATTCTGAAACAGAGTGGTCCATAATTAATAAAAATCTTGCAAGCTTATCGAAAGGAAGAAATGTAACCCTCAGTTTCAATATTTTTGAAAAAGAACCAGATTACGATTATATCTTCAACCTCGTTTCTAAATATGATATAAAAAATCTGCGACTTAGCTTTTCAATGCCTATCATCTTTGGCTCCAAAAAGAATGAATACATCCCCCTTGAGGAGTACCGTGGGTTTGCACCTCATATTTTGAAGTTCATTAGTCGAGCTGAACACCTCGAAGCACTTGTAAGATTGGACAATACAGTACCTGTATGTATGTTCACTAATGATGAACTAGTTCCATTACTACTGAAGGAAATCATTGAATCTCGAAGAAATTTTGTGTGCTATCCTGCAATTGATATCGGACCCGATCTGTCAGTTTGGCGATGTTTTGGTTCATCTGGAATCTTTAATCGACATTTAGATGATTTTGACACTGTTCAAGAAATCTATGAATACTTCAACCGTGTGTTCAAACCATATCAAATCAAGACCTTCCCCTTAGATGAGTGCAAAGAATGTGAGTACGCAATCAAGGGTATTTGTCAAGGAGGTTGCATTGGCTTCTCGGTGGCCCATTGCATTGAAACAGGTATCTATCCACTAGAAACAGCCGAGAAAGATATTCTTGAATCCAGATATAGATTAGCTGAAACTTCGAAGATTCAGGAGTATAAATTTCCCAAAGATATCTTAGTTTTGTTACATGAAAATGGGGATTCAATGGAAATTCCATCATCGATGAACGGAATGCTAGATCTAATCTCAAAAGGCAATACTCCGAAGGCAACCTTAGAGAAAGTTCTTGGCGAAACCAAATCTGATAGAGACGATGAAGATCCGTTAGCTCAGTTTCTTACAAATTCTGCTAACGATAAGATCTTGCCAATGATTCAGCAATTAATCGATAGAGGGTTCATTGTGCCTATGATGACTGGGAATATTGTACCTAAAATAAAGAAAAATCGGAGAAATGAAAAATGAAAAGAGAAGAAAAAGAACCTAAATTTATTCACTTTGAGAAATTAAGAAAGAAAGGGTTTGATTACAAAATTCATCGCATAGA
>JAEORO010000144.1 GCA_016840855.1 Candidatus Thorarchaeota archaeon | reverse complement strand
GATAGGCCCCACGACATAAACTCCCCCATAATCTGAAACCTGTTCATATACAACATATAGGCCCTCGCTATCTATCATTGTCTTGAATTCATCGGCTGCCCAGTAGAATTCATCGTCATCCCAAACACTCTCCAATCTCGTACGGGCATTTGCACGAGCAGTGAAACTGGAAAACGAAATATCACCAATAATGATGTGTCCACCATCTTGAAGGAGGTCATTTGTCATTCGTTTTATTGCGTCAATCTTGCCCTCTAGATTTAGATGGTGCAGTGTGTAAGCTGAAACGATTCTATCAAAACCAACCTTGAGACTTGCAGGCCATTTTGAACGAATATCAACTTGGAATAGATTTGCTCCTGGGACCTTCTTTTTAGCCTCTTCAATCATTTTGGAGGAGAAATCAATCCCCCATATTTCACAGTTGAAATCCAAAAACTTCTGAGCTAAGGATCCAGTTCCAATTCCAATATCTAGTATCTTCATTCCAGGTTTTGGATTCGCGAGTTCAACAATCCTGTTCAAAACATCATTATACCCTAAAAATGGGAAGCTCTCAGATCCAATCTTGATGAAGTAGTCATAGTCTGCTGCCCACGAATCGAATAATTCTGGACTCCTCTCTGGACTCAATTAGATTCCATCTTCCTTTCGGTGTCAGATTATCTTACCAATATAATCTTGAATGCTCCGGTGAAGGAAATCCTATCGGCCAGCTGCATATAAGACAGCTTCTGTACTCGCTAGAAGGTCATTGACCTCCATCAGCTCATTTACTAGATTTGTTCGCGATACTGCAAAATAGTCTGATTTGGAACTCATTATTCCTTCAGGCCCTTCCATTTTGAGTTTCATTAGAAAAGCAATAGCTCTTGCTGTTGCACTATCTTTGCTGATTGGTTTTCTTGTGTCTTTATAGTGTTCTACAACAAGTCTTTCAACGTAACATATTCGCTCCCAGAATATGTTGACATTCATATGAAGTTTGAATGTAATAACATCTCCCAGCGAGTCTAAGATGAACACACCACATGTGTTCCTAGGCAGACTTCCGACAATTACTTTATGCACATATTCAGTCAAGGAAGTTCTGCTAAGTTTTCTCTTGGTCAGAGGAGACATATCGACTCTTACTATCGGTACGATAACAATTCCCGGGTAGGACAAGGGTTCACTCAGACTCAGACATTGCCCCTTGAGTATTTCATCGGCTACTACTCTGACGCAATCAGACCCGCTCATCTCCTCTCCTCGCGAACGATTGTAATTCTATTACGTATTACGTTATCTGAACCAATATAAACTCTTCCAATCTTGGTTTAATACCAAAAACATGGTTTGTGATAAAACAATGAAAATGAGAGTGACTCAAATATCACTCTCAAATCCTAATTTGCCAATGCGGTTCCAATCTCTCTACCAATCTGGATGAAGGCTTCTTCAGCGTGAGCATTGAGTGGGCCTTCTCTTCCTTGAACAATCGCTGAAACTCGTGGCCGAATGATTTTCATCTTCATCCGTTTCATGGTTCCCTCAATAGATCTTGCAGCACTGTTCTCAAGAATCAAGAAGCTTTTGCTGTTCATTCTGGATTCATTTCTTGTATCAAAGCTGAATCCAAATACACCTTTTAGCTCAATGGCTTTCAGTTCATCTAAGAACTCTTTCATCTCCTTGGATGGTTTAATCATGTGTGTTGGGCTCCCTATTGCAACCAAATCATAATTGGGAATCTCTGTGACGTCAACATCATCAATACTGTAACAGTCAACTTCAATGGCTGACTCTTGGAGCCCTTTAGCCAGACTCATGGCCACCGTCTTCGTATTCCCAAAAAGCGAGTGATAAAGGACAAGTGCTCTCGACATTCTCTTTCACCTAGACCTCAGACATCTTGATCATCCCTGCGAGGATGCCAAGCACAACCCCGACGCCAACACCAGCGCCCATGCCCATGAACATGATAATGTCGATACCACCAATAAGTCCAATCAAAAGACCTCCCGCGGTTCCTATGAAGACACCTATTCCAATGATTCGACCCCTCTTCAGTTTATGAACTATGAAGATGCCGATGATTGTCGTTGCTAGAAGAATGAGAGTACTAAAGGGGGCAAATGTACAGTGCGAAACATAACCAAGTAAATTCACCTGGCTTGAGCCCCATGATAGTAATGACGTTGGTATCACAGTCCAAATGGCGGCTGCGAAACTTCCTACGATCATGGCTGAAAGGAATGCCCAGACTAAGCTCAATCCTAGAATGATGAAGAATCTCTTGATTCCTCCAATCCGGCGCGCTTCACTATATTCCTGCTTCTCTAATTGAATTGTATCTGTCTTACTCATTGTGTTAACCTACCATAAATAGTTCAATCATCGTAGTGTTTTAGTCCCTGATCGATAATATTGAAGAAAACAGAAAGATACTCCTTGGTCTTTTCCTCAGGGCGGTCGCCGATTCTACCCCGCAAAACAAGTTCACGTATTGCCTGCGCGAAAGTACTAAGGACCATTATCACGGAGAAAGGATCGACCTTCCCTTCAATTCCAGATTGCTTCAAGGTCGCTGTAATCACAGAGGTCATTAACTCCTCAAGCAATCCCATGTAATGTCTGAACTCCTGCTCGCTCTCGGTCAATGGTTCATTGTCTTCATGTTTCTTTACTATCTTAGAAGTAACTACACTCAAACGTCCTGACTCGAAGAGAATAGCATCCTCAGGGTGTTTCTCGAAGAATACAAGATACGCGTTCCCCATAGATCGAAGTTCAAAAGTAACTTCAGCCTGTTTTAGATAGCTATCCATTATCTCGAATAGTTTCTTATACGCTTGCGAAACAACTGCCACAAAAAGGTCATCCTTGGTTTCAAAATAATTGTAAATAGTCATCTTTGTATATCCAGCTGCTTTTGCGATATCCTCTACCATGGTCTGGTCAAATCCCTGACCTGCGAAGAATTCGCCAGCAATCTTGATGATGGCCTTTCTACGTTGCTGCCTTTCACGTTCCAGTCTCTGAACTTTTGGTGACGCGGTGCTGTCTTTGTTCATGGGACCACTCCAATATATGATTTTACTCAAGTAAAATAAATTATACTTAAGTAAATAAATATATCTTTTGGCGTAATATACGAAAGATACAAGACAGTCATTCAATATGTGACTCGAACATGAACTGGTCCAAGGGTTAGATTCATGGATGAATATGAGATTGATGATAAGACAAGTTCTATTCCATTCACAGCCCGACTCATGGCATATTATCGTGCGATAGAGTCCACTCGCGAAAATGCACTTATTACTGACCCCTTTGCTGAGCGTCTTGCTGGAGATATGGAGTCGTATTTCAATAAACACAGGAGAGCTCGTGGGACCGGTGACTATACAATCGTTAGGACTCACTATATTGACAACTATCTTTTGGCTTCGTGGTGCAATGAACATAAAGAATCGCAGATTGTCCTCTTTGGAGCTGGGCTTGATGCAAGAGCCTATCGCTTTGAGCCACTTAAACATGGTCGACACAGACTTTTTGAGATTGATTTTGACTTGATTAACAAATACAAATCAAGCATACTTAAGGATGAAACACCACTCTGTGAACTTGTTCGAGTTTCTGCAGATATCTCTGAATTGAGATGGATTACTGACCTTGAAAAAACCGGATTCTCTCATGAAACTCCAACTTTCTGGTTGCTGGAAGGTCTTGTCTACTATATTGACCAGATCAAGGTCGAATCAATCCTAAAGACTACTTCCACGAATTGTCCTGAAGAAAGCCAGATGTTCGCAGATGTGTGTGTTCCAGGCCTTAGTCTGGCACAATTTGGTCCGTTCATGACGCATTTCAAATGGGGCCTGAACAAAGAGGATGTCCCGGCATTCTTTGCCCGGACAGGTTGGAATGTCGTCTGTGCTTTTGCAGACGATTATGATCAAGGGCGAGATGTGGGACAGAGAGGTCTCATTTTTGTCAATGGAAAACGTGACCTATCACTACTTGATATACTTGAGAACACCATTTCCGAGGATGCGCCCGTAAAGAAGATCCCGCCTGAGTTCGAATCCCTCTCGATTAACTTCTTGAGGGATGTTATTGCTGAGGTCCATGTTATAGTCGAGTCTTACAAAGGCAATCCTGATGATGGAATGGTCAGGTATCTTCAGTTCATTAATCGAGTGAAACCCACAGTGGAGATTATGATGAAGAGTTTCTCTGAGCCATTGTCTATTGGGCACATTTCATCGAGATTGCTGCGAGATCCAGCAACAGTTGTTCTTCATACTCCTGACGAAAAAGAAGCACATATCGTAGGCTATCTCAAAGCACTGATGTTTCTGGGATTCTGTGTGGCAAAAGGTATAGCTGGAGAACATCTCTCCTCAATGAATATCTACATAGAAGGTCAGAAAATCAATAAAATTAACCAGCTCTGTTCGCTTGTACAGATAATTCAACAAGAAATCGGTAATTCTTAAATCAACCATGATATTTGTATTTTCAACACGAGAGAGGTTCTAAATATGAAGAAAGTTCTAGTTGTATTTGACACGACTTATGGGAACACTGAGAAACTCGGAAGAGAGATTGCTGCTGGTATCGAGGAAACCGGTACTGCTGAATGCAAGGTCATTGGGATTAAAGAGGTGAAATCGGAAAACATCTCTGCCTTTGATGGTGTCCTTTTTGGTGGGCCAATACATGCGTTTCGAGCAACACGAGGAATCAAAGGCGCAATTAATGAAGCTGTAAAGAAAGGTCTGGATGGCAAGTTGGTCTCCACCTTTGATACATATCAGGCTCTTGGGCACAAAGGACGCGCAGCCAAGCAAATTGAAGAGATGATTGTTGATAAAGCCCCTGGTGCCAAAATCCTTTCTCCAGGGTGCACCGCGCTTGTGGTAGATCGTAAAGGTCCACTCGATGCTACTGAGCCTGCAAAGGCTCGTGAATTTGGTAAGAAATTTGCAGAAGAACTTAGTTGATGAGTGAGAATCAGAGAACGGGCTAGATATTGCTAAGAACGTCCGTTTTTTATGTGCTCAAAATTCGATGAAAAGATATGAGGTTTAGAACTCTCCAGATTTGGTCCATTACTATGCTACTGATTTTTGTTCAGACAATTTCTGGAAGTTCTATACCTCTTGGTATCACTTCATCCATTACTTACTTTCCAGATAATGAATGGGTTATTACCACTCCCGAAGAACAGTCAATGAAATCATCAATCTTAGATGATATGATCCAATACATTGAAGATTCAGGGGCCCCGATGCATGGACTTGTGGTAACAAGAAATGGATATATCGTGACTGAGGGATACTGGTCATACTATACGGTGACTGCTTCCCATCATCTCTTTTCCTGTACAAAGAGTTTCACTGGTGCACTGATTGGGATAGCAATCAAAGAGGGATTCATCGACAATGTCAACCAGCACGTCATTGACTTCTTTCCTGACATGACTATTGAGAATTTAGACGCTCGCAAAGAGTCCATGACCCTGAAACATGTATTGACCATGACAACCGGACTTGATTGGAATGAGTGGAACAACTCATACGAAGACCCTACGAACATGTACAATCAAATGTTTGGAAGTTCCAATCCCATTCAGTTCTTCCTAAATCTTCCAATGGTTTCCGATCCAGGTACGCATTGGGTCTATACTACAGGAGCGTCTCACCTGTTATCAGCAATAATCCAAAAAGTCACAAACATGACAACCCGTGAATTTGCTCAAGAATATCTCTTTGACCCACTGAACATGACAATTGGAGCATGGAATGTTGACTCTCAGGGAATAAACAATGGTGGAACACAACTCTACATCACACCTCGCGCAATGGCAAAGCTGGGACTCTTGTATCTGAACAATGGCTCCTGGAACAGTCAACAGATACTGCCAGTAGACTGGGTGTTTCAGTCATCTTATCCACATGCAAACATTGCTCAGGATTTAGATTATGGCTATCAATGGTGGATTGAAACATCTCATGGGCTATACTATGCAGTAGGTAGTAATGGCCAGTACATATACGTGAGTTCTGAGTACAATGTTGTTGTATCAATGACTGCAAATGCTAACGAACCAGGTGAGAACATTTCAGAAGAAATTCTCCAGTATATTCTAAATTCAATATTAGAATACCAACCACCAGACAATCAAGAATTAGATCTTATTCTAGTAGTCATTGCATCTGTAACAATTATAGCGATAGTTTCTGTTTTTGTGTACCTCCGCAAGCGTTGAGGATTGGGTGATTACAGGCATCGCCAGATTTTATATCAAATGGAGACCATAGGTAAGTTTTGATAAATTAACGAAGGAGGTGAGAAAATGCCGATATTCGTGATACTGGGTAGTCTAACTGAGAAAGGAATCGTAGGCATAAAGGAAGCAGCAAAGCGACAGAAACAGGCTGAAGAAATCATCAAATCAGTTGGTGGGAAACTTCTAGGTCTATACTACACTATGGGCAAATACGATTGGGTCTCGATAGTGGAGGGTCCTTCCGTCGAGGCAGCTATGAAGGCTCTGTTTATGTTCGGAAAGGGTGGTACAAACAGAACGGAAACCATGATCGCTATCTCAGCTGCAGAGGCTGTGAAGATAATTGGCGAATTGCCATGATTACTACATAACGAGTGAAAGGGAAGACAAAAAGGGAGCTGGTGGTCGCCATCAATTGGGTCTTGTAGATGGATTTAGGATATAGTGAACGTCTGAACCAGCTTACTAGTCCTGCAAGGGCTAATCCTGATATTATTGAACTCTC
>JAEORO010000022.1 GCA_016840855.1 Candidatus Thorarchaeota archaeon | reverse complement strand
CTGAGTGTAGAAATGAGTTTGTTGAATTGATGCAAGAAGTAAGTCTTCGTGGTGTCACTGAGCTCTCACGATGTCTTGGAGATCCAGAAAAAATCTATCCAAGAGTTCTTCGTTGGCTTGGACTCGCACACAATCTTGGACAAGAAACCCTTGATAAGGCATTAAAGGAATGGACACTAATTGAAGAGCAAGAATCCCTGCTACAATCCTTGAAGACAAGCCTTCAAATGGTCTATACTACAGAGATGGTTGTCGCCAGGAAAGCGTATGAAGGCGCATGTGCGGAAGTCGGATTGGAAGCAATTCAAGAAGATCAGATTCCTCCCGATACTATTAGTTTTAGAATTGAGGTCAAGAGAAAATATGACCATGCGATAGATCCAGGGTATATCATCAAAAGCTTGGGTGATAAAGGTCCTGAGTATAGAGAAATGAGGAAACACCATATTGATATTTTTGAATCCATTGATGAGATGCTTAACATAGCAAGAGATTGGACATCTCTTGATGTCATTTGGGACTCGATTTGTTTCCAGTTCAAAGATATCGAATCAGGTAAAATGATCAAGATTGTGAAAGACCTCACAGAAGCTGGAATAATCGAGTCTAGGAGAGTGTAAGTTCTAGTGTCAGATGGCTGGCAATACAATAAGGTTGTGTTCGCTGGCACATTTGACCATCTTCATGAGGGGCACAAACATATAATCCGCACATCATTCAGACTTAGCAAGACTGTAGCACTCGGTCTTACAACTGATAAGATGTTGGAGTATAAGAGCGATAGAAAGCTCATCCAGCCATATGATGTTCGTCATGCCGAATTGATGAAATTCATCAAAGCTGAGCTTGATATTGAGAGAGTAAGCATTTTCCCAATTGAAACAACTGAGGGCGGTGCTGATAAAATGAAAGATCTGGAGGCGCTCATTGTTTCAGATGAAATTGGCGTGGTTCAAAATGCGTTTGATATCAATCAGAAACGGGTTGATAATGGCCTCAAGAGATTCCACATAATAGTCATACCTCGAGTAAGAACAGATGATGGAAGACCACTCTCATCTTCGCGAATAAGAAGAGGAGAGATCTTCCATGAGGATGAACTCATCTACTAGGGAAACGGAAGACACTCGGTAAATTTTCTCTTGAATTCAGTGTTGTCTGTTAATTCGATGTAATTTGCTTTAGCTACGAGTTTCTCTGCAGCATCTCGATATTCTTGGTTATGTAAGAGATCAGCTCCAATACTTGCCCCACCACGAACTTGCTTAATCTCAGTATTAACCAGTTCTGGAAGAAGCCCAATCCTAATTGCATCATCTACTACCAATCCAGTACCAAATACTCCAGTAAGATAAAGAGTCGAAACATCATCAGGTATTAATCGAGCGTTCTGAAGAACAATTCCGAGCGCAGCACGAATAGATGCTTTCGACTGTTGAATCATTCGAACATCAGGCTGTGTCAACACAATTTTTGAGTTAGTTGCAGACTCAGAAGCAGTAGCAATGATGTAATGAATTATTGAGCTATCAGTGACCAACCATGGAGTTCTCAGATCTTTATTGAATGAACCCCGAGCAAGCAATATCCCTGTGTCTAACATACCTGCAATTGCAGAAATTACTCCTGTCCCGCAAATTCCAGTAGGTTTTCCACCTCCAATGACCTCAAAAGATGGTTGATGATTAGATGCGCTTATCTTTACTCTACTGATGGCACCGGATTCTCCAGGTGTTCCACATTCAATAGACATACCCTCGAATGCAGGTCCTGAAGCAGCAGATGCAATCCATACTTCACCTTCATTGAGAGCAGCAATCTCTGTATTTGTACCAACATCGATTGATATTAGGTTAGAATCTGATTTTGTTATACCGCTAGCCAGCATTGTAGCCACTGCATCAGCACCTACAAATGATTCAATCACTGGAGGTGAATAGCACATGGAATCATCATGCAAATCTAAATCGACATCTGAAGAACTAATCAGTATAGATCCTTTATGCTCTGCAACATATGGGGGTTTGAGGAGAGAATTTGTGGAGAGTCCAAAATACAGATGGTGCATTACAGTGTTTCCAACGACAACCACTGAATCAACAAGTCGAGGACTACACTTGGCATGCTGCAAAATTCTTGATATTCCATCTCCTACTTGCGCTCGTACAATTCTAGTAAGTAAAGATGCATTCTCTGGTTTCCGAGCAAAGTCGATACGAGAGATTATCTCTTCCCCATAATCGCGCTGAGGATTAGTGATTGTGAGTTCGTTGATTAACTTGTTATCTACAAGACGACTCAGATGAATGGTGATGTTAGTCGTACCAATATCAACTGAAACACCATATTTCTCAGAAGCGACCATAGGATGAATCACATCTTGGTCTTTCAAGATCATCGGACAATCATCACAGGACAATGGGCTTGACTAACAACCTTATCACTGATAGAGCCAACAAATAGTCTACGAATTCCACTTAGACCTCGAGATCCGAGGATAATTATACTCGTACCTCTATCATGTGCAATATCAATTATCTTTGCTGCAGGATCACCATGGGAAATCATGTCGATGACCTGACAATTGAGGTCGTTTGCAATTACCTTAGCTCGAGCGAGAATATCTTCACCCACTTTTTGAAGGGCTAGGAATGGTTGATCTGAAACAGTATCATGATAGGGAGTAGCAGAGACCAACATGGGAACAACGTGAAGTAGGACTACCTCTGCACCTAAAGGAGGACCCATAGCGCATGCATAACGGACTGCTTTCAAAGAATGTTCTGAACCATCAACTGCAACAAGTATTCTCTTGATTTCAACGCTTTGTTCTGTTTCGCTCATCAAGCACCCTCTCTGTCCCCAAAATATGCTACGAACCTTATCTCTCTTTCTCAATGTCAACCATTCGGTAGTTCTATATCACACTCGGCTACTGTGAGTGAAAGAGCCATATTTGAAAACCGTTTTTTGCATTCAGTCGATTATCATTTCGAGGTATGAGAGATGGATCTTAATAAAATCAAATCCGAAGAGGATGTGGAACGTGCAACACTTTCAATCCCTGGTTACACCGAGTTTGACAGTAAAGTTTACGCAGCAACGTTCAAGATTCCAAAGGGAAGTGTGAGCACCTATGGTCGAATCGCAAAGATGATTGGAAAACCAAAAGCATATCGAGCTGTGGCAAACTCGCTGCACAAGAATCCACTCTTTCCAGTTGTTGCTTGTCATCGTGTAGTGAAAGAAGATGGAAGCTTTGGAGGCGACAAGAAAAGAGCAGAAAGCAGATGCAAGCATTGCAAGGAGGAAGGTGTCCCAATCGAGAATGGAAAGGTCAGGATGAGTAAGGATATTGTCTTCTGAATTATTTCAAAGAATTAAACTGGATTGTACCTCGAACTAGACCCCTCAGGACTTTAGTGAGATCACTAGTGTGAACTCGTACTTGTTCCATCGTGTCACGGTCTCTGACGGTAATGGTTTCATCTTCAATGGTTGTATAGTCGATTGTGATGCAGAATGGAGTACCAACTTCGTCTTGTCGTCGATATCTCTTCCCAATGGAGCCGCCCACATCGAATTGAGCAACAAAACCAGCATCCATGACTGCATCATATATTTTCTCAGATGGAGTAAGTAGTTCAGGTTTACCCATGAGTGGAAATACAGCAACTTGAATTGGGGCGACTTCAGGTGGAAATTGAAGCCAGTCAGTATCACGTTCTTTGCTCTCAGGTCGAAATGAATTGTCAATTAAACAAAACAGGGGTCTCTCAATACCAAATGCTATCTCAAGCACTTCAGGTACTACGTATTCTTTGTCCACTTTGACACTCAGGTTTTGTTTTGAGAATTCCTGATGACGACTAAGATCATAGTTGCCACGGTCATGAATACCACAACACTCGACCCAACCAAAGCTTTCTGTGTGAATCTCTACATCCCATGCATCTGCTGCATAGTGCGCTCTCTCAGTCGGGAGATGTTGTCGAAGTCGCATCTTTTCGTCTGAAAATCCCATTTGGCGGAAAATCGTATAAGCTAGATGAACACACCAAGCATAGGCTGGTTTTTGAAAGAAGCCATTCTTGACCGCATCTGACATCTTTGTCATAATAGAATCAAACTTGCCTTTCTCTTGAGCTTTATAGGTTACAAGAGGAAGTTTCTCATCAGTGATGTCATGAAATTGTGACCAATCCATCTCGTCCTTTTCAAGGAGAAATATCTGGCCTTCGGTCTGAGTGAATTCTCGAAGACGAAGCATTCCCTGACGAGGCGAGATCTCATTCCGATATGCCTTGCCAATCTGAAAAACAGCGGCGGGCAGCTTGTCTCTGAAGAATGTTAGAAAACGCTTGAAGAGGAGGTATGTTGTTGTTGCAGTTTCAGGTCTTAGATAAGCTTCTTGATTAAGACCCAACCGGGTTTGCATCATGAGATTATATGCTTGCACAGGACCAAGGTCTCCCTTACATGATGGACATACAAGTCCAATCTTTCTAATTGTTTCAGTGAGACCATCTGCATTCAGACCAGCAATGTTCATTTCTGGAGATTTTTCGGCAATCAGATTATCGGCACGATAAATCTGACCGCACTTAGTACACTCAGTTACTGGATCTATGAAACCTTCTAGATGCCCAGAGGCTAGCCATACCTCTCTAGGACTTACTGTTGGACACTCAACCTCCCAAAAGTTGGCACGAACAAAAGCGGCGCGTATTTGGTTCTCAAGTCTATTCTTGAGCAATTTACCAAGTGGACCCAGATCATAAAATCCAGAGCTGCCTCCGTATAACTCAGGAGATGGTCCCCAAATGAAGCCGCGTTTCCTAGCTAGGCTCATAATGATTTCATTGAAATCTCGCTCCGAATTCATTGTGCTCAACTACTCAGCATGCTCGCTGGTTTGGGTCTTAAACCCTATGGTCGAACTTTTATGGAAAACTAGAGAGTTGTAGCTAATATGCGAGGTTGAAAAGATGGTTGACGACTCCAGGATTACAGGTTTCTATAAACTCTCTAGAGAGGAACGAGTCAAAAAGCTGAAAGAAGTCACAGGACTAAGTGATGAGGAACTGGAGCCATTAGTTGATCCAGGTATGGTGGATATGGGTGTTCTCGACCATATGATTGAGAATGTTGTTGGATCAATGACACTACCACTTGGCATCGCTACTAATTTTCTAATCAATGGAAAGGACTACTTAATCCCTATGGCCATTGAAGAGCCATCAGTTGTTGCAGCAGCCAGTAATGCCGCTAGAATGGCGAGAGATCATGGCGGTTTTACTGCTACAGACACAGGACCAAACATGATAGCGCAAATCCAGACCATTAATGTTCTCGACCCCGAATCTGCGAAACTAAAGATAATGGAAGTAAAAGAGGATCTTCTCGCATTTGCAAATGAACAAGATCCAATTCTCGTTCGTTTTGGTGGCGGTGCAAAAGATCTCCGCGTGCGTATTTTCGACTCCAAAGTAGGAGTTATGCTTGTTACTGAGATAATAGTGGATACCCGGGATGCAATGGGCGCAAATGCTGTGAATACCATGGCGGAGGCACTTGCACCAAGAATTGAGAGAATAACAGGGGGAAGAGTCATCCTACGAATTTTATCCAACCTCGCTGAGTTTAGACTTGTTCGTTCACGTGCGACTTTCGACAAAGAACTGCTTGGCGGCGAAGAGGTCGTAAATGACATTATTGCTGCATGGGCGTTTGCTGAAGCTGATCCTTATCGCTGCGCTACTCATAATAAAGGTATAATGAATGGAATTGATGCCGTGGTAATTGCTACTGGAAATGACTTCCGAGCAATCGAATCTGGTGCTCATAGCTATGCAGCGATGAATGGATATAGCTCACTCACCAAGTATGAAAAGTCGCAAGAAGGACATCTTGTCGGCAGTATTGAGATTCCTATGGCGGTAGGTCTTGTTGGTGGGGCAACCAAAGTACATCCTGCAGCTAGGGCGAGTGTGAAAATTCTTGGTGTGAAAACTGCTACGGAGCTAGGCCACGTCATTGCTAGTGTAGGTCTTGCGCAGAATCTTGCTGCACTTCGAGCACTAGCTTCTGAAGGCATTCAAAAAGGGCACATGGCACTTCATGCACGCAATGTCGCAGCTACTGCAGGGGCTCGAGGAGACCTTGTTGACATCATTGCAGAAAAACTGGTCAAAGAAAAGAATGTAAAAGTTGAACGAGCAAAAGAGCTTCTAGAAGAGATCCAGAGGTAGCAGAAAATAGATGGTGTCGGGAACCAAACGGCTCCCGACAAGTTGATTCCAATTATGGAAAAGGATTTAGCCAGCAGGGCTAGTTCTCTCCAACTTCTCTTACACCGCTCCCATAAAGCGAAACCTACATAGCTCGATGCATTGTATATATGTAACTTGTATTTAAATTACACGTAAGCTTAGAAGATTTTGTAAGTATATAGTAATAATAGGTAATGTAAGAAACCTTACACAGAACTATGTTAGTTGATTGAATATCTAAAAGATAGTAATCGATATTGCTGTATGTATCGATAAATCGAACTTTCTACATCGGAGCTACATTTTTGTAGCGCACAGTCACTTTACGCATAACCTGTTCAGACTCATACAAGAGTCTGCATGAGTGAATCACAGGCAGGTCGAGATAACGTGGAAGACGAATGTTCTCAATGGGAACGATTAGCCAATGAGTTTCTCGAGGCTGAGAAATACTATCAAGCTGCAAACCAGTTCAAAAACGCTGCAAGCTGTTTTCTTGATAGAGTACTTGAAATGACTAAGAAAGCTGCAGAGTATTATCACATGTATGCAGAGGATAGAGTTGAGCATGATGATCATCGTGCTGCAGCCACAGCATATCTCGAAGCTGCTACACAATATCGACAGGTAAGTGATTTTTCGACTGCACTGACTCTCTATGAAAATGCGGCAAAAGAAGCGCTTCTTGAGAGGATGACAGAAACTGCTGCTCAAGCCTATCTATGGGCGGCTTATTCGTGTCACAAGACAGGGAATCGTACATATTTCCTCACTGCTGCAGAGAATATGGGAAATCTATATGACAAAGCTGCAGACAAGGCAATAGATGATGGGAACGCGGAGAGAGCTGTGATCAACCTATCTCTCGCAGCTATGGGTTTTGCCACAATTGAGAAGATGAACAAGGCGAAAGAGCGAATCGAGAAAGCTAAGAAGATTATCACAAAAACTAGATGGGATTGGCTTGCAACTCTTCTATCTTTCAGTGAAGCTCTTACTGACAACAATTTAGATGATGCTGAGGATATGCTTAGGGCATTTGAAGAGGAGGAAGCAATTGAGCAGGTCATGAGTGCTTGTCTTAGTATCAGGTCAGAAACTGAGCGAAAGAAGAGGAAAGCTGGGTAGTATTATCCTACTCTGACCATTGATGTCTTAACTACTTCCTGTCCTGTGCGACCGTCCATTGCTTTAATGGTAACTAATTCTTCCCCTTGACCAACAGCTCTTACAAAAATCTGGATATGCACTTTTTCGCCACTACCTAAGAAGTGAATCAGTTTAGCCTCATTTCCTAGTGAAAGCTCGAGTCCATCTGAGAGTTCTATCTTTGTTTCAATATTCTCTGCTGGCCCATCACCTACATTAAGAACATTCACCTGTAGGATTGCTTCATCTCCAAGGTTGCATGAAACTCTTTCTGGGGATACTTCTAGTTGTAGATTAGATGGAGCTTTAGCAATCTGAAAGTTTAGGGTATTGGTATGTTTATTGACTAGGACCTTATCACCCTCAAGAGTAACTGTGAATGGTCCGATGCTTCCCTCTCCACTTAGTACAGGTTTGAATTCAAGCAACCATGATTCTTCTTTTGATGGGCTTAAGGTGTACTCTGGTTCTTTTATCATTATAACGCTATTTGAGAGTGTTAGTCTATGATCAATAATATGTACTTCAACAGGACATTTGTATCTAAGTTCAATCTCTATGGGTTCTTTGACATTCACCTCTTTCTGTTTAGCCCCAGCCCAATCTAGAACAATCTCCGTCTGGATAGCGAGTCTTGTCGAGGCGATAAGAAAGTCAAAAAGAGGTTTTTCAAAAGAGCTAGGTCTAATGTCTTTCGCAGCATTTTCAAATTGATCTGATGGAATATCAATACCTTCACATAGAATTTTCACACAGAGCTCGGCTAGAACATATATAGGGTCTTTCTTTGATGATGTTTCTTGTAGCCTTTTCTCAGCCTTGCGCATCAAATTTATTGCTGTGCTGAAGTTTCTTGCAGATAGATAACCTGCAATTGCCACACCTAAAGATCTGTTTGATTCCTTAGATTTTTTCTCTCGGTGAAGATGATCTGACGATTCTGAATAGAGTCCTCCAGCTTCATCATATCTTCCTTCTTGGAGTAGGCATTCAGCAGCAGCAACCTTCATCTCAGAGCATCGAGTGTGGTTATTCTTCTCAAGTGCACAATATGCAGCTTCGCGAAAATATTTGACAGCAAAATCAGTCTGTTCAATTTCAAGAAAGCAACGAGCCGCCTTCTCATATTCCACACTTGCATATTCAGGGTACCCTTCTTCAATTTCAATTAGTGCTTTATCGATGTATTTCTTAGCTTTCTTTGCTGGATCAGTCTTCAGAAATTTGAACATGGATTATCGCCTCGAGTTGAAATTCTGAGCGCATGTACATCAATCAGCACATGCTATATCGGTTTCGGCAGATAGAGTTGTACTAGTGGGGATTAATGTAGCATTAAGAAAAAGTTTTGAAACTAATCCACATCAATTTGAATACGGTCACGGTTTTAAAGGTGAAAGTCAGTGAACGAAATCCCACCATATTGGAATAATCAACAGCTGAATAAATTCGAGGTCTCTATTACATCAGTTAAGAGAGTTGACGATCTCTTTCACATTCTAATCAAAGAAAATGTAATCAGACCTGCGGGAGGGGGACAGGCAGGTGAGAAGGGAAAGCTCACGATAGGCAACAGAACCATAGATATCATTGACACAATTGGTGACTCAGATGGTGTCATCCTAGTTTCCAATGAGTCTTCGAAACGAGAGAGTAAAGGATTTCTTGAAATCGATATGAAATGGCGTTCAAGCTTAATGAGGAACCATACTGCTGAGCATCTATTTGTTTCAAGCATCAAAAAGAAGTTTGAAGAGATTACTGTGGGAACCCTTTGGATAGATGGGAAACATGGGTCCGTAGAAATTGTAGGTGTTGAATTAGATATTGAAAAAGTGTTCGAAGCAGAACTAGAACTCATGAGAATAATCGAAGAGGATTTGCCTGTTAGAAGTCATTTTGTAGATGCAGATCAAATTGATTCGTCTATCAGGAAACGTGAGGGGCTTGAAGACAAATATGATCAGCTTCGTGTTGTAAGTGTCGGCGAAGTGGATAGCTCTGCTTGTTCAGGTATTCATGTTCCTAAAACAGGAGATATTGGATTCTTCAAAGTGATTGATGTGAAAACAAATGACAATGCAACACAAATTGAGTTCATAACAGGATTGGCTGCACAAGTCCACGTTATCAATTCATATAACATGGCTTTCCAAAGAAAGAATTCCTATCCATTTGAGATGGAACAATTAGGCACTGTTCTAGATAAAGCAAAACTGGCTATCGATGAAAAACATATGCTGATTGAGAAGGTCACACAGATGTTAACTAGTGGTTCAACAATAGAACATATTGGAACCATCGATTATCAACATGAATATCTACCTGGTTATGATCCAAGTTCATTAAAGATCTTAGCAAATAGAATGCTACCTAAAGAACCAACAATTATTCTTCTTTTTTCTCCGGGACGAAAATCGCAGGTGCTACTTAAGGTCAATAAAGTCCCTCTGGAAGCCTCAGAATATATTCAGAAACCCATGCTCCAACTTCGAGGAAAAGGAGGCGGTAAAGGAGAGATATTTACTGGAGGGTTTGTCGATGTTGAGAATCCTGTAGAACTATACAAGAAATTAGTGAATGAGGTTCGTCTGATAATTCAGTGATCTCGTCCAGATTGTAGAAAAACAATGAGTCAGTTATTATTTGCAATTGCTCGGTCGTTCACTGCAAACCATGCTTCTTGGCTATCTCTGTCCAAAATTTCTTGACCGCCCAGGGTACAGCGAGAAACTCTTCGCGAAACACATCAAAATTCAAGCCCTTAATCATCATCTCCTGAGATGTACCAATACATCCCCGAGTTTCATCAAAATCAAAACAAACTTCCGCATATTTTCTATTTGCGTGTAGTAAATCAAGTATTACAGATTGTTTCTTCTCATCAGGGATATTGCTGAAAGGATATACGGCAGCATAGACCTGAACCCATTTTTCGCCAGGTTTGATGAAAACTGTATACTTGAATGATAAAGCATCATCCTCCGTCGATTCGCTTGCGGAAATTTCGTCCTTCCTTTCACTAAAGACGAGTTCAAAGACTCCATCTTCCTCATTCCAATAATACTTCATATTAAGGAGGTCCAAATATTCCTCGATTTGGTTCCATACATCAACCAATCTACTTCCTCCAAAACGATGAGGTAGGATTGGTCGATTTAAGCATTTGTGAATACAATTAATAGCTAGTGTATTCCCAAAAAATCTGATAAACAGACATCGTCGGTCTGCCTCCTCCAACGTGAACCTCAGGTGGAATCGTAACAGTGTAGACCATCTCATAAGCAGCAGATGGAAGGAATAGTGTCCAGAAATAAAACAAATCATTGAAGTACACAAAATATGTACAACCCTTTTCACGCAAATAAGACAACGTTTCTCTAGGAGTCATGTTTCCATGAATGATATCAGGGCTTACCAGACCAGCCAGATCAATCATGGACCTGTTTGAAATAAATCTAACAGCACCTGCGTCATGGGTAGCAAACACAGCATCTTCCGGAGTATTTTCTGCCATCCAGTAACCAATGTTAACATGCAAATCATTTACTGTCTTGACTGCTCTTCCATAGTAAGTTGCTTGGTCAATAAAGGACGGAATAAGAGGAATAATCAGAATGAATAATGTGAAAGTAACTGCTATGAGTTTAACATCTGGACTCTTTACGAAATGAAATATTCCGACAAGAACGATTTCAAGAGTCCAAGCTACAGAGATTACTGCAACAATATAGAAGAGATCGAATATTGGAAGAAGGTATCGGTTATTATTAATCAATGATGCGTAGGGAGCACTGAGTCTATATAAGACTGTTAGAACCACAGCAAACAACCATGGGAAGGGCTTTCCTTTCACAATCAATATTATTCCTAGAAATACTCCCAAAAGGAGGAAAGGCATCTGTCTGACAAATAATGTCCACCAGAAATTCCATGCATCAATTTCTGATTCAGATGGAGTATGTACTTTTGCATAGAATGTATCGGGAAGTGGTAATCCAGTAACACTTAGACAATGCAAGATCCATGGTAATGCAACCAACGCAGCCAAACCAGCAGATACGAATAGAGTGACAATTCGAGTCTTGTTTAATTTTCGTTTGTAACCTAGAATAAGAAACCTGATTGGAACACCAAATGCAACAATAATCCCCTCAGGTCTTGAGAGATAAGCCACTCCAACTAGTATTCCCAGAAGAAGGTCATATTTCGTTTCGACTCTATCTAATACTATGATTGAAATCAGTAGAGCAAAAACAAACAGTGGCGTTTCCATTCCAGAAAGCATTAGCCATGTGTTTCGAGGTATTATAACAAAGCCAATGATTGCAAGAACGCCCCAGGTAACGCTCTGAGTGTAATTACTTACAATCGTACCAACTACAAAAGATGACGCAATGTAGAAGCAAATTGAGATAATGTAGACGCCCCATGCGAGACCAATGGGGTCTGAGTATATATAGAATAAAGATGAGAGAATCAAAGACCAAAGAGGACTAGTCGAACCAGTGCTTGGGTAACCAGGTGAATATTCCCAAGGAGTCCCCTCATAGATAGTTTTTGCAAACTGAAGGTGAATCCAAGAATCATCCAATGTAAATCCGGGGTTTGTATATGAAAGCATTGTTAAAAGATAATAAGCGCAAGAAGCACCTGTTGCTACAATAGCAGTAATGAGGATTGTAACGAAACCTCGATTCCCATCAAGCCATCTACTGAATATCTTAATCTTTCCACTTGAATTCTTTTCGACTACGGAATTGACTTCTTTCTCAGAGGACTCGTTCAATTCTCCCACCGTATTTCTTCTTCGCAAGATTAACTATGACTATATTTCTTTCGCGGTGGAGTTACTTTCGGATATCTCCCTCACCCCGTTTGCAATACGTTCAATGAGAAGTAGATGATGAAGAACTGACTTAGCAAAGCTTGTGTCCTATGAACTCAGGTCTAAATTGAGTAAGGGGAAGGCAATGGCACTCAATCAAATTCAAACGATGCAGCTGCAACTTAGCCAGCCAGAGCTAAATCGGAAGATAACAGCATTTAGTCCACCCGGAATATCTATCGAAGCTGCAAAGTATCCAACTTTGATGGCAAGTGTATTGGCTTCAACAGAACCTTCAGAATATCTCTCTATATTTGATCATCCTGAGTCGTGGGTCGGTTTAGACAGAGAGGCTATTTTATCAATGCGCAGAAGGTTACATAGGTTCACGATTCCCATTGATGCACGCGAGAAAGAACCATCAAAATTAGTTGAAGCTCTGCAGACAATTGCACTCTCTGTCAGCCCAGTAGCTATTGAAGTGGAGGGTGCCAACCTACCCGCTAGGAATCTTTATCCACTTGGAGGACAACTACCAGCAGGCTCTATTGTCAGAATCAATTCATTGGAAATTGTTTCAGAACCAGAGATCAGTAGAGTAGCGAAAAGGATTGTAGAGCTAGATATTCCTGCATCCGAAGCTGCATGGAAGCTACTTGATTATGACTATTCATTAGATCAGGTTGCACGTTTAATGTCAGTTGGATTGCTTGGCCGACTAGATGGGAGAAGATTCGTGCCAACACGAGGAGCATACAAGGCAGTTATTGATGCCTATGTCAGCCGCTGCCTGATAGAATTGTGTGAGAAATCTGTTTCAACATCATATCGAATTGGAAGGTCAGAGATTCATGGAGACAATTTCACTTTATTCTTCCAACCCGGACTTTCAGGTGTTGACTATTTCAGGATAGAAAGAACCCAAAAAGGCTTTGAACGTGATGTTAGTTTAGAGGGAGTCAAAAATATTACAACTGAATCTAAGACCTCCGTATTGGCAGACCATGCAAGATTTTCAGCCTACAGAAATCTTGTGAAACAAAATGAGTGCGCACATCTTACGATTTTTCATTATTCTCGGAATAATAGCAACAACATCCTTGGTCCATGGTTGGTTCGTGCAGGTGTTAATGGAGCGCTGGAATCAGACCAGATTGTCTTAGATACAAAAGAGAATGCAATCACAGTTCTAGAAACTCTACTTGCACCAGACATCAGTGTATGGACAAAAGAGAGATCACTTCTGGATGATTTTGGTGGTGTCTTCAAGACTGTTGAAAACTGACTATCACTAAACAGTTTACAATAAAAAAAGAGGGAGGGTAGGAGTGACCTACACCTTCTCTTTGGCTTCCTTTCTAGAAGCACCTTTATACATTAAGACTAGGCCAATTACTGATAGAAGACCGCCTGAAATCAGACCGCCACCTTGCAGTATCGCACCGATTCCAAAGAAATCAAGAGCTAGAGCGATTAGGCTAATGCCTATCAACAGCATTATGAGACCCACACCAATTCCTGCAGCTCTGAACGCCATAGATCGGGGATATTTACTTTCTATTACATATCCAGTCGGAGCAGAAACTGAAGCCTTGTACTTTCGATTGCCATATCTATACTCAAGCTCCCAGATAGGAACATGAATCAGGAATGTTTCACCAACATCAATTCGATCTTGTCTTGACTCAATCTTGTCAACTTCTGACAGAATCAGTTGGGTCTGTTTATCCATAGCAATCTGTTTAGCCATTTCTTTCGCTTGCTCCATAGTCATGTTACTATGCAAGACTTTGCCATCAAACTCTTCAGCATGAGCATGACTAAAGAATTCCTTCGCTCGTGTTGGGATTGGGTGACCACGAATATCAGGATCAATGTCTTTCACGGCGGCTATATTGATTTCATGCCTTCTCGTGAACTGGCCTGACTCAGGTTTCCAGAAGTACTCGATGTTTTTGTAAGCACCTCTCCTTTGTGGCCACTCATTATGGAAATGGGCATCCCTTCCGAGACCCCGATAGGTGGTATCCGCATCAACTCTGCTTATCCAAAATGGATACCAGATCTGTTGAGCTTGGACGAACTTTGCTTGTACAGGTAGGTCAGCAGGAGCACCAAGTTGTTTTGACACCCAATCGAGAAGGGTTGTCTGCGACTCATATTGATCAAAGTGTACACGTATCATGTAGTGATCTTTGAACTTTTCACCGTCTGTTGTTTGGGCGGTTCCACAATATGGGCAGACTAGTAAAAGGTCTCCAGGTCCTGTTTGAAAATCTGCATCACAAAACGCACATCTTGCCATGTTATCACCCCTTCTTGGTCCGTTCGGTCATTATCAAGACCCGGAACCCAAAGAATGTCATAATTATTCCTAATATTATAGACGCAATCCCACCTATCATAAACAAGGTATCGTCAGTGGTTGCGTTCATTCCCATGAAAAGAAGCTCTCCACCAACACCAGCCACGATAACACCAATTAGGCCAATGATTGTCCAAAGAGCACGCTGACCTTTACTGATTGGAATCTCTCCAAGAACAACTTTTCCGGTGTTACCATCAATTGCCGCTTTGTAGAGGTCTCCCTGGTATTTGTAGCGTACTAAAGAAAATGGAGCTTGTAGGTAGGTTGTACCTCTCACGCTGGTTGTTGTTCTACAATCGAAAAGCTCTGCCAACCCACTGGCGGCTTGAGACCTGTGTCTGTCAGCTACACGCCCATGGATTGCCTTCTCAAACTCCTCTGAACCAATCTCTGCATTCAAGATAGCTGGTTCGAGATCTTTTATCTTCTCAAAATCATAAGGTACTGTATGACTCAGGTTGACGGTTTTAAGATAGTCCTCAAGACCATAAAACCTAGCACCTTTCCTAGCTAAGAGAGGTTCATCAGTGTCTGTATGAATCTCATCTTGCACAGGTACGTATCCTGTTTCGTAATCAGTATAGGTTTCAGTTCTTGTGTGACCATCAGAATCCCTGACAGTCCTTGTCTTTTGTACCGGAACTTGGACGGTTTTGTAACCCTTGTAGTATGAATCAGCCTTTACTCTTGCAGTCCAGACTGGAACATAGATTAGACGATTCTCTGTGACTTGCGCCTCTTTAACAAGAGCCTTGTTCATCCCCTTGTTTTTGTCGAGAAAGTTGCGGAAACCTTCTGTGCGCGCTTCCGTATCAACAGCAGTTTCCATTAAGTGATCGCCAATCGCTTTTCCTTCAATAGTTGTGGTGCTACCACAATACGTACAAGTAATTACAACGTCATCGGGTCCGGTCTTTACGTTTCCATTGCAGACAGGACACTTGAACATGTCCGCTGCTTCTGCTTCTGAACCCATTATCAAACTCTCCAGAGTCTGTGTCTAAACGCAATTCACGACATAGGCATTTAAGACTTCGTCACACAACCATTCGCTAATAAAATGGTTTTTCATGTAGTATAACTT
>JAEORO010000143.1 GCA_016840855.1 Candidatus Thorarchaeota archaeon | reverse complement strand
GAGAGAATTTCATTGCGTCCCGGATTGAACCCGGTAGCAGCATGACGTTCTCCTACATCCTCCAAGCACGGATGCGCGGAAGATATTATCTTGGTCCAACTGAGGTCATCATGCGAGATAGACTTGGGTTACACTACTACAAGCGGACGTTGAAGGAACATACCGAAGTTCTTGTTTATCCAACTTGGAAAGATGTCCGTCGACTTGAGTCTTTTGCGAAGCAACGACAGCTAGGCCTTATGTTCGGTGCTCATCGAACAAAAACTGTTGGGATGGGGACGGACTTTGCAGGGTTTAGGGAATATGTGCCTGGTGATGAATTCAGGCTAATCGATTGGAAATCAAGCGCTAAACATGGTGAAATGGTCGTTAAGCAATGGGAGCAGGAGAAAAATGTGCAATTGATTTGCATGGTGGATACCAGTGGGAGTATGGGGAATGGGTACCCCGAGAACACAAAACTCGAGTATGCTATCCGTGCGGCTGTTCTTCTTACGCATCTAGGACTTGAGAGGAAAGACCTTGTTGGAACCTGTGTATTTAGCGACATAGTTCACGGATATGTCCCGCCTGGAACACGACCTAATCACATGTATGATGTACTTGAAATTTTAGCCATGGCTGAGCCAAAGGGGTGGAGCGACTACGAAACTGCCATCGCTCATGTTGTTGCACAGAGTAAGAAACGCTCTCTCATTATATGGATGACTGATCTTGAAGAAAGTCCTGCACCTCTACTCAATGCAATGAAGACACTAGTGGCTAATGGTCATAAGGCACTAGTAATCAGCCCATTTGGCCCATGGTTTGAAGCACCAGTTGGTCAGTTTGGTCCTGTTGAGAAGGTACTATCAGAAGCTGTTTCTGAAGAACTCTGGGAGCGACGAAACAAGATAGCACGAGCATTGTCAAGATTTGGCATTAATGTTATCAATGTTGGGCCGGAGGATTTTCTGCCTACCATCATACAAGCATACGAACAAGCAAAGCAACGGGGGGTGGCGATGTTCTGAAGGTTGTCACCTGGATACTTCGTATTGCCTCCACTGCAACATTTGCGTATATGGCATTCCTCGTATATTCAATTCTTGATCCTAATGATATCTGGCACTGGAATGCTCCTTATTCATTCGTCGTGACAGTGTTCCATCTGTTATCCCTGATAGTATTCTTCCTATCAACAACTGTAATAAGCGGCCTTGCGAGCGCTTTCACTGGAGGGGCCCTACCCCCTGATGTTGTAATTGGTCTATATAATACACTTGTTCTCAAAACCTGGTATATGCAGCCATATGGAGTTACTGATCCATTGACCAATGTTCAAGAAGTCTGGGCATCATTTTCGATGAACTTACAGAATGTGCTGTTCGCGCTTTGGGATAATACCTTCCTCTTCCTCTATTTCCTGTTTGCTGGAATAGGTATTGCTTTGTTCCTCCAGTCCTTAGTTAGAATGGACCACAAGTTTGTTGGTGGAGCATTCCTGTCTATTCAAGCAATAATAATTGTTGCCGCATTTAGATCTCTGATTGTTCCCAATCTCAGTCCTTTCCCGCCTGACTTCTTGGATTTTCTTTTAAGCCAGGCACAGATTCTTGCCCTTGTATCCTTTGCATACCTCGAAGTAAGCTACCAGATGATATACAGTTATTCAGTTGGGAAGCCCGTCGAAGACAGAGAAGAAACGCTCAAGAAACAGCTTCTAGCATTACGCCAAGCTACTAGAAAACAAGATGCAATTGAGCGTGGTGAAAAAGTAAGCACAACTGGTATGAGTCGCTCGACGGGAGCAACTGCATTTTCATTCCTCAGAGAGGCAATGGAACGAAAAGTCATGGGTGGTCAATCAGCGCTCGAGAGCTTAGATGCAGTTTCAGATGTTCGTCGTTTACAGATCTATGTAGATGAACTACTTCAGAGTGACGCTAAAGCGCGAGATGAACTGACCGCAAGAGCAGCCGCTCCATCATCATCCTATGTTATTGGTTCTACTATCACTGGCTCAATCATACGATTTCTTACTGTCGTTGCTGTATCGTTCATGTTGATGAATCCCTACGTAGTAGATATGTTGCTGAACCTCCCGATTGGGATTGCGGACAGTGTTGAGATACTACAGCCTGAGATTGTTTTGCTGTTTCTAGTTCCCGTTGTTGGAATCTTTCCATTCACTGCTGCAGTTATCAGTTGGATGTCACGGCGTGAAGTTGTCGAGAAAGAGAAGATAACTAAGGAAGAGAAGGAGGCAGCAAGTACGAGAAAGAAGGACTTGGCAAGAAAAAGGAAAGAGGCTGAGAAGGCTCGCAAAGCTCGTGCCAAAGCTAGGAAAAAGCGGAAGGGTGATGAGTCTGGAGTGGATGAATGGGACAAGGCTCTTGAAGATGCGTTCAAAAAATAGAGTCCTTGGTGGATGAAGTCAATGCCAAAAAGTGTTCTCTTGACTCATGGAGATCTTGATGGAATAACCTCCGGTGCAATTGCTCTGTTAGCCTTTCCGGCGTCCGAATTCTATTTCACACGACCTTCTCAGATACATCAAGACCTGTATCGCATTGCCAAGGACAACCCTAACATTGTACATGTTAGCGATATAGCTGTTAACTCCAAAATGTTTAGTGAGCTTCTTAGAGCATTAGATCAGTTCCCTAAGTCGACACAGCTCCATTGGACTGATCACCATCCTATGACTACAAAAGAAAGACATGAACTACACAAACGCGTTGACTTGTTTTATGAAATTGGTCCTTGTACAGCAGAACTAGTTTATAGAAAATTCGAAGAACTTCTTCCTGAGCATGCTCTTCGATTGGCTCTCTATGGTGCGATTGGGGACTATTGTGATGAAACTCCATTTGTAAAGGCTCATTTTGATGACGTGGACAAGCGTACTCTCTATCTTGAAGCAGGACTACTAGTCCAAGCGTTACAGGAGATTGATTACCGGAAAGAGTCGAAAGACTTGGTCCATCAGTTGGCTATGGGGATTAAGCCAAGTTCGATGGATGACATTATTTCTCTTGCACTTAAGGCAACCAGAATCGAACACGAGGTCTTCAGATATGTCCAGCAAAATGCAAGAAAACTTGGTCCAATTGGTTATGTTTTAGATATGCCAATTAATGGATATCGAGGAAAAAGTGCAAAGTTCTCAGCTTATGTTACAGACTCAAAGATTGGTATTAGTGCAAGGTCGTCTGCTGATGATGTTGATATGAGCATACGTCGAAGAAGGACAAATGTGGACCTTAATAAAACACTCAATATCATTCTCAAAGATTTAGAGGGAAGCTCAGGGGGAGGTCATCCAGCTGCAGCTGGGGCTAGTCTTGACCTGAACGATTTCCAAAAATTTCTCCAACTGCTTGCTGACCATGTTGAAAAGCATAGTTAGATGAAAATAAAGACACTTAGAAGGACCCAGATCACAGTCACGACAGCTTCACCAGCTACAACCCCACTAAGAATTCTATTTACATTGTTACCTCCTGACTCACAAACTTCAATCTGTTGCGGCAAATCCGCGAGTCTAACAGGTTCTTCCTTGTGCTTTACTCTGTAGCTAATATAACCACCTAACAGGATTGCGACTGTGGTAGCTGGAGGGACGAGAATTCCAACTACAAGACTGATAGGGCTTAGTTCTCGTTTGTGTAGCTCCCGACCTGCAAGAAATCCACCCAGTGCCCAGGCGAGGAGATATAGTAATGCGAGAAATGGATGAACACCTGGAAACTTGTCTATTCCAGGGAGCTGAAACCTACCGATGCCTTCTAGACTTAGCACAAGAAACCCAAAGAGTTGGGCTGCTGGACTTGGAAAATCTGTACCTCCAAATCCATAGGTGCTAAAGATTTCAAATGTTATTAATGACCCAACAGTCGTTCCCAGCGCACACCCAATAAATACTCCTTTCACAATATCTCTTGCACGAACGCCCGTAAGTTTTCCAAGTTTTACATGAAGAAGAAACGCTATTGCTGCATCCTGAATCGCACCTAACATCCCAATGAATGTAGTAATGGCTGAAAATGTGACCTTAAAGAGGACTATTGCTGGGATGGCAATGATATCGGAGATATAACCTGCAAGCATCCCAGTTTCGCTTATTGCTCGAGCGGTGAAATACGCAGATACAAGTGCCAAAGGTGTTCCAAATATGAATAACAGCCAGTGAATCTCGAGAGGTGCTATATCACTCTGCATGAAGGGCTTAGCAATCGAAAACACAAGAATGCCTACAACCATGAATAGTCCTAATGACACTGCCGCAATCCATGGAGGAATCTGCCCTCTTCTTGATTTCAAATATCCTCTTGGGTCATTAATGATTTCTCGAATCTCTTCCTTTAGGGTTTCAACAGAGAACAATTCCTCTTTTACTCGCAAGACCCTTGGTAATTCTTCAGCTCTATGAGGATGTTCTACTATGACTAAAGCATCATCATGACGTTTTTTCTTTGTCCTTTCTTCAACCTCTTCAGGAGTCAAGTTTCTTTCTTTCTTTCTGCCAAGTACATCTCCAAGGATTACAGTGACAAAGACACCTAGTGCGACATACAGAATCTCAGGTCTCTTCAGGTGAGTACTGTAGACGATGGATCCATTTCCACCTTCGATGAATATCCAGATTAAAATAGATAGAACACTTCCCATTGCCATTATTATAGCCCGTTTCCACCCCACGAAGAAACCAATTCCTGCAATCATGGGGGAATTGCTTATCCCAATCCAATCGGGAATGGCTGCTACCGCAGGAATAACAGGTGCTAGCGCGTTTGGTATTGTGCTTATTGTTCTTCCAGTTACTCTCTCTATGACTTTCGTCGTGCCTACCCATGCTCCAGAGGCTGCAAGTCCTACTCCGACTGCTTTTCGAGCTTCAGCATCACCTCCGATAGAGTTGATGCACTCTGCTTGAGGTTGAACTTGAGGCCATGGATCCTTTTCGAAACGCTCCCTAAATGGAGCCAAGAGGATAATTCCAAAGACCGCGCTAATCCCAGTCGTAAGCATAATGAAAAAAACAGTTACATATGGATTATAGAATGCAAGGTCTGCATTAAACAGAGGATTTCCTGTATCGAAGATTGCAATTGCTGGATATGTAAGCAACACTCCTATCGCTACCATTGAAGATGTATTTGCAATCGTTACCACAATGGCGTTCTCTTCTCTTGTGTACAACCCATGCATGGTAAGGAAAATAGCTCCAAGCATTTCTGCTCCAACAAGAAATACAACTCCAATCTTAAGGGCGAGATAGATTCCCATGAATGTCATGATTACGCCCACGATGAGTCCAGTTCCAAGTGCACGCTTAGTGAGAGGAAACTTCGGTTCTGCTCTCACTACTCCATAGAGCGCAAGACCTCCAACAGCCATCATGACAATCTCTGAGAAGAATGCAAAGAGTAGACTAAGGTAGAGATATATCAGAATCCATAAACAAATCGCAACAAGGTCTTTCTTATCTGGTGGTGAATTTGCTATCACCATGTAAAGTAGTACGATTTCAGTGACCAGCGCCATGAATATGCCTGGATCAAGCGGTCTGTTTCGTACAAGCACAAAAAGAATGTAGAAAATACCTACGGAGTACATGCCTCCAAGCAATGCCTTTGTTGGGTCTGGACTGAACCTCACTGTCATAACAATATAGATTGCAACCCCACCAATGACCACAATGACCATGTCTGAAAAGATGCCTAATGCTAGACTTAATGGAAAATATATTGCTCCTAGAATGGTCAATATAGTAAGTTCATTCCTATCAAGTGGAGGTTTGAATACCGAGATGTAAAAAAGTGCAACCTCGGCCACGAATGCTATGATGACATCGGGGTGTGTTACACGACCTGAAACTATTGCTAGAATTGCTAGACCAATGCCAACTATGTATGTGGCTCCTAGAAATGTAGTCCGGTCTAGTTTTATCACGAGGGGTTTCTCCAGCTTTTTCAAATCTCTGCTTGCAACATTCTACGAAGGCAGTCCCCTGCTTGTCCCGGTATTTAACTGTCTAGGTCATTTTGAGCAAGCAATCCATCAAATAACTTGCGCTAATTCCAGAAATCATTAATATCTTCTCCCGCGATTTATGACCTGTAATCAGACTAATATCAGCAGTTGATATATGAAGAGATTTTGCTAACTCCTTTAGCAACTCAGAATTAGCCTTGCCGCCTCTTGCCTGGGATCTTAAGTTAATGTGAATGGTTTCTGATGTAATCTCAGAAACGAATCTTTTTTCCTTTGAATTGGGATGAACACTAACTCTTAGGAAGGTTCCTTTCTCAGTTTCCCAAATCGCTTCAACCATGCAGTCAGAAACGCATGTTAGCATATGAGTCTGTTTAATATCCATCATAAAGGCTGTCAAGGATTTGTTTATTTGGAGTGGCTACTTCGACTTTCTATAAGCCGTAGATTTACGGGGTGAATTACGATGAGCGATCCAGTAATGGATGCATATACGCAAGCATACAGCAGTTCAGGAAATATGGTCCAAGCCTTTGGGGTGATATCGGAGTCTGGACAAGTTCTTTGGCAGAGCAATAATTGGGACTTGACAGGTGATGCGAAAAACCTAATTTCGGCAGTGAAATCACGAGCAGCTAGTGTTGTTCAAAACCAAGTGAAGTATTCAACAATGCGCTCAACTCCTGAGAGTCTCGTTGCCCGGAATGTCCAAGGAAACGGCATCCTGATATTAACAAAAGTCGATGCGACAAGTGATAGATGGGTCGTAGCATGGGCAGATGCTCAAGCTCAGCCAGATGGTGTTTATGTAGATGTTGATCGTGCTGCAAAGACCCTCAGAGGAAAGATCTGACATTCTTTAGGCTAAGATGTATCTGAGGAAAACTTCAACATGGTTCTCCTCTCTTACAAATCAATACATATACGGTGGTCCTGTTTTGGCATTAGTGATTGGTAACGAATGGAATCTACTCTTTGCTAATAATCCAAAAATCCATGCTTTTGGAGTCGCTAGAGATGGAGTAATTATTTGGCAGACTGATAACTGGAGTCTAGTTGAAGACATCGATGGAATCATGAAGAATCTAGAAAAAGACTCGCCAAAGATCTCCGCAGGAGGGGTAACATACAAACGAGTCACATCTTCCAAAGACTCATACATAGCCACTGCTGAAGAAAACAAAGGCCACATCCTTCTTGTCCGAATTGAGAAGAACACTTGGGCTATTGCTTTTGCGGCTCCTTCGTCTGTTCCTGAACTCACAATACTTGATGTAAGAAAGACAGCTATAAAATTGAAAGGCAAAATATAACGTGTCTTGAGTTTTTTATATGGTCCAACTCTAATCATTTGGAAAGAGAATTTCCCTAATTCGATTGATGATGTCCATATACTCTTTTGAACCAACAGAATAGTAATCTAGCAACATCTCATACATTGCCAAGGTTTCCTTTGTAGCAATGTCGAGATTAACCATATTCGCAATCTTTGTTCTCCACGCATGTTGCATCTTCGCTCTTTTAACACTCAGCTCTATCAATTCTTCACGTTGTTCTTTAGAGATCTCTAGATTGAAAGTTTCAAGCATCTTGTCAGTGAAGCCTTCGAGCTTTTCTCTAATTCGTTTCTCTTCGATTCCCCACGCACCAGTTGTCAACATGAATCCTTTTGCTGTTCTGCGGTAGTAATCGGTGCTACGCTTACCTTTAGTGACTGTGCCATACTTGATGACATACCCATACTCAATTAACTTTGGTAAATGATGGTAGACCTGATTTTTGGTTATCTCTTCACCCTGAATGCAGCACTCCGGTGACTGCTTCACAATCTCTACAACGGATAATACATCCCGTCGGACAACTTTTTGTCGAATTATTGTATCACCAGTTTCCTTGTCCACTGTTCTAGTAGTTAGAGTATCTTCAACACCTTTCCTTAAGGTCTGCAGAATGTTATAACGGACTGGTTCATCAAGAACTTCAGCCACTTCCTCATTTGTTACAAAAACAAGTTCTTTCTGGGGGTCTTTCCCTTCTTTTGTTAAGACAATTCCTTCAAGGCTATCTGTAATATTTGTTGTTACATAGTCGTCGCCCATGTTTATGTTCACCAATGCTTTTTTGTCCCGTCGATTCATCAAGCGATTGAATTGTCTTGGAATCGCCCGTGCTCTTTTTGCAGATTTCGCCAATCAAAACCCGCTAGAAGCGTTACAAAACACTTCAAACTTATGTTCTCTAAGACAAACTAATTATTTAAATTTGCTGGTGATGGTAAACTATTCAAGAATAAAAAGTTTGCAAATACTGATTTTTTAATCTATATATTTAGAATTAGTACATATAATCAACTCAAAAATACGAAATAGTTGGTTCAGCAAACCTTATATACAATTATGGTTTGTATACTCTAGTGATAAAAAATGTATCGCATGAACCTTGCCTGGAACAATTCTGAGAAATTGAATAACAAGATTGCAAAGGTTTACACAACTGATGCAATTGGGTACGCATACGTATACAGGAGGTAAAGTATCATGGAGTTAGATAAAACAATCAAGCGAAAGTATGAACACAAACGACAGATTTCAACTGACGCCATTACACACGCTTACACATTCAGGTAGATCACAATGACAAATTCCAAAGTAACAAACGGCTCAAATCTGTCTGAAGAGAGCCATTCAATGAGTGCCTCAAAGAAACGCAATATAACTGTGAAGGAAGTACTCTTGTGGGAAGCCACTTGAGTGCTTCACTTTTTCTATAGCTATTTTTCAAAATAGACCCCCTCTCCTACAACATCATAACCAGAATCGATTTAAGCTGATGATTTGGCACACCAACTTTAGCTACAGATTCGATATTCGGACAAAGAACTGACAGAGAAGAATTAGGCTGCGACTATGTCATTATTCTAATGACTAGCTACTATTTCCTGAAGACAACCTGGTAGAATGTTTCATTCATTACATATGTGACTTCGACATCCCTTGCTTGGTCTGGGATATTTTGTAAAGGCGGTGTAGCTGAAAAGAGAGTATTAGCTTTCATGATTGCCTTTCCCTCTTCGCTCATCCTCTTCTTTGGAGATAAACCTTCATCAATCACAATGATGAGACCTCCCGACTTGGTAATCCTCAACATCTCATTCAGTGATTTTTGTATGTCTGAAAATGTGTTGATGCCTCCTGAGTGTATAACGATGTCGAAGAACGATGTCTGGTATGGAAGATTATACACACTTCCATGTGTTAGATTGACTGATAACTTGGTTTCAAAAAACTTAGTTTTGGAAACTCTCAACATCTTGGTCGACAGATCCATCCCATGAAGGTTGAACCTACCAATCTCGTTCCTGAATTGATTATACAATGCAATGAAGTTAGATCCCGTCCCTATACTTACATCAATGATTCTTACTGGACCCTCAATTGGTATGAATTGCGAGATATTCTCACGTTCTTTCATCATGTCGATGCCGAGCCATTCATCATATTGCTTTACAAGATCATCATAATTATCTGCCATCTCATCGTACTCTGCAATCCACTTCGCGTCGTCATTAGTTATGCTGGGATACACAAGAGATGGAATGCTATCTATTATGGGCCACATATGCCCTTTCTCACACACAATCTCTCCTGTTTCTATTTCTCTCGTTGCAGAAAAACTATTTGCAAGACTCAGTCTTTTTCCACATTTTGGACATCGTAGGGCTACGAGATGAGGTTCATTCACATTTATGCTACTCCTATCAATAAAGCCTGTTGTTGATTAAAATACCAATCGAATTAAAATATTAAAGTCGTAGGATATGTTGACCTATAATCTTTCTTTCTGGATTATTGCCTCTACACTTGAAATGACGGTCTTCACAACTTGCCATTGAATCAACACCACAAGTCGACTTCGGATGTGTAATGCCCATGGTTGTGTGGAGTCATCTCCGGGTAGAAAGACTCCTATGCTCTCTCGTCCATCGATGTTCATAATCAGCATTCGTGTAGGCTCCCACTCCTCTTCAGATAATTGAGGTGCTTGGAAGACCTCTTTGAAACTCTCCATTAGTAGATCTTTACTAGGCATGGCAATATTCACAGTGAGATAGTGTTCGAGCCCAGGAATCTCCTTGGAGCCTGGAGTTGTTGTGATTAACTCAATTCTAACATCTCGATTTCTTGCTGTACTAAAAGCCCCTCTGAGATGTTTTAGTATAGTTGGTGATACTGAAGCGATGTGTATATAGTCTTGAGCCTTTTCAATTGCTGTTCGCAGACCCATGATGACCTGTTCCATACCTTGGACTGCCCAAGCGAACTCCTTTGCTTCAGTCCCTCTCAACGACTGAAGCCCCTTCAGTAACTTTCTAGCACTTGTTGATGAACTCTTGATTTTCTCCTCAAGATGATCCAAAGCAGCATCCACCGGTGCAGGGTCAAAGAGTGTAGGGTCACTTCCAGCAATCTTCTTGATTATCCCTCGTTTTTCAAGAAGCTCAAGGGTTTCATACACCTTACTTCTGGGTATTCCGGAATCTTCAGCAATTATCCTGGCGGGGGATCTCCCAAGTCTAACAAGAGAATGATATGCTTTTGCTTCATTCTTTGTCAGACCCAAGCTAGTGAGATTTCCAACAATAGTATCTTGAGCCATTTCAAACCCAAGTTGCTTATGTCACGTTTTTTTTTGAGTTTATTGTCACTTTAGGAGTGACAAATTTAAGCTAATCCGCATCGATGTCCTCGCCCTCGAGAACTCGTTCGATCTCATACAATCTATTGGCTATTGCAACACCTTTGTCGGTTAACGAGAGATATGGCGCATTGTTCTCTCCCCGAAATTGATAGACAATATCCAACTCGAGAAGAATGTTTCTAATTTCATTGAACTCTTGTTCTGAAGGGACCTTGGCTTCAAGGTCTTTTTCAAATCGATCGCCCCACATTAGTTCAGAAAGGATTTCCCGCACCTCAGAACGGATAAGAAATTCGAGTGGCATGATATCTCCTACGTCCGCCTTTTCATTTAGAACTATGCTTTGTTACCCCGTTCGTGACACCAAACCTATGTTCCATGTTTGTCATAATTACATAGGTGATTCAACTGACCTCGATAGTTGAAGTGTCCAATCTCACTCATATCTACAAGGGTGGTCTTAAGGCTCTTGACAATCTGTCTTTCTCGGTTGAAAAGGGCGAAATTATTGGTCTCTTAGGTCCAAACGGAGCAGGCAAATCAACTGCTGTGAAATTAATTACGGGAATTTTAAAACCAACATCCGGTAGTGTGAAAGTATCTGGACATGAGGTGTCAGACAATCTCGATACAATACGAAAGCTCATTGGATTCATGCCCCAAGAAACTGCCCTCTATAATGATCTTACTGCCTACGAGTCGCTTGAATATCATGCAGAATTATACGGAGTTCCAAAAGAACAGGTAGGCGATCGGACAATCAAGATGCTCGAATTAGCTGGGCTCATGCATCGAAAAGATGACCTCGTGAAGACTTACTCTGGTGGAATGAAACGTCGTCTTGCATTAGTTCGATCGATACTTCATGACTCAGAGCTCCTAATCTTAGATGAGATGTCTTTAGGAGTCGATGTTCAAAGTCGTAACTTGATTTGGAACCAGGTTCGCAAGATGAAGGATGAAGGTCGTACTGTTCTCTTCTGCACGAATTATATGGATGAAGCTGAAGCTTTGGCTGATCGGGTAATTGTGATTGACAATGGACGACTAGTTGCGACAGGTACTCCGAGCGACCTGAAGCGTCAGTATGTCGGTAACTACTTGATTGAGGTTTTGATTGAAGGACTTGGAGCTAATCAGGGATCTGAATGGCTAGCTGAAAAAGTAAAGCTCGATGTTGAAAAAGTGTCTGACCCATTGAACGGGGGTCCACGCACAGCTTGGATTCGGAGTCTTGAAGGCCACACTGACTTGCCTCTTGTAATTAGTCGCCTATCTGATAGTGGTCTTATTGTGAAACAGGCATCAATGCGAGAGCCTTCCCTTGGTGACGTATTTTTGGCAATCACTGGCTCTATGTTGAGGGATTGATATGTTGCGAGAGATAGCCGCAATCGTGAAGAAAGACTTGAAACAAGCAAAGCGAGATCCCAGATTTCTCGCGCCAAGCCTCATTATTCCCTTTGTATTTATTCTTGTATATTCAATCATGTGGTCTTCTGTTGGTGGTGGAGAGTCCTTCACTTGTGGTCTTGTTGTTCAAGATGTATCTCCTCAAGCAAACGACATGGCTGGCATAATTGAGAACATGGTTTCAACAACCAATCACACTTGGTTCAAAATTGAGAGATATGACTTGGAAACAGCTTCGGACCTCTATCAATCCACGCAATTGATTGGCTATATACTGATTCCTGAAGGATTTGGGGCAAACATAAGCTCAGGACAGAAGGGTATGGTAGTATTATTCATCAATAACGCAAATGATGATGTTGTCAAGAATTATGTTCATCGAATTGAGGCTGCTGTGCTTCTATATAACCAAGGTGCAATCTCTCCTGAGTTCGACCAGTCAGGTGCTCGAGTAGCGCTTGATGAAACGCTGTTTCTACCTGTGACCCCCTCTAATATTGCGTACATGGGTGCTGCTGGAATACTCTTGTCCTTCATGTCATGCGCACTGGCAAGTCAAGCCATGTTAACAGCTACTGAGTTTGAAACTGGCGCAATTCATGATTTGCTGAGCTCCCCCGCATCAAGATTCGCTATAGTCATTGGGCGAACTATAGCAGCTATTCCTCGATCTTTCTTAGCAATGTTGATCACTGTACCAGTCATCACACTTAGCTTGGATGTGTATCCTACAGGGAACCTGCTCGTGTTATTTGTGGTTCTCTTGCTTACAGTTCTGGCTCTGGTCCCTCTTGGTGAATTAATAGGAATGAAAGTAAGAAATCGGGAGCAGTCTTTGCTTGCATCAGTTCTATTGACGGTTGTTGGCTTTCTCGCTGGTGGTGGACTTGCTCCGATTGGGCTTGCACCATATTCAATAAGAATCATTCTGCTGTCCATACCAACCACTCACTCAATTGGACTCTGGACTCGTGTCTTTTTCTCTGAAACTCTACTCGGTCTCTGGCTCAGCGGTCTCTATCTACTAGGAACATGGTTGGTTCTAACAATAGTTGTATCTCGTTTAATGAGAAGGGAGGTCGAGCGGTCATGAAACTGTCAATAAGAGTCTTAATGGTCAGTTTCATCAAAGAGCTGAGAGTATGGAAGCGGAACCCTCGGAAGCTCTTACTCGTTATTCTCCTTCCTATTCTTTTCTTCACTGCTTTCACCTTATTGATGGGTGGAGTCTATTATGGCTCAGGTCTCGAAGTGGCGCTCGTTGTGGAAGAGCAGAATCCTGATGTTTATACAAATGGATTCATTGAGATTCTTGAAGAGTATGATCCCATCCCTCCAAGACTGGTTCCAGTTGAGATGGATGCTGAGAGTGCATCACGACTTTTTGACAATGGCGATATTCTTCTTGTGATTACAATCCCCTCTGGCTTTGAATATGCGCTATCTCATAATGAGTCAACATTCATCCATATTAGAGTAGCCAATGTTCACGAGGACCTTACAAAGAACCTTCGAATGCCAGTGATTCGCAAGCTCGATTTATTCTATCATAGATATCTCAATCAAGACTCTGCAGTGAGCTTCGAGGTTGAGAATCTTCGGCCCTTCACTCCACCTCGACTTGCATATATGGCGTGGACGATTACTGTGTATGGAATCATGGTTGGTGCCATTTTTGGTGCTGGCTCGGCATTAACGCAGGAATTCGAACTACAGACATGGGATGAACTGAACCTATCGAATCAGTCACCTCATTCTATATTTCTTGGGAAGATGCTGAGTGGAGTAGTGATCAGCTACATTTCCCCTCCTGTTATATTCGTCTTAAGCTATGTTATGTTTGGTGTTTGGCCCCAGGGTGATGTTGTGACATATCTGGCCCTTACTCTCTTACTATCCGTGTTTTGTTCAGGGATTGGCATCATATTTGGGGCGTTACTGCGTAACTCCGTTTTTACCGTTCCTCTGGCAGCTCTAACCGGTCTCTTCTATTGGATAGTGGGCGGTGGTATTGCTCCCTTGGAGCTTGTAGGAGTCACATTTGATGCATTCAATGAATATTTACCGGTGTCAAACGTCTATCGCAGCTTGATCAGGATGTTTGTTGAGGGCAACTATGGAACTCTCCTTGTCGATTTGAGTGTGATTGGGACGTTTGCTCTAGGCATGATAATACTAGCCCCCATTATAACGAACAAAATTGTACGGACGGATTTCAGCCAAAAGCTGGAGGAAATCAAGTATCGAAAAAAACAATGATACTATTCTAAGTAAATCTACCCACGTGCAGCAGAGCAGATTGCATAGAGATGGTCTGAGAAGGTCCAGTCACCACTTCTTCCCCTGATCATTCTCCAAGAGAAGCTTTTCTGAGCAAATCTGTATTTCTTTAGTATCTGAAGTGCACTTGTGTTATTCTCTAAAACACCTATTTGTAGGGTCATTTCATCAACCTCGGAGGCTAACTCTTGCAACAAATCATCTGATTGCTTTGAAGCATACCTCATAACCCATGGACCAATCCTTACTGACTCGTTTCTTTCACTTCCCATGATATAACCTGCTAACTCTCCCTCAATTTCTAAAACCTTACACAGTTTAGGGAAATTGTTCAATCTTGACTCAATGAATTTCTTTCGCGATGCTCCAAATAACTCAGTATCAAAACGATCTATCGTGTTCAAGTCTGCAATTGTCATAGATCGGACGTCATCCGACTCCTTTGGTTCAACATTCCCCTCCAGACGTAATGATTTGTATCTCTTTTCAAAACCAAATCGTTCATACAAGGAAATAGCCTTAACGACGCCATCAAGTAATTGAGTTCTCACGCCTTTGTCTTCTAGATAGTCAAGGGCATGTTTCATTAATAGTGTGCCCACCTTCCTATTTCTATACTCTTCTAGCACTATGAGATTACTTATGAAACCAAAACCATTGTATGGGGTTGTACAAATCATTCCAATAGGCATATCATTATTCTCAACAATGAAGCACCCCTTGGGATCAAATGCCAACAGTTCCTCAAAATCCAGCTTTGTGCTTCCCCAACCTTCCGCGATGGCAAGACCCACACCAAAATCAACATCTTGTTGTGTCATTTTTCTGATGTGCATGAAACAATCACCAATCATTTAGTTTGAATTTGATAGTATAAGGGCAAATCCACTCGCGCAAATATAACTTCCATCTATGAAGTTTTAATTTCTAGTTCTAATGCAGGCATCTTCTGTTTGTCATTCCGATTGTTCCACCAGAAGATTACATATCCAAGAAGCGACATTCCTACTGCGTAGAACATTATGGGGACATATCCCGGAATAATAGTATAAATTACAGCAGCCACTACTGGACCAACTACTCCAGAGAGTGATAATATTGACTGAAGAAGTCCTGCTGCTGTTGATCGCTCTTTGTTATTCTCAGTCACAAACTTTAGCGCACCAACATAGAGTGTTGCCCATGCAAATCCAAGTAGCAGCTGCGAAGGCAGTATCTCTATTATATTGCGGGCAAATGGGAACCACGCAAAAGTGACCGCTGAGGAAATCAGTCCAATTGCGACAAGTTTCTTACTATCAACTCTATCTGTCATTGTTGCCATGAAAAAGACCTGCGCCACAGCATTAGTAGCTTGTACAATCGCAATTGAAAATGGGTTGCCACCTAAGTCATAAAGAAACAAAGGCCAGAGTGTCCAAATTGCAAAAGCACTACTATGTCGAATGAAGACTGCTAAGTAAATTGACGCATTACGCTTGAATGTATCCACTGGGAACCAAGATACTTTCATGAATTCTCTTTTCATTGGTGGAAGTGTAAGTGCTGATGCAAATGCGATAGCCAAGAATAATGTAGACATGAGGAACGCATAGTAAATGTTGTATCCTGCCGCATAACCCGCGAACAGTGTTCCAATTCCCCAACCCGCTGCTCCCCATGTAGCAAAGCGCCCCATCTTCATCTTTGATTCAAAAGCATAAGCAGCCAATGCACCTGGATACATCCCAACGCAGAATCCATTTACCATTCTCACAAAGAACAAAACCTCGAAGCTTGAAGAAACTAGAAGTAGTCCAAAACTAACCATAGCTAAAAACAAACCAAGTCTAATTACAACCCTCCTGCCATAAACATCTCCAGCCCGACCAAATATGTATGAAGAAATGAACGAGGATGTGGCATATATACCAACAATGACCGTTACAAGCAGCTCTGATATGCCAATCGTTTCTCTCGCAAGTATGGGAACATATGTGAATGCAGATAGCAAGGCTGCTCCTGCCATGATTTGAATCGTTTCTGTCTTCAAGAAATGGTCACGAAGGTGGCGGCATTCTGCTCCCCTTTTCAATCGTACTATCTATCTAAAGTTGTTCCAAAGATATCCGAGTTGCAAACCTTTTTTTCATCTCGCACTAATGAATGCTTGAAAAATAGGATGTGTTAATATGGTGGATTTCTCACCTAGAGCTAAATTCATTGCAATAACAGTAGACGAATTGGTCTTAATTCCCATAGCTATGTGGATTGTTTTCATCTTTAAACCTGAATGGTTTCTACCTGCTACTGTCCTATTGTTAATTGGCGCTGCAATATTTGTCGCTGGAAAATACTACCTTGTCTATCCATCTCTATTGGATGAGGCTAGACCTTTCTATGAACTACAGGGGATGACGGGAATTGTTATTGAGGAAGTCACGCAGAAGACCGGGAAGATTAAGGTCGGAGCCGAGATTTGGGAGGCTCGTTGTGATGTTGGTCCCATTAGCGCAGGAACCGAAGTTGTCGTGTTAGCTCGTGAGAGTATGAAGGTACGTGTGGAACCTATATCTCACAGGTCTGCTAAGAACTAGTTCCAAGCAGTTTCAGCAGTAGATGTATTGCCATATCTATATCCAAAAGACTCACAGTTTCAAAACTAGAATGAGAATATCTACATGGTACTGCCAACACAGATACAACTTGATTGTGTGAAGCAAATTGAACACCATCGGTCATATACGAGTGAAACACTGCGCGTTGAATTGGTATTTCCTCTCTCTCAGCTGTTTTAATGATGCTCTGAATTAAGTCATGTGAGTAATGCATAGCCTTGTCTTTGATCACTACAACTGGTCCCTTCCCCAAAGCAATACCTGTTTCTCCCCTAGTCCCTGGATGGTCATCTGCAAGCCCAATATCTATGATAATTACACCATCAACGTCAAGGGTTTTCGCTACAACAGCTGCTCCTCTTGCTCCCATTTCCTCCATTACTGTTGAAACGAATGTAATAGTGGGTCGTTTAGCTTTTGATACCTTGGCAAATTGAGTCAAAACTCTCAACAGCACAACAAGTCCTACCCTGTCATCCATGGACTTTCCAGAAACATGATGATTCAATAGTTTTTCAACCGGGGCTGCATAGATTACAGGGTCGCCTATGTTTATACCCAAATCCTGAACATCCTCGATGTTTTTCGCTCCAATATCTAGGAAGACCTCTTCATATGTCGGGATTCTGTTTTTTCCCTCAGGACCTGCCAAGTGCGCTGTCATAACACAAAAAACACCTGGAATCAGTCCTGTTTCAGTCATAATCAGAACCCATTGTCCTGGTAAAAGGCGAAGGTCTGGCATGTGCCCTTGTGTGTTCCACTTCACACGTAAGAATCCTTGCTCATCTATATTACTAACAAGGAATCCAACTTCATCTGCATGTGCTACGACTGCAAAATGCTTCTTGATGTCCCCTTCTAATGTTCCTATAACATTACCAAGTCTATCTTGGGTGTAGCTCCCACAGTATTCCTTGAAGTGGTCCTTGATAATGTCTTGAACCATCTTCTCTCTACCAACAGGTCCCGGAGTTGCAGATAGGGTCTTCAGAAGATCCAGAGTTTCTTCAGACATTCTGTGTCACTAGTTGTATTCTAGCGAAACTCACACTTAAGGGTCAGCTTTTTCCTCTCAAGAAGTAATGTCCATCGAATACCTGCAGATTACCTGAGAATATATGTATCCGCGTTAACTCTCTTGTATGGCACTCACAGATATTCTCATTGGGTTCTCAATTGGTCTAATTCTAACTGCATGTGTATACTTGATAATGAAAATGCAACTTCGTCATCGGATAGCAATGATAGAGAAAGAGTTTCGTCAGACTTGGGCTGAACAAGAGTCATCAATCAGAAAAGATGCTGCAGACAGAAGCCGTTATGTTCTGAAGGGCAAGATAGCAGAGCACATGGTCCCAATGTATAGAGATGTCTTCAAGTATGATCCCTCCGATGCTCGGTTCATCGGCGCTCCAATCGATTATCTCATTTTTGATGGTTACAGTGCAGTAAAGGATAGCCACTCAGATGAGCCAATTACAGTCATCCTTGCAGACATCAAGACTGGCAATGCTCAATTGAATCTCACTGAGCGTAAAATCAAAGAAGCAGTAGAACAGGGTCGTGTGCGCTGGGAAACAATTCAACTTGATTTCTAGCACTGTTCGCAAAAGCAGTCCTTCATGATAGCCTGCATTACAGCATCTCTCATAGATTGCTCTTCTGGTAGTCCAGTAAGGTGTTGATCGCAGACCTTGATAGTTGGCAACATTGTGACATCATCAGTTCTGCATCCACATTCATCCTCTGTTTCAACATCGACCTCACGGATAGCGGTCCTGGAAACTCCAAAATTCATGAGAGCTTCAATTAGTATTTCTTCAGCAGCATCACAGAATACGCAGAACTCAGAGGTATACAGTATGATGCAACTGCATTTACCACATGGGGTTTTCGTTTCTGCTCCAGACATGTGCATTGCCTCTATCTTCATTGCTCCGTCTCATGCGATTTCTCCAGGTTGATCAGCGGATATCTGCTAATGGGCTGAAACTTGGGACTGTCGGGACTTTAGAGTGTCCTCACACATTAAATATTAGCATTTAATATGTTATAACTGTTGTTATTTTACCCTGATAGCTTTTATTCCGGAGAGTCTGGTTCCTCATCTGAGACATCCTCTGGACTTGTTTCTACATCTGGAAAGGATGTATCCTTTATAGGTTCCTCTTTAAGTGGTGGCGGGGTTGCTAGTTGGGGTTGTGGAGAGGGTACTCTTGCTGGAGTTGCCTCTGATCTTGAAACCCTTGAATAGATGAAACTTCCAATAAAGCCGCCTAAGGGTCCGAAAAGAATTGCCATACCGAAAATGAGGGGAGCAATCCAGACTAGTAATATTAACCAAAGAAAGATAACAATTATTGGTTCGCTCTCGAATCTCACGCTATACGAAACTGATAGTATCATAATGGCCCACATTCGACTAAATACATCTGCCCCACTAATAGTAAATTCAGGGCTTAAAATTTCAGGAAGCAAAGCTACTATTAGAACGCCTAGCACTTCAGCTAATATCCCACTCACGAATCCCGAACCTCCGTCACCTGCAATTATTCCCACGATGAAAACAATAAGGAATATGCTTGGAATCCCGCTGAGTGGGTATGCAATCCATCCATATTTCAGATCTGTGATAAACAAGATAATCCCTATAATAGTTGCAATTGCAATTTTCCGATTCTGCATACGGTCTACCTCCAAGTCTACGCGAATCTAGTATCGTTTAGATTCTAATGCTTATGAATTGTTAGCCTAACTTGATACTGATGCTATTCTAGGAGTTTTCTCGCAAACTTTACTCCAAAATCTAGTGCTTTTGATTCCTCATCACCTGCTAGGGGTCCCTTGCGTCCTGTAACTTTTGATGACAGACTTCCTATCAACTCAATTCCTGGAAGCTTTTCATGAATTCTAGCTTCTAGTTTGGTCACAGCAACATCCTTGTTTCCACCTGTGTATGTATCGAATGCTGCTCCAAACTTTCCTTTAAGATGCACAATGGATGCTCTATCTATAAACTTGACCAGATTAAGTGCTGGTTCCTGGTTATGATTCGGACATCCAAGAATAATCGCATCATAATCACAAAGGTCGTCAGTATGTATCTCACCAGTCTTTCTTATGAGACATTCTGCTCCCTCAACCTCGTTGATGCCCTTACAAATCGCTTCTGCAATCTTTCTCGTATTACCATAGACACTCTCATAGATGATGATAGCTTTTTTCATGAGCTGTCGCCACACGAATCATCTTTCGCTCCCTCTTATTTTCATTGTTTCAGCATGTGCTTTATTGTTATTGAAACATGGTAGCTGAAAACAGCGAGACATTACGTGAAACTAAACTGCTATTATAGGAACTAATGACACTTTGATAAACTGCTAATGGGTCCCATATTGCGTTGTTGTCCGGTTGAACGTTTGGGACTTCATTACATCAGAAGAAATGAGGTGAACTAAGATCACACATGTTAAACCACGAATATTTCTTCTCGCTCTAATTCTTGCTCTGATTACAACTCCTATCCAAGTGATGGCTACACAACAAGCTGGAGAAGTGCCAGTCATTGAGAAAGTTGTCACGCCATCTGTGACTCGCACATGGGAAGATGTTACATTACTTTATGATGACCAGTTTCACGATCCTACAGAATTAGATGAAGAGATCGAGAACATACACAATCTAGTACCTGAACTTGTTGATTTAGAGGTAATTGGTCAAAGCTACCAAGGTCGAAATCTTACATGTATTCGTATCACTAACGAGCTGAATACTGTTCAAAAAGCCAAGACACTAGTTCTAGCTCAGCATCATGGACGGGAGCAGATTACTGTCGAAATGGCTCTGCGGTTTGTACTCCATCTTCTCAATAATTATGGAGAGGATGTTGTTGTCACTGAATATATTGATACTCAAGAGATATACGTTATTCCTACTCTCAATCCTGATGCGCTTGAGATTGTTATAAATCAAGGGAATCATTGGTTGAGAAAGAACCTACGTCCATACGACAATGATGCAGATGGTCTCTTCTCTGAGGATGATTTAGAAGATGTAAATGGCGACGGATGGATCTCTAATTTCCTTGTCTATGAAAAGGACTATCCAACCGAAGTTCCTCATATCAACGACTACGACTGGGAGTACTGGGAGGGTATTGACAACGATGAGGATGGTTTAATCAATGAAGATGAGGTCGGTCTCGTCGACCTAAACAGGAATTATGCAACATTCTGGGGACTTGATGACCCTGACTTGCTTAATCCTATTACGCAGATTTATTGTGGAACTCAACCCTTCTCAGAACCTGAAACCCAAGCTTTTCGTGACTTTACACAAAAACATAGGTTCGCTATGGCATACTCGCTACACTCCGGAATTAATGCGACTTATTTCCCCGCTGATGAATTTGAAGAGTGGACTGAACCTATCCTCTATTATCAGGTATACACCGATTTGAATGATATCTTGCCAAACAGTTTCAATAATTATCTTGGCAATATGGCATCAGGAATGTCACAGGAAGCTGGTCTGAGTGGAGGTTGGGCTGAATGGATGTATTATGAGCGTGGCACCACGGTACCTATCACTCTGGAGCTATACCATAATGGGACCGTGGACTTGGAATCAGCTCATGTAATCATAGAGAACAACAGCACGCACATTATCCGTGAGTGGAAAGGTATCTATGGCTACTTCAATCCAGATGACGAGTATATCAATTCGCTCTGGGAAGATATGCTTCCATCATTCGTCTATCTGCTTGAAATGACTCCTAGACTTGATGTATCTATAACAGGAATCTCTGGAGGCATCACAGCTGGAACAAGCATATCTGTGTCTACTAGGACAGAATGTCTGAGTCCTCGTCTTGGAAGCAAAGAGAGTGTGTTAATTCTTGATGAGTTTGGTACCACATTGGACTCCATCATCGCTATTAACAGTGGACAATCGCTCACTGATCAAGCTACCATTATGCTCTCAGACGACTTGACAAGTTCAGGATTCAGCATCTTCTTTGGCAACAACTATAGTGGTTTCACAGAGTTTGTAATATCACTAGGAACACCCGCGACCTTTGACCCCCTTCTCATTGGTATTGTCGTTGGAGTAGCTGTTATTGCCCTAGTACTTGTGATCTACTTTGTCAAGTTCCGGTGATTGATGAAATATATGAGGGAGGGGCCACATGGCACCTCCTCTATCTGCTATCGGCAAGAATCATCTGAAGTCCCATTCCAGCTATTAAAAGACCAAGAAAAGTAATCAAACACACCCATACCATCATGCCAACTGCTGCCCCCTCATATGGGAATGAAAGTCTACCATCATATAGTAGCTGGGCATACGATAGAAGCGGGAACATGATAAGAGTTCCTCCAAGTGCTAATACTAAGGGTCCTCGAAAACCTAATCGTTTCTCTTGACTCATCTAATACATCATCCACCACGACATGTGATTGGAGTCAGATTTACATGAACAGAAATAAAGCTAAGGATTCGAGAAACTAAACTGCTGATGTGTCAATTGAAACTTCGAGATTTGCAGTGTGTCTAAAAAACACTCTCGTGCTGCGACTAGTGACTCGCCGTACAACACGCTCACTTGTCAGACTTTCATTTACTATCTTGAACAATAACTCATCAAACCGAGACATAAGTGCAATCTCAATATCTCCAGTATGAGGTTCTACAGTTGGAGTGTCCCAAATCATCTCATAATACGCAATTGCATCTCCGACGGTCCGGTTCCTAAGACTCTGAACTACTATGTTAAGTGGTTCTAAGATAGTCTTGATGTAACCCTTCTTATCGCGTAGTGGCCCTTTTAGACTCACTCGATCAACTCCGGGAGTCGTGCGCGAACTAAATACATCAAACCAAATAACTTCACCTGTAACTTGCAATAGTACTATGGTGGTTGCACCTGTTCATAGAATTAGCTCGGTCTATCCGAGATGCACTGTTATCTCATTTCAATCTCATAGCATCATAGGAAAACATGCAGGAACAATGCTACACCACCACTCAAACCAAGGACTTGTATATTCTTTGATGGATTTTTGGGGTATCTGAGAATATCAGGTATACCCTGGGTTCAAATCAATACTATAGATACATTGTTGCTGAAGACCAGATGAAATCAATGGCGAACACATGGGTCTGTTTTTCGTAACAATGCCCTCATACGAAAACTCCCCCCTCCTACCACGATTTCCCAGTGTTCGCCACCCAACCAAATAATTGAGTAATTTAAAAGAGTATAAACCAAGGAGTCTTTCTAAATGTTGGGTGATCCATTCAAAGACACTGCGAGCCCCTCGATAAACACGTTGCTAGTGGTTATCTCTATGACTGCTATATTGCTTCTTCCACTGATTGCGTAACTACCCTTGTTGTTCATAGCTCTATTCTAAAAAATGAGCGAATCATTCATCTATACTGTCTGTCTATTCTAATGTGAAGTCTAATTTGTTCTTAAATCTAAGACAGGGGTAATTCTGTAGGTGAACGAAGAAAATCAAACAACTATTAAAAATCGTGATTATCTATCCTGCCTTGCTGCAGCGTTCATCGTTGCAGGACTCTTACTTCTCGGGGGACAAGGCGGTCGCTTTCCCACATACTCCCCGGTTAAAGATTTGATTGGGCTTGGGCTGTGTGTAATAGGGCTCATATTTGGGTGGGAGTGGGTGAAATGGAACCGTCAGAGGTATATGATAAGCGCGTCTGACTATTAATCTATCACGCACTATGAATTAATCTATTACCCCAAAAAGCGGATTTACTCCCTTGTTACCATTTGTTGTAATGGATTAATGACGAATCATATCGATCAACCAGAGGCTTTTCTTCAGCAGCATGTCCAACAGTTACTAAAGCAAAGGGAATTACTGTTTCTGGGAGTTCGAAAGATTCCTGAATCATCTTAATACGTTCCTCAACTGGATATATCTCAAGCCAAAGACCACCGTATCCCATACTATGTGCGGCAAGTAGCATGTTTAAAGTAGCGTTGGCACAGTCCATTTGCCAGCGATTCTCGTATTTTTCTCGATTCCGATCAAGACAAACCATTATTGCCACAGGGACATCTACTAACATCTGCTTCGTGTACTGATAAGCTTCCATGAAACAATCAAACATCTCCCTCTCCCTAACGACGATGAATTGCCAAGGTCTTTGGTTTCCAGCTGTCGGGGCACACATCCCTGCTTTCAGAATCTTAATGACGTCCTCATCAGGTATCTCTTTCATTACGAATTTTCTGATACTTCGCCTTGTATAGATTACTTCTAGAGCGTCCATGATATGTTCGATGATGTAGGACACATATTAGCAGTATGCACTAAGCAACCCCTTTAAAATTCAGAATGTTTCCTGCCACTTTTGCACATGACTCTGCATGTTGGTTTGTGTTTCTTAGAGGACCTTCATCCCCATATGCTGTAGAATAAATCATCTAATCTCGAATGTGTCAAAGACTATTTGAATAAGAAATCTTGGAAAAAAGGGCTTATGAAGCTCCTTTTCTGAATATGTTTTATTTTAGTGGTACGTAAGCTGAAGATTTGGTAGCTCCAATACCTGGGTTTCCATGTTTTACGGGTTTGTTAGTAACCGCAAACTCTCCAAGCACGTGTCCAATCATTTGAGGAATGATCTTTATCCGGGAAAATTCCTTGCCATTGTGAACAGCGATAGTAAGGTCCACCATTTCAGGAAGAATGACCATGTCACGACAATGAGTACGAACGACGACTTCCTTACCTTTCCTTTGTTGTTTTCTTGCTGCTCTGAGTTTCATAAGCAGTTTTTTCTGACGTGGGGGTAAGCCGCGCTTGAGGGTCCTTCTCCTGCGTGATGGTAGTAGCTCGATGAGCGAGTCCATATTCATCTTAGCCAACTCTGACAGGGGATACCCGCGGTACATTGGTTCGCCTTTTTGTGACATGTAATCACCAGTTATAGTATACGGAGTCGTTTGTCACGACTCGTAACTGTGCTGAAGCCGAGAGGTGTCAATTTAAGCATTGCGTACTGTCCATCACTCTGGACGATGAATCACATTGCCATCATGATCTAACATTCCCGCTTTTCTCATAGCAACTCTTACCCAACCCATAGATGATTCAAGACCAGGGTCTCTTATGAGAGCCAGTTTGGCTAGGCGAATTGCTTCCTCCCACCGTTCTAACTCATAGTTAATCTCCGCCATATTAGCTATCGCTAGTGGTTGCCGTTCCTCCCTCTCCAAAGCTTTGTCAAAGCTCACTAGAGCTTCCTCAAGAAGACCAAGCTTCCTGAGTATCACACCCATATTGAAGTATGGGATAGGATTCTTTTTGTCCAACGCAGCTGCTGTATCGAGCAGAGCCAATGCCTCTACGGTCTGAGGGCTATCTCTTGTAGGTTTCTCTTGAGCCTCCATGAGGGCTACAGCTAGGGTCACATACGCATTGACATGTGTGGGACTCTTTTCGACAATTACTCTCAGCTTTCTGATTGTTTCTGCGACTTTTCCCTCCTTCAGCAATCTTGCAGCATCTCTGTATTCCGAATCTTTCGAACGTCCAAATAGAGGCATGTTATAACACTGAATCATTAATTTCGCAGTAACTCTTAAGTCATGACCTATTTGCACTATGTCCTGAGTGAACTCATCCTGACCAACATATTTGACACTAATGGCATTCGCAGTTTAATCAACAAAGAGTCTACAGTTGACATTGTCATGAATCTTGGAAGAGTAATCGAGTCTGTATTAGGTTCTGACAATGTTGCTATGGCTCGTGACTCGAGAATGGGTGGAGAGATGTTTACTCGTCTAAAAACTGCAGGTTTACGTTCCACATATATGCTGAAGGTTGGATGTTAATTTGTCCATCGGACACTGAACCACTCTATCATAGTTTCGCAGAAAGAAAGACCTAGGACGATGCAGACCGGCTTTGTGAAATTGTTGTTGATTTAATTAATAAAGCCCTCAAAATGACAGATGAAGGTAAAAGCAGTTAGCTACGATATTATCTACTAACAACATGAGATGAAAGGGCCTTTCGGCCCTGTTCGCTAGCTGTACTTGAAGGATTACTCTTCAGCCTTCTCTGCAACTTCTTCCTCATCGAAGTCGAAGTCCTCAAGTGGCTCTGGAGCAGGAGTGGTCAGCATTGTCCAACCAATCCACATAGCAATGACCATGATTAGAACCACGCCCAGGTATATCGGTAGTTGAACCAGGAAATCTGGACTTGGATTGAATAGAGGTGCCAAAGCACCAAATGTGTCAACAACCCAGGTTGAGAGGTCTGGGAATAATTGAAGGATAACTAGCCCCCAAGTGTAGTAGATTAGCACCAGCAGGGCGAATATGAAGATAAGGGCACCAATTGCCTTTTCTTTTCCGATCGTGATTACTCTCCTCTATTTGTTAAAGGAACTACCACGGTTAGCGCTAGCGCACTAATAAAAGGATTACGTAGGTGATATGATTCGTCATCGAGTGATGAAATGTGTCTCTTAAAATTACATCCAATCTCAAGGTTCTTTCCTATATGGCATAAATCGAATTATAACAAAAATCTGAAACAAATCGACATTCTTTTTGGGACGCTTAACTCGAGAATTTACATCCAGTTTACATGGTTTGACTATTATGACAGCTCATGAAATATCATCGGACCTTGAATTCCGTAGGTGGATTCTTCTGCAGCCAGAGGGTATGACCCTATTGAGATGCTACCAATGTGGAAGATGCACAGCTGCTTGTCCTGTAGCATCGATAGACGAGTCATTCAACCCACGACTCTTTCTAGAGAAACTAATTCTAGCAGATGAATCATTAGCACAGGAGCAACTAATCTGGACTTGCCTTACTTGCGAACAGTGTGAAGTCAGATGCCCTGAGCATGTGAAGATACCTGAAATCCTAGTGCTTGCTAAAGTGAGAGGGTTGCTTTCTGGAAATACGCCTCAGACTGCTCTTGATAGAGCACGAGCCATTCTTTCAGAAGGACGCACAATTTTGGTCAGCGAACCAATGCTTAAGACGCGTGAAAAAATGGGGCTACCAAGTCTAGGAACACCGCCAATTGAACAGCTTGGTAAAATCCTCAAAGAACTAGGAACAATTGAGCGGGTTGAATCTGCTGAATCTAGCTATGGGGGTGCTGAAAGTGAGTAAGTCTATAGAATACACCTATTTCCCAGGATGTACAATCCCATTCAGACTTCCCCATTTTGAACTCACCATGAGAGAGGTCTTGAAGAATCTGAATGTGGAACTAATCACGGATGAGGGACACACATGTTGTCCTGAACCTACTACGTTCCCTGGTGTGGATATTGAAGCGTGGTTCACGATAGGTGCCAGGAATATTGCAGTAAGCGAGTCTAGTCGTCGTGACACAGTCGCTTTATGCAGTGGCTGCTTTCACACATTATCTGTTGTAAAGCACACCCTCAAAACAGATTCAAACTTACGAGATAGAGTCAACAAGAGACTTAAGAAAGCTGGAATGGAGGCAACCGGAGAAGTCACTGTAAAGAACATACTTCATGTACTACATGAGGATGTAGGCCTGGATCTAATCGCGAAAAAAATAACTCATCCTCTCAATGGTCTTTCTTTAGCTTCCCACTACGGATGTCACCTTGTCAGACCAATTGAAGCAACACATATGGATGACGCAGAGAATCCACGATGGATGGAAGATTTAGTCAAATTAGTTGGTGCTAAGCCAGTTGAATACAGAGATAAGATGGCTTGTTGTGGTGCTCCTATTGGCCCCTCTGATGAATCAAAATCATTCAAGCTCACTGCCCAGAAACTTCAGAAAATACGTGAAGCTGGCGCAGATGCCATTGTTCTGATTTGTCCCACTTGCTACACACAACTTGAAACACAGCAGAGAAAAGCTGTCGAACATCTAGACCCAGAATTTAGCATGCCTGTTCTATACTTGGGAGAAATGCTCGCTCTCGCAATGGGCCAGACAGATCTTGTTGTCAGCAATGCGAGAAGGTATCATCGAGTGAAAATTGAACCTTTGCTGGAGAAGATAGGAGTTGGTGAATGATGACAAAAACCGTTGTAGTGATTGGTGCTGGGCTTGCTGGCATACAAGTTGCGCAACAGCTCTCAGATCTTGGGATGAATGTTCATCTTATTGAAAAAGAAGTGACGGTTGGAGGGCTATCGACTCACCTTGGAAAAGTCTTCCCTACCGATGACTGTGCTCTTTGTCTTGATGTGTGTCAGGAGTTATACGATGGCAAACATCGCCGTTGTCAATATAGAACCTTACTTGGGACACAGAAACGACTGGTCCTTCATACTCAGACTGAGGTCAAATCTATCAAGATGAATGAAAGCAAGTTTTCGGTGTCACTACGATCTCAACCAAGATATGTTTCACCTGACCGCTGCGTTGTGTGTCTTGAATGTATCAATGTATGTGATGTCGAGGCTCTGGATGAGCTGAACCTCAAAAGAAAGACGCGAAAAGCAATCTATAGAACAGTTCCGCAGGCTGTTCCTCTTATCCCAGTTATTGATATGGAATCTTGCACGAAATGTGGTAAATGTGTCGAGGTCTGCGGAGTAGGTGCTATCAATCTCGAACAGAAATCAACAAGCCGCACTGTGACTGCTGATGCAGTGGTCATTGCAACTGGTGTTGAAGAAAGAAATCCAGTTGACTTGCCAGGGTACGAATATGGTAAATGTCAAGATGTATTAACGCAAAGAGAGCTCGCTCGGCTTCTGGATTCCACTGGTCCTACTAATGGCGTAGTTCTTACAGCATCGGGAAGTTCTGTAAACTCTGTTACAATGATACTTTGCGCTGGGAGTAGGGATTTGAGTGCAGTCGAGTACTGCTCCCAAGCCTGCTGTACATATAGTCTCAAACATGCAATAATGCTGAGAAATTCCGGTATAGATGTGACTCTATGCTACATGGACCTACGAGTTCCCTCACACAGTCAGCACTATATCACTCTCGCAAGAGATCTTGGTGTTCGGTTCGTGCGAGGAAAACCTGACCAAGTCGTGGTCCGAGGAGAATCCCCGGTGACCCTCGTGGAAGACACTGAATCCAAAAAGCGACTAGAGCTAAAATCTGACTTGGTCGTATTAGCTTCACCCCTCGTTGCCCTTGCCTCTGATATGAATGAATTTGGAGATGTCCTCGATAAAAATGGGTTCGTTTCTCACCAAGGCTCTTCAAAAAGAATCTATGCCTGTGGCACATCCACTGGACCTACTGATATCCCGACTAGTTTTGCTGAGGCAAACTCTGTGGCATTGCAGGTTTATTTAGACTTGGAGGGAGGTGCCTAAATGAAGAAACTGTTTCTCTGCACCTGCAATAACACTCTCAACAAGACTTTGGACTTCTCTAAGATTGAAAATGAACTCGCAAAAACATTCGATACCATTGAAACTTTAGACTACCTTTGTCTTGATGATGGTCTTTCTAAACTTAGGCAGAGTGTGTCAGATGATGACCAAGTAACAATTGGGGCGTGCAGTTCACAAATCATTGGCATCCCAGTGAAACAGAAACTGATGCTCAATCTAGTTTCTTTTGTCCCCCTCAGAGAACATATCGCTTGGGTCCATCCGGAGGATAATAAGTCTGCTACTAGCAAGGCGATAGTTCTGTTGGCTGATGCATCTGTACACTTGGACTATATGGAATCAGCAACTGAGTTCAACGAGAATATGACTGAAAGAGTTCTCATTATTGGAGGCGGAATTGCTGGGCTGCAGGCTGCTGTCGACCTTAAGAAACTAGGAGTCGATGTTACCCTTGTAGAGCCTCTAGGTCAGAGTGATGAAAAGTACCACAATGCCCACTTCTTCATGAGTGACAACAAAACACTTAGTCAAACACTTGCTGGTCTTCGTAAAGAACTCTCGGGGGTAGAGCGAGTTCAAGGATTCATAAACGAGATTAGTGGGCAAATGGGTTCATACGAAGTTACTTGGAAGGACCCTGAGAACAAATTTACAACACAAGACTATGGAGCAATCATAGTCGCAACAGGAACACAACAATACCTTCCAGGCATCGCAAAGAAGTGTCGTTTCGGAAAATCAGACAGAGTCTTGACTCTTCAAAGCTTGGTTACTGACTCTAAGAAAAAAGGGGCAAAGAAGTCGTCAGACATCTTGATTGTAACCGATCCTGATGTTGAATTTTCTTCAGCCGAGGGAAGTCATCTTCTAAGAATGAGCGAAGTACTAGCCACTCAAGGCAACACTGTCTTCTGTTTGCACTCAAACATCCGAACAGATGATGAGAACCTATATCGACGAGCCCGAGCGGCAGGAGTAATCTTTGTACGAGGCACTTTGAAACAGGTCAAGGAGAACAAAGATGGACTGACTTGTCAAATTGAAAACAAGCTCGAGTCAATCATGCGAGAGGTCACTGTAGATATTATTGCAGTCAATCAGTTGATTGGTCCAGTGGATTATACAGCCCGATTAGCAACTACTTTGGGTGTAGAGTGTGATAGTAGAGGCTTCATCAAGACTAGGTACAGTAAGATGAAACCTGTACAGACCTCACGAAGAGGAATCTTCATCGCTGGTGGTGCAAAGATGGCAATGGACCTTCCCCATGCTCTTAGCTCAGCCCAGAATGCAGTACTTGAAGCCTATAAAATCATCAAAGCACCTTTGAAGCGAGCTGGTTGGATGCCGGTCATTGATGATGAAGAATGCGATGTATGCAAAGCATGCATCACTGCTTGTCCAAATGATGCATTACGCCTTTTTGATGATAGGGTGATACACATACCAGTCCACTGTGAGTTTTGCGGTATTTGCGTGTCATCATGTCCAACTAGAGCAATAGAGTTTCAATCGCATGGCAAGGAGAGTTGGTTCGCCAGACTCGAAACAATAGCAAAGACTCACAAACGCCTTGAGAGGAATAAACCATTCACACTAGTCTACGCTTGTAGTGAGTGTGCTAATGCTTCAATAGATCAAGCTGGTTTCAGTAGTAAGAGCTATCCCACAGGGACATATGTGGTACAGTTTCCCTGTGCAGGGATGGTTTCCCCGATTGAGATTTTGAAAGGTCTAGTCGTCGGTGCAGAGAGAATTATTATTGCGCACTGTCCGCCCGGGGGATGTCATCACCAGACTGGTGACCATCACTCAGAACTCATAGTCCAACTCACCAGAGATATGTTGCGCGAAATTAGACAGGATCCAGAGAGAGTACAAGTCACGTATATGATTGCAGCGACGCCTGAAAAGATGCGGAAGGAGGTGGGGCTACATGGATAAACGAGAACGGCTCATTCAGAAGATACGTAACATTGCAGTGAAGGCTCCCACTCGAATCTTAGAGGTTCCTGATAAAGTTGAGGGCTTTGGGAGCATCGCCTATAGGCCGCCATCCTGCAGTGCTTGTAAGAAATGTATTGAGGCGTGCGAGGTTGAAGCTCTCGAGCTAGAAGGAACCGTACGCTTGCCAGACTATCTCAATGCAATACTACCAGACGAAGGGTTTAGGTCAAAAAACCGTGAGTCTTTGATATCACTGTTGCAGGCATTAAAACAAGATGGTGAAGTACAGACTATATCAGTCCCCACAGGACTACCTGGATATGGCTCTATTTCTTGGTCTGCTCGGAAGTGCATAGCCTGTAACAAGTGTGTTGAAGCTTGTAAAGAGGATTGCCTCACTTTAGAGAAGACATATGATTTAGTGAGTGTTGTTGGGGAAGTGGAACCACCACCCGCCATAGAGATTGCTGACTGGGAACCATTCATCATCTGTTTTGTTTGCTGGGAGTGCTCTCATGCAGCAGCTGACCTCGCTGGGTTGATGCATTTACACTATCCCACTAATATTCGCACAATACGTGTGCCCTGCAGTGGTGCAGTAGAACCTATTCAGATAATGACAGCACTAGAGAACGGAGTGGATGGTGTGTTGGTGACTGGCTGTCTTCTCTCTGAGTGTCACTACGGTGGCGATGACCCATTGGCTGGGAACTTCATGCAGGCTGATTTTGTCAAATTCTGGCAGAATATGTTCGAGGAGATTGGCTTAGGCGGTAGGCTATACATTGACTTTGCCTCAGCAGCCATGGGTATCAAGTTCGCTGAAATTGTGACAGAGTTTGTTGAGAAAATCAAGAATCTAGGACCTAGCCCTGTGAGGGGGAAAATGGAGGTGCAATCCAAATGACAAAAAAGAAGGATACAGAAGATCGCATTGGAGTCTTCATCTGTAGCTGCGGAACCAACATTGGTGGTATAATCAATGTCAGGAAGCTTGCCCGTGAGTTTAAGGACTATCCTGGTGTCGTTTTTACTACATCCAATATGTTCACCTGCTCAAAAGATGGACAGGACACAATAGCAAAACAGATCAAAGAGCACAATCTAACAGGTGTTGTTATTGGCGCTTGCACACCAAAGCTCCATGAGCAGTTATTCAGAGAAATTCTTGAGGAAAATGGCCTTAATCCATTCCGTTTAGCCCAGGCAAACCTTCGAGAGCATGACACATGGATTCATGGTGACAATCCGGAGGAAGCATACAAGGTTGCCTACGACCTCGTTGTGGCTGCAATTGAACGGGCAAAGAAACTCGAGGACATTGGATTCGAGGAATATCCGGTGGAAAAGAGTGTTCTCGTGATAGGTGCTGGTATAGCTGGAATACAGTCTGCGCTTGACCTTGCTGATAAGGACATCAAAGTACACCTCGTAGAGAAATACACGTCAATCGGAGGTTATATGGCCCGTCTGGAAAAGACTTTCCCTACACTTGACTGTTCGATGTGTATTCTCTCTCCTAAACTGTCAGCAGTTGATCGTCACAAGAACATTGAACTACTTAGCTTTTCAGAGGTTGTTGAAGTTGAGCGTGACTATGGTAACTTTAGGGTACGCATCAAGAAGAAACCTCGATATGTGGACTTAGAGAAATGTATCAACTGTGGTGCCTGTGAGCGAAACTGTCCTGCTACCGGTCCTGACGAGTGGAATCTTGGACTTGATAAGAGAAAGGCAATATACAAACCCTTTCCACAAGCTGTTCCTGGTGTGTTTTTCCTAGATAGAGAATCATGTACTCACTGGACTGATGGGTGTACAATCTGCGCTGAGAAGTGTCCCAGTGACGCCATCTCATATGATGTTGAAGAAGAAGAGATTGAACTCACTGTTGGTGCAATCGTTGCAGCAACAGGATTCAAAGAGATGGACCTCACGGAACTACCTGAATATGGTGGGGGAAAATTCACCCACGTGTTGACTGCAGGTCAATATGGTCGTCTATTGAGTCTAGTTGGACCAACTGAGGGTAAGATACTCCTACCTCCAAAATTCGAAGAAACGCCTAAACGTATAGCTTACATCAACTGTGCTGGTTCCAGAGATGAAACCTGCCGCCCTTGGTGTTGCAATTTCGGGTGCATGTATACTCTCAGACATGCTGAGATGACTCATAGATTATATCCTGATGATATCGAACAATGGATAATCTACCATGAGCTTAGGGCAGGCGGAAAGGAGTACGAGCAGTTCTATAGACGAGTGAGAGAGAGCGGCGTGAAATTTGTGAGAGGCTTTCCGAGCGATATGGTAGAAGAAAAAGATGGCAGTATCAGCTTCACCGTTTTTGATCAGGGGACTGGCAACCTTTTGCGTTTGAACTTTGATATGGTCGTTTTGACCATGGCTATTGATCCATCACCAGGTGCAGCCCACTTGGCACATATGATTGGCGTCGATCGAAGTGAAGGCGGCTTCATGAAGGAGCTTCATCCAAAACTCGAGCCAGTGAACACCAAATCAAGGGGCGTGTTCATCGCTGGTGCTTGTCAGAGCCCAAAGGATATTCCTGCCAGTGTTGCTGACGGGAAAGCCGCGGCAAGTGCAGCTGCATCACATGTTCTCAAGGGTAAAGTTCGTGTGCAGATGGACAAAGCTGTCGTTGATGATTCACTCTGTATTGGGTGTGGTCTTTGCGAGAAAGTCTGTCCATTCACTGCAATATCTATGGCTGTTACAGATGACGAAAAAGAGCTGGCTGAAATCAGTTCAATCCTTTGCACAGGTTGTGGAAAGTGTCAGGTCGTGTGTCCTACAGGAGCCATCTCACGACGGCACTTCACGACAGATCAAATAGAGGCAGAGATACTTGGTCTTATCTCCGCACATAGAAAACGAGAACAAGCAGAAAAGACACCTGGAGGTGCTCCAACATGACAGAAACCCACGGGCAGAAAGAACCTCCAGAAGTTCTTATTGACCCAATTAATATGTCTGAACTTGACCCTAGTTTCAGAAAAGAGATTCAGAGCATGCCGAACGCTGAAGATCTATCAGCATGTTTCGCCTGCTCAACTTGTACAGCTGCATGTCCAATTGCAAATGTTTGGGACATCAAACCTCATCAGCTGATTCGAATGATTCTCCTTGGAATGCGTGAACGGGTGCTGCAGTCAAAGGAAATCTGGCTCTGTCTAACATGTTTTGAGTGCCAAGAACGATGTCCCCAAGGAGTTCGAGTTACAGATATTTTCTTTGACTGTAAAAACCTAGCAGCTGAAGAGAATAATATCCCTAGCAGTATTATTGCACTTGGAAAAGAGCTCATCGAGAAGGGTCAGCTCTATACTGTGACTGCTGATTGGGAAAGGGAAGACTTGAACCTTGAACCTGAGGTACCCGGTTTCTCTACCGAGTCTGTGAAAAGAATTCTCAGCGGAACACGCACTGGTCGACTTGTTAAGGAGGGGAAATAACATGCCTAAATATAGTCTCTATATGGGTTGTAGTGTCCCTGCGAACTATCCTAACTATGAATCATCCATGAACCGTGTCGCAGAGCTATTAGGACTTGAACTAGAATACTTGGAAGATGTGGCATGTTGTGGTAGTCCAAATCTGAGGGCAATCGACCACTTAGGTTGGTTGATAGTGAATGCTCGTACACTTGCAATCGCTGATGGAATTGGACACGATGTCGTCACTCCTTGCAATGGTTGTTTTGGTAGTCTAAAGGATGTATATCATTTCCTAAGACATGATACAAAAACCAGAGAAAGGGTCAACCACGAATTGAAACAGGACGGTTTGGAGTTTAAGGGCATAAGCAAGCCACGTCATTTCATCGAAGTCATCTATACGGACGTTGGCGTCGGTTCTATAAAAAAGAAGATTACAAAACCCCTTGATGGTGTTGGCATAGCGATTCATTATGGATGTCATGTTCTTCGACCTACCGATGTTACTGAAATCACTCCAGTTATTCTAGATGAACTTGTGAGAGCCACTGGTGCGCATATCGTCGAGTACCCATTGTGGAAACAGTGTTGTGGTGCTACAGTCTTACCTGTGAATGAAAATCTGGCGATAAGGCTCGCTCGGGACAAGCTCAAATCAATGAAAGAAGCTGGAGCATCATTTGTTACGGTCGTCTGTCCCGCATGCTGCAACCAACTTGATTTACAACAGATTGGTCTAAAGGAATCCTATGGTGAGCAGTATGACCTTCCAGTTCTGTTCTATCCGCAGATACTTGGACTTGCGATGGGACTTACACAAAATGAGGTGGGCCTTGAGATGAACAGGATTTCAGCCATGCCTATCCTCCAACACATCTCAGGTGATGTTTAGGACATACTCCTTATAACGAGTACAATCTTCCGAAACCGCCAGATTACAGACAATTGGGTGTGAAGAATCTGACACTGAAGATTATAGTTCCTGTGAAACAGGTGCCAGAAGTCGCCGATGTCAAGGTGAATGAGGAAACTGGTACGCTGATTCGAGATGGTGTACCAAGCATACTGAATCCTTTTGATGAGTTCGCTGTAGAGGCTGCAATTCAACTAAGAGAGAAACATGGTGGTGAGGTTACCATCATCACGATGGGTCCTCCTCAAGCAAAAGAGGCACTACTCAAAGCGCTTGCGATGGGTGGTGACAAAGCCATCCATATGACAGATCGAGCCTTTGCTGGTGCAGATACTTGGGTCACTGCCTTAACTCTTGCAGAACAAATCAAAAAGATGGAGTTTGATATTGTCATTTGTGGCAAGCAAGCAATTGATGGTGACACAGCTCAAGTGGGTCCTGAGATTGCTGAATTGTTAGGTGTTCCTCAGATTTGTTATGTCCGTCATCTCGAACTGAGTGAGGATGGGAAATTTATCATCGCTCATAGAGAAACAGATGAGGGGTATGACGTAATACGCGCAAAGTTGCCAGTGCTTCTCACAGCCACAAAAGGGCTGAACGAGCCACGACTTCCCAATATCATGGGCATCATGCAAGCCAAAAAGAAGCCCTTTGAGGAAGTAAATGCTGAGAACCTTGGATATGATGTTGACAAACTCGGTCTCAAGGGATCGCCTACTCAGGTAAGAAAGGTCTTTCCGCCTGAAAAGAAGAAGGGCGGCATCAAGATAGAGGCTGAAGACCCAAAAGCAGCTGCGAAAGAGCTAGTTGAGTTCTTGGCAAAGAAGGGGGCGATCTAAGATGTCATTGCATTATGATAGAGATGTATGCAATGGGTGTATGCTCTGCCCCAAAGTCTGCAACTTTGATGCAATTGAAAAAGATGGGGACAAGGTCAAGTTTGACTTTGATAAATGTGTTCTCTGTGGGTCATGTGAAGAGGTATGTCCAGTAGATGCAATCAAGATTGAGAGAAAAACCATTGACAAGGATGCTATTGCCCAATACAAGAATGTCTGGGTCTTCTGTGAAACCAATGATGGGCGTCTTCGTAATGTTGGTCTTGAACTCATCGCAAAGGGCCGTGAGTTAGCTGACAAACTAGGAGAGAAATTAGTAGCGGTCCTAGTTGGTCATGAGATTGAGGCACATGCTCAGAAGCTTGTACATCAGGGTGCAGACAAAGTGATTGTTGTTGATGAGAAAATCTTCGACCATTATACTACTGATGCCTATACAATTGCTATGAACACACTGATAGCACCGAGAAAACCTGGAATTGTGCTGTTTGGTGCGACCAGTAATGGACGAGACTTAGCACCTCGTGTCGCAGCTAGGATGGCACTTGGGCTTACTGCAGATTGTACAGGTCTCGATATCGATGAAGAACGACAGCTCGTACAAACAAGACCTGCCTTTGGTGGAAACATCATGGCGGAGATTCTCTCCCCATATACCAGACCCCAAATGGCCACAGTTCGACCAAATGTGTTCAAACCTTTGGAACCCGACACATCCAGAAATGGCGAGATTGAGCGAGTCCCAATGACAATCAGCGCTGTGCAAGTACGGACCCGAGTGTTGGAAACTGTGAGTGAGGCTGTTGAGGGCATGAAATCCGTCGAGGAAGCGGATGTCATTGTATGCAGTGGTCGTGGAATCAAAGACCCCTCAAATCTTGAGCTTCCGAAACAGCTCGCTGAACTGCTTGATGCAGCTATCGGTGGCTCACGACCAATTGTTGACTTGGGATGGCTTCCACCATCGCAACAGGTTGGTCAGTCAGGGAGAACGGTCTGTCCAAAGCTCTATATTGCTCTTGGAATATCAGGACAGATTCAGCATTTGGCTGGAATGAGTTCCTCTGACATTATAGTTGCAATCAACAAGGACCCTGACGCACCGATATTTAGCGTGGCTGATTTTGGCATAGTGGGTGATATCTTCACTGTACTACCTGAGGTCATAGAGGCTGTGAAAAAGATTCAGTCGGAGAGATAGAGGATCAATCCTCTGTCTTCTTCATTTTATGCCTAATTTCTTCGCACTACACCTAATGGAATAATAGGCCAATGTGTAACCGAATTCGTCATAGAGCGATTCTGATATAGCTCCCCCAGATTCGCCCTATTTCCATGCGTACTACCCACATATGCCGCCGATGTGCTTATCGATAAGTTTGACAGTTCTTTTTATTGAACTAGACTAGGTGAACTAAAAATGCTATGTAGATTTTGGAGAGGATGGACTACTCGAAGTAATGCAGACATGTATGAGAAATTTCTGAAGGACTTGATCTTCAAGGAGAGTGAGGAAAGAAACATCGAGGGGTATGAACGTTTCCAATTATTCCGGAACGACAAGAATGATGAAGTTGAATTCATTACAATCGCGTACTTCAAAACCCTCGAAGGAATCAAGCAGTTTGCAGGAGAGGACTATACTCAAGCTTTTCTTCCAGAGAAAGAGAGAAGACTTCTCTCTAGATTCGATGAACGTGTTGAAATCATTGAGCTAAAGATCGACCAAGGATTCAAGTAACTGAGTGTGAAAACAATCCGAAAGTTTAGAGGGGAATAATCCTTGCGGGCATGTTGTCCTCAGACATAATAGTGGCAATCAACAAGGATCCTGATGCTTCAATCTTCAGTGTGGCAGACTTTGGCATAGTTGGTGACATCTTCACAGTACTTCCTGAGGTCATTGAGGCAGTCAAGGAACTTCAAGCCAAGAGATAATCTTACGAGTCTGCCTGATTTCGTAGTCGGGCAGTCACTCTATTCTAGTCAATTCCCAGCTTCTTTGCGCTTTGAATGAAAAATCATATTCTCTTTTATCATCTCACGGATAGGTAATTGATACGGACACTTGGCTTCGCATTCTCCACACTGAACACACCGAGTCCCACTCTCGATGGCCTCATTATACCAATTAGAAGAAAGACTCTCTAGAGGCCAGAGATTCCACATAACTGGTGCAATCATTATAAGTGAAATGCTGACTCCGTTAGGGCAAGGCTGGCAATATCCACATTGTCTGCAAAACTTGGTTCCCAATTCAGTACGTATTAGTTCCATTTCTGCATGTTCTTTTCTTGTTATGTTTAATGGGCTCTCAATGATACTAACTATTTCTTCTACTTGTTCTATTGTTTCGAATCCAGGATCTGGTAAGACATTTTCAAATTGAAGTACATATTTCAGAGCAAGCTTGGCCCTTGGTATCATCCCTCCTGCAAATGGTTTCATACCAATGAATCCAACATCATGCTTCTTTGCTAGATCTATGAGCTCTTCAGCTGCATTTCTATAAACAAGGTTGAACGGAAATTGAATCGTATCAAATTGATCAGAAATCACTGCTTCACGAGCAACTTCAAGAGAGTGACTACTGATTCCTAAATGGAGAATGGTTCCCTCTGACAAAGCTTCAATTGCCGCCTCCATTGGGCCATCAGTCCTGAAAAGACTGCTGTAGGTGTCTAACGAACTCACATTATGAAATTGCCAGATGTCGATATAATCTGTCTTCAATTGCTCGAGACTGACCCTGAGCGACCCCTGTACCATTTCTCCATCCCGCCATCCACCTTTTGTGGCTAGTACAACTTCCTCTCTCTGACCCTGCAAGGCTTTTCCTATTCTTGGTTCGCTAGTTCCATAGCCCACAGATGTATCAAAGAAATTAATACCAAGCTGAACTGCTCGCTGTACAACTCTTATTGCTTCATTTTCTGATGGACGCTGTATAGGAATGCCTCCAAAACCAACTCTTGATACTTCTAACCTCGTTTTTCCGAGTATCATTTTCTTTATCGAAAACGCCTCCAATGAAATCTCCTTGCGAAAGAAGAAGCACAAACCACAAGGCGGATTTATTTTGGATGCGGAATCTGAGAAATAAGAAGAGATATGCTCAACTCATGACCTAGTCATAGATTCATTGCTTGGATGCTTTTAGGGTCTGTTGAGGTTTATCGAATATGATTATTCTATAGATAGAGGATTTTTTCCATCTTATTGTTTTTCTATCATCCACTCTTCTATCATCAAGAATGCTGTGCAGCCAACAAGGCTGCAATGAGCAAGCCAATATATCTTGAAGACATAACCCCGGACGAAACCATAGCAATACTTCAAGGAACTCTGGACGAGGATGGATTGAAAGTTCTGAATTGTAAGCTAAAAGGATATTCTTCTACGATCGCGATGGAATGTCTTCCTATCTTCACAAGAAATTTGAAAGTGCTTCTTAATCCCTGGCGCATTCTAACCACATTTGAGCTGATAATTGATTATTGAAATTACTACCATGCTGAAGAGTAAATGCTTATACTATTTTACAATAAATACACTCAAAATGACGATTGAAAACCAGCAGAGCGCCTGTTATGTGAGAACCTTAGCAGTTCTTGTTCTTGTTGTGACTTCCTTAGCTTCGATAGACTTAGCTACTGCAGTGACAGACCACGGGCTTGAGTGGGGAATCGATTCAGGACAGTCTTTTTCGTTTAGACTAATCGAAATACTAACTAATCAAACATACGGGTCTTTGGTGATGGAAGATGTCCTTATCTTTTTGAAGGCTGATGCTCTGCCTCAGATACCTCTGAACATCACAGCTTTTTCTGATGTGCCAATAGCTTGGGGATCAATGCTAACACAAGAGGGGGCGGACTTTATTCCATTCCTAAGCACTCTAGATATCTCCCCCTCTCTCTTTGTCAACTCCACACACCAACGGATTGCACTACCTATTGGTAACTGGTCAATGATGACTCAAATCTGTACAGAGTATACGTTATACAGGCAATCAGAGAACAGCACACATTGGAGCATCTATTTTGGTACAATAGTATTCTGTGTTCCATTTCCTTCTGAAATGAATGAGCCTATACCATTGCCCACTACTCCAGTTCCAGGCTTGAAATACATCAAACAAAATTGGACATATCATAAAGAAAATGGTGCTTTGGCTAATGCTGAAGGGTCTTGGCAAACCTCTGAAATCCTTTTGGAATACAAAATGTTTGAAGCAGAATTCAGCACATCGAGCACCAAAACAGATGCAAATACGTCTACATCTGATGGGTTATTCAATCAAATCCAACACTTGGAAGGAATAGTGTTCCTCATTGGAACAACAAGTGGAATTCTGTTGGTACTTGTCATATGGCGAAGAAAGACCCAATACCCTCTGCGTAATTCTTATCATCTACTTAATTTTTGACCAAGACGGAGCTGAATGAATGGGTCATATCAGAAGACTCATTGGTTATTCAATAAGACGTAAGGGTCTATTCTTTGGTTTCCTGTCAGCAGCCGCAATTGGTACTTTCTTCAATCTACTTACTCCACTTGTGATGGTCGAGATTGTTGATGGCGTACTTCTCGCGGAGCAGCTAGAATTGCTTCTCCCCTACGCACTTCTCTATATTGGTCTTGGTATTCTCTATGCCATCTTTGATATGATTGGACGATACGGAGCTGCAATTTCATCGCAATGGGTCATCTATGAGCTGCGTGAAGAACTCTTTGAAAGCCTCATGGGAAAAGATCTTGCATTTTATGATGAGAACGAAACAGGCCAGCTTCTGGCACGAGTAACAACTGATGTCAGTACAATGAAAGAATTCCTGTTTTGGGGTTATCGTGTCTTATTCATTGGCACTATACAATTAATCGGTACCTACCTTGTAATGTGGGACGTCAGTCCTGATCTTACATATTATATGTTCCTACTATTCCCGATCATTGTTATTTTCATCTACTCTTTTGCCAAAAAAGTGAGACCTGTATTTCGTGCTGCACGAGAACAATATGGAGTTCTCAGCTCAGTACTTGCAGAAAATGTAGTGGGACATAAAGTTGTGAGGGCGTTTGCTTCAGAGGAAAGAGAGGCAAAAAGAGTAGAAAAGGAAAACCGGGGTTTTCAGGACCTGCGAGTCGAAGCTAGTAGACTTCAGTCGTTCTTCCAACCGATGCTCCCGGCAATATTTGGCTTAGCAATTGGAGGATTGATATACATTGGTGGAGTGTCAATACTGGATAACGCTCTGACTCTTGGTGAGTTTGTGGGATTTGTAACATTAGTCGGAATGCTCATGCTCCCAGCAAGGTTCCTCAGTTGGGGTGTGGGAATGTATCAACGTGCAGCAGCGGCAGGAGACCGAACCTTCTACATACTTGATTCTGTTGAAGAGGTGATGGACCCAGAGAGTCCTATAGATGCATCTAATTTTAAGGGAGGAGTAGACTTTGATAATGTATACTTCAGCTATAGAGGCCAAAAGCACATCCTGAGGAATATTTCACTCCATGTAAAACCTGGGCAAGTAGTAGCACTCCTAGGAGGCACAGGGTCCGGTAAGACTAGTCTAGTTAATCTAATCCCAAGATTCTATGATGTCGATGATGATTACACAGTCACATATAACGGCAAAACCTATCGCCTGGATGAGAAGGATTCTTTATCTATTGATGGTTCGAAGCATAATGTAATTGAAGACCATATTGAGATTGATGGAGAGATAATAAAGATTCAAGCCCCAGGCACCATCTGTATTGATGGGGTTGATATTCGACTCTATGCACTAGACGACCTGCGAAAACGAATTGGTATCGTTCACCAAGACCCATTTCTTTTCTCTGCATCTCTAAAAGAAAACATTGCATTTAGCCGTCCAAATGCATCTATTGAGGAAGTCATGGAGGCTGCTAAAGCAGCAATGATTCATGATTTCGTAATGACTCTTGAAGCAGGATACGACACTGAAGTAGGAGAACGAGGAGTCACTCTAAGCGGAGGACAGAAACAGAGGATAGCAATAGCTAGAGCATTGCTTGCAGACCCACGGATTCTGATACTTGATGATTCAACTAGCTCAGTTGATGCAAGGACTGAGATGTTGATTCAACAAGCACTTGAGAATTTAATGGAAGAACGTACCACGTTTATTATCACTCATCGTCTGAGCACTGTGAGAAACGCAGACTTGATAGTTATGATGGAACGTGGGGAAATAGTAGAGATGGGGACTCATGAGGAGTTATTAGCTAGAGAAGGGCTCTACTATAGCATTCATCAAACATTAACGGAAATAGAGTCAACTGCACGCATAACATCCGACAGCATTTCAGCAAGTATCCAAGGAGGCAGTGGCAGTGAGTAGGTCTCTTGATGATGCTGACGATCCAGATGCAAGAACGTATGAATATACTGATTCAGAGCTGCTCATCCGGATGATCAAGTATCTCATTGCTTACAGAAATCTGTTTGCTGCTGTTGTTGTCCTTACTGCAATTGGTATAGTGCTTGGAGTATGGACACCGTTTGTTCTACGACAAGCTATCGATGTTGATTTCGCTAACAGGATTATTGAATCAATTATCTTTACTGCACTCCTGTACATTTCTCTTCAGATTATGGCATGGTTCACAAACTATGGAAGTGGCTATCTCATGGCTCTCATGGGTCAGAGAGCAATCTATGATATTAGACAAGAACTCTATGTCCATGTACAAGAGATGTCAGAAGAG
>JAEORO010000021.1 GCA_016840855.1 Candidatus Thorarchaeota archaeon | reverse complement strand
GATTGCCAAAACCCGGAGGTAAATCACTGCCATTGATTCTAATCTGATACAGCTTACTGGTTTCATTCCATTGAATCTCCCAGAAGTCGTCACCAATGGTCATATTGACATTTGCGCCAATTATTGTTGTTCCATTGCTCATCTGATAATTGACAGAAAGTATTGAGTAGCTTGCAAAAGTTATGTCGTCATCTGGGTTCCAGCTAATATCCAATGTAGTTAGTTCTGGATTTATAGTAAATACTAGCCATATGTCAGTCTTGTTTTCAAATCCATATGCCAAAGCTGATAGTTCGAGGTCATGTACTCCTATTCCTGGTGGCTCATCAGTTCCAAGGAATAGTACTCTGTAGGTTTTCGAGATTTCATCATAGTCCAAGAACAATGAATCCAAACCGATTGTTGCAGTAACATTTGCTCCTAGGACTGGATAGCCATTGCTCATAGTGAAATTGATTGAAAGAATTGTTGACTGCACAAAGGTGATATTATCACCATTGCTCCATGAGATTTCAATCGATGTAGGCTCTTCTCTCAATGTAATCCAGTGGTTGGTGTTTGAGCTGTTTTCAAAACCATACTTGTGAGCTGCAATTTCCAGATTGAATGTAGCAAAACCTTGTGGAATATCTGTTCCGTTGAATGTCAATCGGTATGAGGTTTCGTTATACTGGAACATATCATATGTTTCACCCATAATTGTTACAACAAGAATTGCATTAATAATGGGCGTTGTATCACTCATTCTATACGTAACAAAGAGAGTCGTTGTTTCGATATATGTTATATTTTTCCCATCAGACCAGCTTATCATTAAGGATGTGGGTTCGGGATTTATTGTCAGAGTTTCGGCTTTAGTGGCATTTACATATCCTATCTTCCCTGCAAAAACAAAAACAGAGAATCCATCAAGACCAAGTTTCGTATCATTACCAAGAATCACTAATTCATATACTTTTGTCAAATCATTCCAAGTCATATTCCAGATGCCTGTACCTATTGTGACATTTACTTCAGCTCCAACAACTGCGGATCCATTTGACATTGTATAGTTAGCTATGAGTGTGGTACTTCCAACATATGTGATAATGTTACTTGTGTCCCATAATATATCAAGAGATGTTTGTTCTCTACTTATGGTCAAGTTGTATTCGTTGTCTATTTGATATTTGTACCCATATTTCCAAGCTTCAATGGTGAGAGAATGATTACCAAAACCTGGTGTGGTATCTGTACCATTGAAGCAAATCCAGTATCTTTCACTTATGCTGTTCCAATGAAGCAGCCAAGACTGATCATCTATTGATACATTAACTAATGCTTTCGGTATTGGTGAACCACCAGCCACCAAATAGTCGACATAGAGTGTTGTTGTCTGGACATAGCTAATATCCGAACCATCTGACCATTCTATAACCAATGGCTGCGTATCATGAATTAGAATCACGTCTATCGTAATGCTATGATTTTCCAATGCGTAGCCCTGTGCATAGACTTGGACTGAATACGTTCCATTAGTCTTGCCAGCAGTGGAGATTGTTGCAGTCCAAGTCCCATTATTGTGGTCAACCATACTCGTATTCGTTCCCCCATCAAATGAATAGGCAACAATAGCATTGGCTCCATCAAGCCCTTGCGGTGTAAATGTGTCCTCAAAGTATACAATTAAGTCAAAAATGCTCTCTGTAAAGGCATCAATACTTGGTGTGGAAGTTGTCAATAATGTGGGGAAGAAAACAATAATTTCTTTACTCAAATAGCCTGCATCTGTGCCATTTGACCAAGAAACTTCTAGAATAAACGCACCATTTTCTGAGGTTGTCGCGTCAATGTTCCATAAATAATTCACTTTTCCATCAATTACACTCTTGTTGGTTGGAGCCCATACCACTGAATCACTTTTAACGATAGTAAGATTTGCCAACCCTGTCTTAACTGGATCTGAGTCATCCTCCAATATTGTCAAGTTAACATCAATATCGACAAGAATCGAGGCGAATCGAATGAGTTCAGCATCGTCTGATGAATTATACGTGTTAACTGTTGAAAGATGATTGTGGGATGTAGCTTCGAATCGCCATGTACCATTTGTCATACTTGCGCATCGTACTATTGTACCCTGAATTGAATAGTCACTGTGATTAGTTGAAGGAGCTGCACTCTCATAGAGGCCAGTGATTGTCCAACTAGTTGCCTTTGAGCAGTTAAGATATCTTGAAACCTGTCCTGATACGCTTGGATAAGATGCGTTAAATGTTACATTCCAATCAACTTGATTTCCTGAGGATTCGACCTCCCATGAAGCCAAAGCTGTGGTTTCCCTTACATACGAGAGAGTCATATTATAGTTGAAATAAACGGATTGATTGGTGTCAAATGAGATGCTTGTGATATTCTTTGTGGATGAAAAGAAATCGAAGCTCAACGATGTGATAGTTGACGCATTACATTTAAGATCAACTTGTTGAGGTGATGAATAAGTCAATGGTGCACCTGCAGTTTGATTCCATGGAATGTAAGTATAGTTCATTAAGGCCTCCAAATTATATGTATTCCAGAGAGTAGTACCTTTTCGTTTTGATGGATATATTCCAGCTCCATCCTCAGACATCCAATAGATGTATGGATAATAACTAGCAAATTCTTGAAGCAACGAACCATCAATCACTGCCCAATGGAGCGTGTTTGCATATAATAATGCATTCTCGCCCCCCAATACTGCCCATGATGGCACAGCATCTGAAGCAGTCATATTAACATGTGTTGTTATATCTGATGCCGTTTCGATTGCATTACCTCTTCTAACGACAAATGATGCGTTACCTCGAAGATCGGGATCATATAATGCAGTACTATAATAAATCGAGTAATTAACTAAAACTCCATCGTGTGGAAAATTATAGAAACCTTGGGCGATTTGGGGATAGAATGTACCACTGATTTTGGCAATACTAAAGTCCAAATTTTCAAATGTATCCGCAACAACTTCTCTTTCCAACGCAGCACTAATGCCTGAAGTTATTATTTGTACATTGGATAACCTCCAACCTGATATCAGGTATGGTGAAAGGTCTAGATCTACACTATGGGTGACTGTGTTCCTATAAGTGTTGAAAATCTCTATTTCTTGTTCTGATATTGTTCGATCAAAAAACATGGTGGCAACATGGCTATTACCTCTTCCTGAGGCTGATGCTGTACTACCTAGAACACTATGTGAGATATTTTGCTCATTCAACTGATTAAGTGATCTTTTTGGATTATCTACATCTTGCACAGCTGAAAGTACCAAAATCACAAGTATTAGTACAACTATGTGCTTTCTCATACGAACACACTCCGCAACAAATGGCGGGACAGCTATTGGACTGCTTCAGCTACCCTAATCTTATTTCCTCTGGTTTGAAAAAGAGAGCTACTATGTATCCTCTTCGAAAAATGATAAAGCTCGTCGCAATTATGTATAATATGATGGACCAGCATCAGTCGACTCTTCAGGCTTCGGTCCTGGCTGTCCTGTGACCTCATTTAGAAGAGTGATGACCATATCAATTGCACCATGTAGCTTTCTCATGGTCTTCCACAATCTGTTCTCGCTAAAGGCATCGTCGTATATCCTGTCTGAGATGACGAATCCCGGCCCTGGAGGTTGTGGCCCAGGTTGTCCAGGTCGTGGCTGAATGAATCCCATAGTGAGTCCCTCCTGAAAGCTAAACTTCATTGCTTGCACCTGAAATGTTCGCATTTTTTCAACAGTGAGGAGCTTCTGATGTTGCGGAGAGATCATGACCTGTGACTCAATCTGGAGGTATCTCTGATCATTTGGTCGTACGACTGTAAAGAAAAATCGGTGGAACTTAACTTTGAATAGAAACTCAGCTCGTGGATTTGAAATAGATTCCACTTTTGTTCCTTCACGTGAGAACCAATCTCGTACTGCATCTTTGATAAGGTCTGTCTGATTCATACTTTGATCCTCCAGTGCAATACTCTACCTGTGACCTTCACTTAACGCTTGTGTTCTTTGTTTCATGATTTGAATCGTTGGATTTTGCTATAACCCATTGGCGCGATGTCCGCATAACAGGTAATCTCTGATCTCACAGACTCTATCATTTTAGTGTCACCCTGAGTTGTCAGCAAACGTTCCTCTGAATTCCTTCTACTAAGAACAACACCCCACGGGTCAACGACCTGGCTATGACCGAAGTAAGTCTTCCCGTCAAATCCGAATCCGATTCTATTTGTTGCAGCAACATAGAGTTGATTTTCTATTGCCCTTGCCCTCACAAGTGTGTTCCAATGCTCACTACGGGGATCAGGGAATGCAGCAGGAACTAAAACAAGATCTGCGCCTTCCAGTGCTAGCTTTCTAGTTATTTCAGGAAATCTGATGTCATAGCATATTTGAACTCCAACCATAATTCCTGAACAATCAAAAATCGCCATTGTGTTTCCCCCCTTGAAAACTTCTCGTTCCTCTTGGAATGGGTGAATCTTCCTATACGTCCCTTGAACATTACCATCTGGTTTTGCCAGTACTAGCGTGTTGTAGAACTTGTCGTTAATACTCTCAATCCCTGTTCCGATGGCATAAGCTTCATATTTCTCAGCTATAGCTGTCAAGAAATCCGTTGTTGGACCCGGGACTCCTGATCCTTCCTTATGATAATCCTCATGACGAAAGCCAATCGCAAACAGCTCGGGAAATTGAATAAATCGAACTCCTTTCCCGGGTTTATACTGCTCAAGAAGTAGTTTAGCTTTCGAAAAATTGTGCTCTCGGTTTCCTTCAACGCAGGGCATCTGAACCAATGTCATTGAGAATTCCATAATACATCAAATCGCTTGTGAGTTGACTACTAGATAAGGCAACCGAATCAAGAATAAACCTACATCATAACCCTTAATTGTCTGTCCTCCGGACGAGCTGATGACGTTTCACACTGGAAGTGTATCCTTTTGGTGAACGAGGTAAATACCGAGCCAACAGGCAAGAAGGACATGCCAAAGACATCTTACTCTAAACCCACTATTGGGGCTACTGGTAAGACCGGGAGCTGGCGGACTTTTGATCCCATAGTCAACTATGAAGAGTGTAATAGGTGTCGCACATGCTGGCTTCATTGCCCTGAGGCCGTTATCAGTATAGGCGAAGACGATTATCCCGTATGGGATTTCGACTATTGCAAAGGTTGTGGCATATGCGCTGAGGTATGCCCCAAGAAGTGTATCGAGATGGTGCGTACTTCAGACTCAATTGGAGACTCACTCCCTGTTGGAGGTTCAGAAGGATGAGAACCGAGATTATGAGTGCCAACTATGCAGCAGCTCGTGCTGTTGTTTCTGCGCGTGTCGAGGTTGTCGCCGCATACCCAATCACTCCAGCAACTACGGTTCCTGAACAAGTAGCTTATCTAAGCGAAACTGGAGTCTTCAAAGGCGAATTTATTCGGGTAGAGTCAGAACATTCTGCGATGTTTGCTTGTATAGGAGCAAGTTCAACAGGAGCGAGGGCATTCACTGCAACATCTTCCAACGGATTATTGCTCATGGATGAGGCATTGCACTGGGCTGCTGCTGCACGACTTCCTATTGTGCTGAATAATATTAACCGTTCAGTTTCGCCAAGTTGGAATATCCATGTTACTCACGATGACTCTTACTCGAAGCGTGACACTGGATGGATTCAGTTCTATGTTGCGAGCGTAGATGAGCTCTATCACACAATAATTCAGTCATTCAAACTCGCAGAAGATGAACGTGTTCTTATGCCAGTGATGGTTAACTCTGATGGATTTGTTCTAAGCCATACTGTGTCTCCCTATGATTATCTTGAACCAGAGGAAGTTGACAAGTTCCTTCCTCCATATACTCCACCTCACTGGGTGATGGATCCAGAAAATCCAGTTAGTCATGGCAACATCGTCTTTCCTGAACACTATGTCGAGTTTCGCAATATGATGCACGAAGGGACAAAAGCAGCTATCGGTGTCTATGATGAAATAGAGAAAGAATACCAGGAACGATTTGGAAAATACTTTGGAGGTCCCATCGACTGTTACAAATGTGATGATGCTGATGTCGTATTCACCTCTCAGGGTTCAATGGGTGCAGAAGCAAAGGATGCTATCGATGAACTTCGTGAAGAAGGTTACAAAGTTGGGAACGCAAGGATGCGTATGATACGACCTTTCCCTGTTGACAAAATCCGAGAGCTCGGAAGCCAAGTCAAAGCTTTCGCTAGCTATGATAGAGGTGTATCCTATGGATTCGGGGGTCCTGTAGCTAATGACATTCGTTCATCGATGTACCATACTAAACATCGCCCGATGATTAAGAGCTATATTGGTGGCTTAGGTGGTCGGGATGTCACAATCCCTGACATCAAAGCTGTGATTTTGGACACGTACGAGGCTGTAGAAAGTGGTGAGCTGGGTCCTGAAGAAACCTGGAATGATTTGAAGGAGTGAGTGAAATGGTCGCAACTAAAGAAATGCCGCTCAAGGAATATGTATTGAAAGGTAATGCTGCATGTGCTGGTTGTCAGGATATGGTCGCCTTAAGACACGCTCATAAAGCACTCGAGGGTGATGTTATCCAAGTTGTTCCAGCATGTTGCACCAGCGTTGTCCAGTCACTCTGGCCAAAAAGCGGGCTTGGAATTCCTGTTCTTAATACTGCGTTCATGGCTTCAGCTGCAACAGCATCAGGTGTAAAAGCTGCCTTGAATGCCAAAAAGAATGATCATACTATGGTGATGGTTTGGGCCGGTGATGGTGGAACCTTTGACATTGGGATTCAAGCTCTAAGTGGTGCGTTTGAACGGAGGACTGATTTTCTCTATATCTGTTACAATAACCAAGTCTATAGCAACACAGGAACTCAACGTTCTGGAGCCACACCACTTCATGCTCAGACAACGACTACTTGGTTTGGCAAGACCGAACCCGAGAAGATGCTTGACTTCATCGTAGCTGCACACGAACCGGTGTATCAATTCACAGCAAATACTGCTTATCCTCGAGACCTATTTGACAAGTTCAAGAAAGCTCGAGAGTATGAAGGCCCCAAGTTTGGACATATCTTTCTTCCATGCCCACAGGCATGGAATTATCCTGTAGAGAAAGGAGTGGAGATAGGCAAGCTTGCTGTGGAAACGGGATACTGGATTCAATGGGAACGTGTGGGTGATGAGTTTACTCTTGGAATGCATAGCAAAAGATTCCAAGACCCTGAGAAGCGAAAGCCCATAGATGAATTCCTGAAGATGCAGGGCAGGTTTTCACATTTGTACAAGCCTAAACGTGACGACAAGAAGATTAAGGAGATAGAGGACTTCATTCAACACAGATGGGACATGCTCATGCGGACTTTTACATGAGTATCATTAAAAGTTTGTCTGGATTCACTTGTATAGCTCTTCAATATTCAATTTGAGCATTGAAGAACCAAGTACGTCAGGCCACCAGCATATGCTGAAACAATTCTCCTGATACGATGTTCATCATCTAGGTTACTAAGCTCTCCTGTTGAGATATATGATCGTGCAGACTCTTCAGCAATGAATCTTGATACCCATGGAAGGTCCATAATCGCACCTCCAACATTGAGAAGCTGCAGAATACGATATGCAGTTTCAAAACATAATGCCTGGGTAAATCTCTCCGACTCCTCCCCAAAAGATTTCTTGTGGCTCTCAACTACATCGACTATCGCATCAAACACTTCGATGATTTGATCAATGATTTCTTCAGATGAGATTACATCGAGTACATCCGCTGACACTCGTTGCTTTAAGTTTAGTAAGATCACCCTAAAGCGACGCTCTGGAGTGATTTGAGGTTGCTCTCCATTCTTTGCCTTTTGCTTGTATTTATTTAATTCAGTAAATAACATGCCTCCGAGATCGTCTGTTTCAACGAGTCGTTCTGTTATTTCATTATTCTCTAATGTTAATAATTTTATAAATAAGTCAAGTTCGATATTTTTGCTCTTGCCATGGCGCACCCTATGTATTTCAGAATAATGTTCTGTTATCTCATTTATTAAGAATGAAGTAAATTCTCGTTTTCCCCATGGAGTTCGTCCCTGAGCAGATTCAGAAGTATACTTTGAACATGTCGTCATATTTAGGGCACTTTGTTGTAAAACATCCAATGTCGTAAACAAATTACTACATGTCTTGGGATTTCCGATTAATGGCCAATCGAAAGGTCGTTGTGCACCAGCTCCGGTAATCTGGTTCTTCAACATCGACTTGGCATGCATTGAAATGATATACGCTGTCGTTTCTTCTATAATCCCTCTTTCATTAAGGGTGAATATTCTATCAATATCGAACGAATATTTTGTTGAATGCATCATAATCATCGCAAGTAGTGATTGTATCCTTTGCAGTCGTAATGTATCATCGATACTATACCCTTTCCCAATAGGATTTGGTTCAAAGACAATGTCATGTATCCCTCTAGACTCCATTGCTTTAGACATGTCATTCACAAGTAAAGCTCGGGACTCATCTGATGTCATGAGATTACTGACAAATTGCCTAATGCCTTCAATCGGATATTCTTCTGGTGATATGATTGGACTTATGATGAGCTTAGGAATTGCCATTAGCCAAAGTAAGGCAATAGCCTCATTTCTTGCAGCCCCAATGACTTGCTGACTTGACTGAAATTCGTCTTCATTTAAAGCGAAACCTGCCCAACGAGGCGCATCCATTAGGAATTCGAGAGTCGCGTCATCTTGAAATCTTTTTGAGAGCAAATGTTTCTTGACCATGTTATACCTTTCAATTGAGTTTGAAGTTGATATTGAGAAACTTGCTAAGTCAAGTTCTTCTCGCAACTCCAGAGCATCTTTTCTACACAATTCCTCTATTGCTCTGAAGAGCCATGTCTGATGCAAGTTATCAACAACTGATTTAGTTACATCCAATAAATCCAAGCTCATCGTGTGCCCTCCTCAAACAGTTTTCTCAAGACTTCCTGATGAGTAGCACTACCCCCCAGGGCTTGCCCAATGTATTGATGCATATCACGAATCGCTTTCTCTATGTTAATTTCAACACCTGAGTCAATCATTTTTGGGAATAATAGATTAGTTAGTTCTTTTTCCATTTCGATGTCATCAAGAATTTTTAGATTTACTCTGGTATCAAACACATCTTCTTTACTTGGCCCTCCATATTTGACATCTACTACAGTTCCATAAGGATGATTCTTATTTCTCACATAAATTCTCATTCGAGGTTTAAGTCCATAGAATTCAATATCATCGAGTAATTTTGTAAGCCTGGTCTGCAAAAACGAGCTTGAAATGTATGCTTTTTTCAAGTCAATAAGAGGTATCCTCTGAGCAAGTTGAGATGCAATTTGAATCTCTTGTCTGTAATCAAGTGATTCATGACTTATTCCAGAGTCTTTCATGAATGATTCTATTCCGAAACTACCAAGAGTTTCCGTCGTTATCTCAAATGGCTTTATTTCTCCCATTTCATTAAGAGTAATTCCACCACCGACATCAAAAGTTCTGACATCTTCAGGTCTGAAGCTTGGTAGCATCACCCCTGATAAGCGCTTGTGAGTCACTTCGATTAAAACAGCATCAACAGATGTTTGCTGCGAAGAGCAGTAAAACAATCCCGGGATGAAAGCATAAAGATTATCCAGTGCATTTTCATTTGTATCTTCATTAGCAATGGGCATGGAATAACCTATACCCTCGAAATATCCGAGATCAGAGATTCCTATTAGCCATTCATCTTCAGGAAGGACGGCCTCCTGTATCTCGATTAGCTGTAATGACCTCTTTCTCGGAATATACAATAACTTCTCACCGGTCCCAATTGTTGCTGTAGTTTAGCAGTAATTTGAATCTTTATCATCTGTCCTCTCTGTATCGGAGCTAAGTCCTTGGTCGAATCTTCCAATATGTAACCATAACTATAGCTGCTATTGCTCCAATAACAATCGTAGGGACAACAAGATATCTTGGTCGAAATTCTGCATAATGCGGATCTGTTCCATCAATATACTCTTGGATATTGGTGAAATCATCATGATCGGGATCCTCAAGAGAATCATCCATTGTTGGATTTAAGTCATTATCAATTTCCCACAAATCTGGCATATTGTCTGAATCTGAGTCCGGATTATTTGGATCGCAGTTATACAGGTACTCATCCACGTTTATTACGCCATCAGAATCATTGTCTTCTGTTGCGTCATTTGGATTAAGTGGATTAAGTCCATGTTCGATTTCCCATGCGTCAGGAAGATTATCGATGTCAGAGTCAGCAGAATCACGGAGTGTGCCAATAATCATTTCGAAGCCATCACTTAGTGAATCAGAATCCGTATCTAATGAAAAGTACTCTTGATCAAACCAAAACTCTGCACTGTCTTGAATACCATTACCATCAATGTCCGTTTCATAGGATAAGCTTATCTCGTGTCCTACAGTCTTTTTTCCCTCGTTAGTTATTTGCAGTCTGTAGATGCCTTTCGAAGTGACACTCTGATTAAATATCTGAGTATATTCCCACGCTGAAGCATTAGTGTCTACCATTTGAGCGAGTAGCTGGTCATTAGGATTGTAGAGAGATATTGATGTTCCACCTCCAAACCAACGCCCTATAACATTGACTGTGGTTGGCGTGCTGATAGCAAATGTATAGTTCTTCACGTCATCTTTAGGTAATGTAAAGGACACATTCTGAACTGTAGGTTTTTCGTAGGCTCTTGCCATCGTAAATGCCATTGAGCTCCCTATTGCCCTAACTACCTCAGTTGCCACCTCATAATTGTAGAGCGGGTTATTCCATACATCTTGTGCTGTGTGATATGCCACATCATATGCAAATCCCCTTTCATGTGCGAAAAGCGCTGTATATCCCTTTACAATAAAGGGCCAATGGTCTGAACGTTCCCACCCTGAGAAATCTTCAGAAGATATAGGCTGAATCATATGCTGGCCATAATTTTGGCTCATAACTCTTGTCAAATCAGCCCAGTAGTTCCCTTGATGATATGCTCCTTCTGGATATGCCATTAATACTTCACCCCCGCGTGGAGCATATGGCCCTGGCACGAGCAGCATATCAATATTATAGTATGCTAAGAGTTTGACATTTCTGTCACGCATAATCTGAGATACCTCTGTACTCCCTAATAGACCGTTTTCCTCAGCATTCCAAGCTCCAAAGTATATGTCTAATGGCCAGTTGTACCGAGAAAGAACTCTTGCGAGCTCTAAAGCCGCGGCAATTCCTGTTCCGTCATCATTCGCTCCAGGCGAATCTGCTACTGAATCATAATGACCTCCCACCATAAGGGCTGGTGCATCCACTGGAAGATAACCTGGAAGTTTACCTACGACCGAATTGTAGTGTCCCAATATTTCTACTTGAATCCTGCCCTTAGATACTGCTCGTAGCTCATTGGCAATCCAGTTTCTCGCAGCAACGTTATTCTCGCCTAAATTGGTTATTGCCCCTATTGGTCTAGATCCATTTTCAGTAAGCTTAATGATGAAATTGCGGAATGAGTCAAGGGAAACAGTATCAAATATCTGGTGAGAGTAATCAATACCATAGACTCTCTCGAATTCAATAGCCGCTGGTAAATATCCAGATGAGGTGTCATCCACTGCTCGAATCTCATTATTAACTGGACTTACAAGTATAGCCGCGCAGATGATGAGGAATAGCAGTTGATGTTTCATGTGATGTCCTCTTTATGTCCAGGGATCTTTTTGTGTACGAATATAAACAAATACACTGATTGCAGCAATGAACAATATTGGTGTGGCGATATATACAATTGGTACCTCCATCGATTCCGGGACCTGGGGGTTAGTTCCGTTAAGATACTCTTCCAGATTTGTCTTTCCATCTCCATCTTGATCAAGCATTGAGTCATCAAAAAGGGGGTCTAATCCATTCTCCAGCTCCCATAGGTCATCCATCATGTCTGAGTCCGAATCAATAGAAAACAGATCAAGCCCTCTCGAATACTCTTGGGCATTAGTCAAATGATCTCCATCTGCATCCTCGTTTCCATCTGCTGGGTCATTGGGATTGAGACCTACAGTAATCTCGAATTTATCAGGCATGGTGTCTCCATCGGAGTCAGCACTCAGCATATCAGTTCCATAAAATATCTCTTCTGCATCACTCAGACCATCGTTATCTTGATCTGACAAGAATAGGGCTTGGTCGATCCAATATTCCTGACTATCAGCAATGCCATTTCCATCAATATCAGTTTCATAGGAGATTCGCAGTTCATAACCGATGGGTGATTCATCACCCTTTTCCACTATCAGTGTGTATAGTCCCTTTGTTGATACAGTCGGGTTGAAAATATTGCTTGGTTTCCATGCTGAGGAATGATTGAAAATTCCTGATGCGATAAGTCCGCCTGTAGGGTTATATAGATAGAACGATGAAGCACCTCCAAACCACCTGATTGTAAAATTCATTGTTGTGGGAGTAGTGACAGGAATATAGAACTTCTTAGAGGTACGGAGTCCCAAAGTGAAATCATAACTTAGTTTTGTTTGTTCACCATATGTACGCCCCATGATATGCGCCATACATGCACCAATCGCTGCTGTGGTTTCATATCCCAAATTGTAATCGAAATAGTAATTATCCCAAGTATCATTTGCTCTGTGAAATGAGGGATCAACTGCACGTCCTGACTCAAACGCACAAACCGCATTGAAGCCCCTGTTAAAGAATGCATAGTGGTCTGAACTATACCAAGCGTCAAAGTATAGAGATGAAACTGGAACTATTCTATCTTGCCCAATATTGTTACTCATCATGCGAGCGAGTTCTGCCCAATATTGTCCATTATGATAATCTGATTGTCCTATTGTACCGTATCCCATCTGCAAACGCTCATCAGTAGGAAGTTCATTGTCTTGAACAAGAATAGTGTCTACGTTGTAGACCATCAAGAATTCTACTCCTCTGTCTTGAAACTCTATGGCAACTTGGGGACTTCCTTGCATAAAACGAAAGCCGAATAGACCATTGAAAGCTAAGAAGTAAATGTCAAGTGGCCATTCATATTGGGACATTACTCTTGCAAGCTCTAGCATCGCTGCGATACCACTACCATCACAGTTTGCCCCTGGTGAAGATTCAGGCGAGTCATAGTGGGCTGAAATAGCAAGTGCTGGATTATTGCCAGGAAGATAACCTGGCAGCTTCCCAACTACATTCATATAACTACCAATTTCTTCAACTTCAATTCTGCTTTTTGAGAGTTCTGTAAGCTTTTGTTTAATATACTCTCTTGCATTCCTATTATTAGTCAACCTTGCTTCGGAAGCATCCATTATGTATCTGGAGCCATTTTCAGATATCTCCCTTACGAAAGTCCGATAATCAGAAATTCTTACACTGGAATAGATTTCCTCTGAGAGGTCTGTGCCATAAACTCTTTGTATCCCAGATGAAGATTGAGCTTGTATCGATGTTTCCAACGTAGAATTGATAGGTTCTATACCTCCGACTGAAACCGAGCTGGTACAAAACCATAGGATGAAGAAAAGCACAAACCACTGTCTTCTCATGCAATCGTGGTGCAACAAATCCCCTCAAGAAGGTTCTCCTATGAGCACGAGAGGCAAGTATTTCAGGGTTTTCTTATATCCTTCAAGTGACCAAAAAGACGGTTGAGCAATCTATGCCTCTAACAGACTTTCCTACAGTTCTTGAAATCAAGGATCCAATACATGGATACGTATCCTTAACTGCTCTTGAAAAGGAAATCATTGATTTGCGGCTGAGTCAAAGGCTTCGATACATTCAGAGTCCAGCAGGTCTCTCGCTCGTATATCCTGGAGCAGCCACCTCTTTGATGGGACGAACATTGGGATTTATGCATATGACTGAAGTCTTCCTTGAATATTTAGGTGGTGACGTTGACGAAATCCTTAGGGGTCGGCTGGCTTCTTTACTTCTTATGTTAACGAATGGCCCTTGGGGAAATGTATCTGAGGAATATCTTTCTGTGCGTGGTAATACTCGACAAAGAATTGTCAAGCTGATTCTCGAACAATCTGTTGTTAAGGGAATTGTTGAAAAACATGGATTCACAGCTAATGAAGTAGTAGACCTTATCCTCAAAGGAGTCCCCATAAAGGGACTCAATCTCGACTTAATCCACTGTCCAATCAATCCAGAGCTAATTGATGATCTTGAACGAGATTCATATTTTGCAGGCGTAGAATACGCACAGTTAGAGTTTAGAAGACTATTTTCTGCAACTAGGATTACAAAGAACAAGATTGCTGTTGAACGCAGTTCATTATTCACACTTGAGTCCTACTTGTCAGCAGCAGCGAACATGTTTGAAGCCGTGTATTTCCATAAGACCGTTCGCGCTGCCGAGCTCATGCTTCTTCGAGTTCTGGACGAAGCAGGATCACAACTCTTCCCTCTACCTACTGAAGATCCGAATTCATTTCTAAATTGTGATGACCTTACCTTTCTCCACCGACTCCTCAACGTAGATAACGATGACCCTGATGAAATGCAAACTGCGAACAGCATATTTAATGATTTTAGAAGAAGAAATCTTATCAAACTGGTCAGTTCCAGAGCAATCTCAGACCCAGTATTTCTTGGGAATCTTGAAACAGCTGATGGTCTATATTCCATAGAGAAGGAAATTGCTGATGATGCTGGTATCGACCCTACTAATGTATATATCGATTTTCCTGACAGAGTTTCAGTAACATTTTATCCTGGACGTTTTGGGTTTGAAGATCTCGTGCTTTTTGAACGTGGTTCTAGTGGCTACGAGTTTTGGCTCGCTACCGACCTTAGTCCAATGGCCAGGAGCTTCTCAAGATTATTGAAGCCCATCCGAGTTTATACAACACGTGGATATCGATCCAAACTAAAGAAATCTGCAGATAGGGTACTTGAGAGTGTTGATACTACCGGCGCAAAGTAATGTGTTCTATTCCACAATATATAATATCACACGTTCTCTATGTCCTTTTAATCGGTGAGAACAATGAGTGACAAACCACTAGAAGTATTTGAACAAGTGACATCATCACAAAATATCTTGATGATTTTAATTGGAGCAGTAATTTGGTATTTGGGTTTCTTTGTACCACTTATATACCCATTTTTCTTAGTTGTTGGATTCGGATTAACTTGCATTCTGACAGTCGAATCAGCGATGACTAAAACTGTAAATGTCGCTTTTCCTGGTTTATTGATTGGAGGACTTATCTATGTGCTAGGCTACTATGTCAATTATGTACCACTTGTAGGTTGGGTTATTGGACCTGCGTTGATTGTTTTTGGTGGAATCTTGATTATATTCTATGGTGCTTCATTAGCTCTTCAAAGAGCTGATGTCCCTATTGTAAAGGACTTAGAAGGTTTCATTGAATCAAAGAAAAAGAAACAAACACCAAAACCTACTGTAAAAGAGGTTTCAGAAGACGAGGATGAAAACGAAGACTCAGAGTCGGACGAAGATTAGATCATATGCAATCAATCTAATCACATATGAACTCACCTGAAATTCCCTTAATAGTGCATCATGAAAATCAGTACCTAGCTAGGTTTTCTACTTCAGTGGTGCATAGTTGTGTTTTCCTGCAAGACATGTGGCGAACCCCTTTACATTCGAAGCGCTGAGATGAATGAGAAGATTCTAACAATGCATGTACAATGTCTTCGAGGCCACAAGAGTGTTCGTCGATTATCTGAACATCAAGCTAAAGACATGGGATTCGAGGTGTTCAAGAAATTATACACTTGCACTGAATGCGGATCAAATATGACTCATATTGAAGAACGTGGTCAAGGAAACAGTATCGAGAGTGTTTTCCTCTGCCCAATACATGGGCCGCAGAAACGTGAGTTTCCTCGTTCTTTTCAAGCAATGGTTGAACTTGTGGGTGCTGATGTCGATAGTCCTCGTTCTATTATTGATTCATTTAGATGCTCCCAATGTGGTCTTGTGTATGCTGTAAATGAGGTTGACCTCCGACAAGGAGTTCTCGAATTAGAAGTCAGATGTGCCAATGGTCACAAAACAACGAGGTATCTCCCCAGCAGTCTTGAAATCCCATTACTAAAGAATATTCTACAGAGAGTTGTTCATTGTGATAAATGCGGCTTGCCAGGTCATATAACTGATGTGGAGCGACGCGGAAACACTACTCGGTTAACAACATCATGTCCTATTCACGGTGCATCAAAGAAGGACATTCTTTCTACACATCTTGATTTACTCCAAGAGGCTGTATCTGAGATTCCTGAGGACGCTGTTGTCAAGTCTTCACTTGCCGCTCATGACTGCAGTCATGCTCTTGCTATTAGGAGCATTGAAGAAGGAAAGCAGGGTTTCAAGCTGAAATGTATTTGTCCAGGTACAAAGAGCACCTCCGATAGAGTTTTACCCATCATTTGGACTGAACCCGTCATAACACGAATCGCTATTGCTCTTCTAACCTGCGAGGAATGTGGAAACCTCACGCATATTCTTGATAAAAAGAGAACAAAGAAGAAGATAAGCTTTAGAATCGTCTGTCCAGTTCACGGTGTGATGAAACGTGACGCACCACCTGACGTCTTTAAGTTGGTTGAGGAAAATCAGTCCCGTATTGATCGCATGCCTTCGATAATTCGTAGTCTAAGCTGCGAAAAATGTAGCATGCCCGTAAATGTGCGAGATGTCGAAGAAAGACGGGGACTGATTGAGCTAGATGTTGAATGTCGGAATGGACACCGTAGTAGTAGGTTGTTTATTCCCGGTCTGGATCACAAAACGCTCACTGGTCTCTACAAAAGACTCTATCAATGTCCAGAATGTTATGAAGATCTCGAACTAGTCTACATAGAACCTCACACTCGAGAAGATAGGGTTGTTTTACTGTGCTCACTTCATGGTAAAACAGTGCTTGATATCCCTCCAGACCACGCAGAGGCAATGCAATCTGCGTACAATGAGATGCAAGAAGACAAAAAACGGCCACCTGTAGAAGTTCCTGAACCGGAAGGTCCGGACATCCTAGCAGTTTCAACTGCAACTTCTACATGCGAAACCGGTGTTGCAGTACTCAGAGGTTGCGAAATTGTCGGTGGTAAGTTCGACTTTAAAGTGAAGGTGAAAAATGATAGTGGATATGTAATTACTAATGTCACTGTTTCAATTGTAGCATATCCTCAAGATTGTATGGAACTGACTGGTGAGAGTGTCAAGACAATATCAAGAATTGAAGTTGGAGGCTTTAGAAGCCCTCAATTCACATTCTATCCAACAAAGGATTGTGTACAAGGCAAAGTTGTAGCCACGGTTTCCTATATTGACTTTTTAGATCAACTCCACACAGTGAGTGTTGAACCTTATTTGATTCGTTCTGTTTGCGACTTGCTTCAGCCCTTAAAGAAAACTACGGAAACATTCGAGCTACTACTAACTGGACTCGAGAGGACACAGCAAGAACAAACATTGGAATGGAATGCTCAAGTTCTTTTTACCAAAGCTGAAAAGATACTACCGGCAAAGAATTTTCATATCGTGGACTGTGAAGAACGGATAGTGGGTGGAGAATTCATAGGCACTATTAGGGGATATGCTGAAGGCAAGTACACACAGAAGAAAGTTGCAGTTATCATTCTCATTAGTGGTCCAGAGAACGGACGACATTCAAGTGTGAGAGTGGAGGCACTAGGAGAAGATATAGCCATGTTGCCCACAACTATTGATGAATTAGCTGACACAATGGACTCCTGGGTCTGTCTTCGTTGCGGTGCACCTTTAGAAATTGAACAGGTGGAAGAGATGGGACGACGACTTCCTGTTCGCTGTAAGTACTGCACAGCTACTCTAACTATTGCTCTTTATCTCCAGTAAAGGCATTATTTGTGTTTACGTAATATCTTTTAGGGAGCTTAACACAACTGGTTTTGGTTCGCTGCCGCACACCAAGTGGAGGAGAGAGCAATTTTCACTTGTAAGAAATGCAAAGAACCTTTCTATGTTCAAGCTGGTGAACTTAAAGGTCAAACGCTTCGAGTCTATTGCCAATGTCTGAATGGGCACAAGGGGAAACGGGACATTTCGAGATACCAAGCTGATAGTATGGCAAATGAAGTCTTCGAAGGTATCTTTACGTGCATAGAATGTGGCTCCACAATGACATTAATGAACACAGATGTTGGTAAACATAAAGCAGAGTACATCTTTGTCTGCCCAATACATGGTCTTCAAAGAAGGGAGATTCCTGCCTTCTATCACACCGCTGTAGCAGGCATGCAAGGTGGAATGAACTGTTCAAAGTCCATCCTTGACTCTTTGAGTTGTCCTAAGTGCAGTGAAGTGTTTGCCGTTTCTGAGATTTCTGAAAAGAAAGGGATTCTTGAAGTTAAATTACGATGTCCTAATGGTCACAAAGAGATGAGATTTATTCCAAAGATTGCAGACGAGTCAGTACTCAAAACAGTTGTGAAGAGGCTCATCCATTGTGATCAAGGTGGATTACCATGTCAAGTATTAGGAACACAACCCAAAGGAAACAAGGCTCAGGTTGAGCTTGTATGCCCGGCACATGGTAAAATGAAGAAGGAACTTCCTGCAGAATATGCATGGATGATTGAATCAATTGTGGAGGCAATGTCTGAAGGAAGCATCGTAAGGTCGATGCTGAACTGTCGTGATTGTGGGAACTCATTATCGATAAAGTCCATTGAACTTGACAAAATGAAATACAAACTGAAATGCAGTTGCATGAATGGTCATAGTATTGAACTATCTCAACCCGCAGACTTAGACGAGGAAGCAATTGATTCTATTGTCAGTGGTGTCCTGAAGTGCAATGACTGCAATCTTGTTGTTGACATTATAGAAACCAAGGTCAGTGGCAACGAAGTAGAATTAAAACTCATATGTCCAGTTCATGGTGATTTTAAGAAAAACGTGAGTGTAGGCATTTTCAAACATGTTGAGGAAAGAAACAAGCACATTGATAGAATGCCTTCGACTGAAGAGAGCCTAGTATGTGAGAAATGTAAATCTCCAATGACAATCCGTGATGCCAAGGTTCGTAACAATATCATTACTTTAAAGATGGAATGTCGGAATGGTCATGGATTTGAAAGACATCTGCATATAGGAGCAAGCGAACCTGTTGTCGAAAGATTCTACTGTCAGTTATATGAATGCCACAAGTGTCACAATCAACTTACTTTGTCGCATATTGATGATAAAGGGGATAAATCTGAAGCATTTCTCAGCTGTGAACAACATGGAGATAGCCAAGTTGAAATTCCTACCTCACATGCAGCTATTGCTCGCGATGCGTATCTTTCAACAATGACAATGAACGACTTGGAGAAACTCCTTGAAACCAGTCTCCAAACCGAGAGAGCTGCAGAATATCAGATTGAACCAGATGCAGACTTACAAGAAATGATAGACATTGTCAATGATGTCATTGAGCAACAAAGCGTGAAATTTGTCGGAGAAAAGAGTGGAACTAAGAATGGCGAGGAATCGTGGTACTATGGGAAAGCTCTATCTGGCACACAATACATAGTGATTGGCTCTGTTTCAAAAGAGAATTTGACAATGAGGATCTCAGTTACAAGCGATGATGAGAATAAAATGAACATGCTTCTTTCAGAGATGCGTGATAATTTACGAGAAGTCCTTCTCCGCCTCCAAGCTAAGACTGGTGACACTGCGCCAAGGAAAATCGAGTGTGTCCAATGTGGTGCGGCATTACCAAAACGTGCTCTTCCTGGAGAAACGGTTGTCTGTGAGCACTGTGGCACTCTTTTGCATTGGGGTTGATGCTAGGACTCCCCGGTCCATGTAGCACGCTTTTCATCCCCAATCCCCAAGTGAGACAAGACTCGCTCTACCACTGAGTCAACCAGCTCATCAATTGTCTTTGGTTTTGCCCAGAATGCAGGACTTGCTGGAATCACTATTCCTCCTGCTTCAGTTACTGTTGCCATATTTCTAATTTGAATAAGATTTAGTGGCGACTCTCTTGGAACTAGAATAAGTGTCCTTCTCTCCTTAAGAGCGCAATCGGCAGCACGGGCTATGAGGTTATCAGCGTATCCATGAGCAATTCCAGCAAGTGTCTTCATTGAGCAGGGAATGACAACCATGGAATCGATTGGAAACGTACCACTTGCAGGACCTGCTGAGAGATCATGTTCATCATAGTTGAAGTCTGTTTCTTTTTTGAGATTCTGCACATCAATTCCTGTTTCATACTTGAGGGTTTCTTCCCCCCACTTACTAACGATTAAGTGAACTTCATGGTCGTTTGACTTCAGTGCTCTAATCAATCTAACTCCATAGATGGCCCCACTAGCACCAGTTAGACAAACAAGAACCCTCTTTGTCATTATTGTCACCTATCGACTCGATTTTCAGGAATAGAACTTATGCATATACCTCTATCGAAACGACTGGAACATGCTACCTATATTAAAAATGCAAGGAGTATATAGAGCAGAATTGATCCTACTCCTGCCCTTATCCCCACTCGCTTGGCAATACCCGCTGCTTCAGCAACATCTTGAGTGAGAATATCAAATCCCTTCTCCCCGAATGTCCGAAGTTTCTTTGCTTTTCCAAACCCAAGACCAACTTTTACTGGTTGGACCCTTTCTCGAGCTTTAATCGAAGCAGCTAATATATGTTCTATAGTTTCATTCGGTTTGTGGCGGCCAATTGGAGGATAACCTCTGCTTGAGAGTGAAATTGCATTTACTACATGAGTATCTGTCGTAATAATTTCCGAATCATCAAATCCTTGTGCTTTTAGTAAACTCTGAATTTGCTCTCTAAATCCTAGCTCCATATTGTTACCATCTACTGAAATTAAAGCCACTTCACGTTCTCCCACATTCAGGATGACAGCTATTATGCCACCAGGCCCCATTCCCTCAGACTGAGTTATATCATCAGGAATAATCTGATGCATTCCAAGTTGCACTTTGGTTTTTTCGTTATTTATACTCGAGAACACAGCTCCTGAAACTGCACCTACATATTCACCTGCTTCTGGATCTCCTTGATTAACAGAAATAGCCGAACCATTAATGCAATTATGAGCGTCTACGACTGCCACACCCTCAACTTGAGGTAGTCTTTCTCTGATCATATTTGCTACATCATATCCCACATCTAACGAGATGTCATCAGTGAACTCAGGTGAGCTTGTGCTAATTGTGAGAACATCGTTACCTACAAAGAGACTCCATACCTTGAATTTTCCGCCATCATACCAGTGGGGTCCTGAAATAAGTTCGTGGACTTCAGTACTCTCGATCAGTCTGTCAATTTCTTCGAGTACAATAGGATAATCGTCTTTTGTTGTCAGATTCTGCTGATGTGTACAACTTCCATGCATTACAAATGCAGGTATTCCATGTTTTTTCTGAACGTGTTCTATGATTACGGATGGAAGGTCGCTACTGCCAATATCTCTGAAAGGCCCTGGGTGTACATATTGAATTACTCCACATGCGACTGGACCTTCTTCATCCCGAAATATGATGATTTCTACTGGAATATCCTGAATTGTTGCGATTTTGGTAAGTATTTCTTCAAATGGTTTTGGATTATCCGCTAAGTAATCGTGACCAAATGCTCGAAGGAGTCGAGGGCCGTTGATACCGAGGTCTCTTTCGAATGGCACGCTCACCGCCCTGTAGATATAATGAACCACAAGTGAAGCAATGATCAAGGAACTGACAATTGGAATATACCATAATCCTGGCAAAATTGGGAGTGCAGTATTCATCGGAGCAAGCAGTAATTCCAGAATTATCCAAAGGATTGGCGGCATTAGAGCCGCAATCGTGTTCCTTACAGGATGATGGTCACTTAACCCATTTACTAGAAAAGCGAATGCTAAGTATGCAATAGATACTCCCAATATCGAGAATCTGATTTCAAGTATGTTTGAAGATGCAATTGCATCAAGAATACCTCCAATTGCACTCAAAGTTATCCAAAAGATCAATCCAAAATGGACCAATCCAGCAGTTCTTCTTCCATTTAGGGGAGACCCCTCATCTGTAGCTATTGCATAGAGAAGTCCTGAACCAATGAAAACTGGTACTCCAAGGATGATTGAATAACCCATGAATACATCAAGAAGTAATCCCTTGGTGGCAGATAGAATTAATGAGCCAATAAAGACGAGAAGAATCATTCTCACAACTATTTGACGATATGAAGGAAGCCGCCAAACTTTTGAGTAGAGTCTAACTGTTTCCTTAACCTTCGCCTTTTCTCCCAAGATTACATCACTCGCTTTTGGCAATTTCCTTAGTCTGGGTCTTATCAAACTTCCCCTAGCTGTCAGGGTGTACTTATCAAAGCCTTTATATCGCATTCGATATGGTAGAATATCGCATTCGATAATCGCATCCGATAATAAGAAGGTGTTGTAAATGAACCACGAAGAGCCTCAGAAAGACTGTGAACATCTTGATATGCCACAATCGGTGCCTAGAGGTCTTCTTCGACATATTATTCCTCGTCTCTTAAAGTCTAGTGAAATGACTGGGACTGACATTATGCAGCG
>JAEORO010000142.1 GCA_016840855.1 Candidatus Thorarchaeota archaeon | reverse complement strand
AGCCGAGTCATGCCTGGGCAATATGGACATTGCGGAGTCACGAAGACTCGGATATGAATTGGTTTGTCAATTGCACGAATGTCCTCGATTATGTCCGGTGGTAAGGGAACTGTCCCATGTGAAACATCAATAATCCCCCCAATTAGGGCAGCAAATTCATGTCCTGCAGGTATTCCATAGAATTTTACTTTGTACTCATCTTTGCCATGAAGAACTATCGCTGGGTGATGCTTGACTCCTAGCTTCTTTGCAAGCTCACTATCAAGTGGGCCTTGATGCTCTTGGACTTTGATTAATCCAGATAGTTCTGCAACCATCTCTACCATGTCTCGAGTATCATTACAATACAGGCACTTCTCGCTCTCAGTGAACAGATGTATAGTTACTTCGTTATCTAGAGTCTCGAACATCTCTTTGACTTGTTCTCGAGTAGCATCATCCATTTCAACGACCATTACCGTCACATCCTTAGAAGAACTCGTATGTGATTGAAATTTAATTCCTTTGTTTCCTCTTAAACATCAAGGTAGTTCATTTAATGCGTCATGGTTCTTGACTTTATTCTCCTCAACCACCCTAACGACAGCCTTTCCCTCATATTTTGAAACTTCGACCAATTCGTGGTTTGTACGAACTGTAAAACTAGCGCCTTCGTAAAGTTGCTCCATGACTCCTTTTCCAAGAGGACCATTAAGATATTTCAGATACGTTTCCACGATCTTATCAATATCATATTTCCTCTCAGACATACTCTGGACTCTCCGAATCTATGTATCGCAAGCCTGTGTTATGGTCGTATATAAATCCTCTAGATTTTGTGATTAATTGAACTAAACCCAATCAATTCTATCATCGTCGATTAACTCTTCGATTGCTGATGGTATGTTTTCTGAATGCTCTAGACTTGATTTGGCCACAATTCTTGTTTCTCCACTGATTGTCACATCTTCTAGTTCTGAGCATTTGAATAGCGGAGTAATATTAATCTCCTTGAATTCATTCTCCTGTGGGTGTTCGCTGTAAAGATATAATTCAGTTAGTTCCTTACACTTTGCGAGAGGGCCAAGATCAATTGAGGTAAGTCTGTTGCCAGCAATATCAAGGGCTGCAAGCTTCTTGGTATTTGCTAAAGGGGATAAATCTAGTTCTTCAAGTTCATTCATTGCCAGACCAAGACGCCTCAATTGAGAACATGCTTCAAGTGGTATAAGGTCGATGCGTTTCAACTGGTTTCCTCCTAGTCGTAATATACGAAAATCGCTGCAGTTCTCAAGTGGTCGCAGGTCAATCGAACTGAGTTTGTTATGGTGGAGATACAGGAATTTTAATTCTCTGCAATTTTCAAGAGGTTTCAAATCCAGCTTTGATAGAGAATTATACATCAAGTTTAGCTGTTGGAGTTTGATACAACCCCCAAGACCTTTGAGGTCCAGTTCTCGAATCTCATTGTTTTCAATCTCAAGACTTTCCAGAGTCTTGCAAGATGCTAGAGGAGAGAGATCTAGTTCCTCTAATTGGTTATTGAAAAGGCGAAGCCTTGCAAGGCTTTTGAACTTAGTAACTGGCTTGAGGTCGATACTCTTTAAGTTGTTAGAACCAAGATGGAGCTCTCTCAGGTTTTTGCAACCAACAAGCTGCTCAAGGTCTATTATTTCAAGAGTATTCTTGAAGAGGCTTAGAATCTCAAGTCTGGGCAAATCGGCAAGCGCGCTCATGTCTATCCTTGTAATCATATTATTTGCCAGTTGGAAATCCTGAAGATTCTCAAGACCAGAGAGCGACTTAAGACTGATGGTGATTATGTTGCGTCGCGATAGATCAAGTGTTGTTATTGCTTCATCATCAATCTCCAATTTACGTTCCTTGCCGTCCTTATCTATGTAATCAATGACAATTTCATCCATCTTCATACTCTCCATCACGGAAACTTGAGGATGTAAAATGATTTTACTAATTACGTATTCAATGTTGCTGAAACATGTTATCTATCTAGCACTTGTTGCGCAAAGACTTTATGACTCCTAGAATGAAGGATATAATAGTGCGATGAATCCCTCTGATAACGTAATTGAATCCGCAGCAGGTCTTTCATTCCTATTGCAGTTGCTTCTGCTTTTTTACTTCGATAATTTTGGATTAAACATTATAGTATTTGGAATAGGTTGGTTGATGCTGATTCCCAGTTCTCTACTTCTCACACTCTCACTAATGACTTTGCGCTCCTATGGCAATGTACCTTATGGTAAGAGCTTGGTGGATACGACTGCAATTGTGACTAAAGGAGTATATGGTGTCATTCGGCACCCTCTTTATGCGGGCTACATGTTGATGTCAATTTCTCTCGCTCTTATCTCACAATCTTGGTTCAGTGGATTATGTGCTTTCATAGTCATTCCCTTTGTAGTAATTATCATCGATCGTGAAGAGAAAGCCAATTCAACAAAATTCCTAGAGCAGTACACACAATATCAAAAGGAAGTCCCTCTATTGAACATCTTCAAAGGAATTTGCCTGTACTATAGAAAATGAGTAGTTTCAGAAAATAGCATACTTCCTTTTAGTTCAAGTGCATAAGAATGGAACCTATATTACATCACTCACAAGATAAAATCGTCAGAAGAGCATCCTTTTTAACAAGTAGATTTCCGTCGCCATACGCGCACTAAGGAGATGTAACTCATGGAAAAGAAAACGCTAGGCGTCCTGTTGATGACTTCGCCCTACACTTTCCAAAATAGTCATACCTTCTATAGCCTGTGCAAGGCTGCACTCCAGAAGGGTTATGTTGTGAAAGTTTTCCTTTTCGTGGACGGCGTCAATAATGCAAAACGAAACCAGGATCCAGATCCCGATAGACCGATGAATGATAAGTTCCTTGAACTAGCTAGTGAAGGTGTTGAATTCCAAGCATGCGGACTCTGTACATCTGCTCGTGGCTTTGACCAGAGGGGCAGTGACTTTGTTGAAGGTGTTGAAGTCACCGGTCTCACCGAGTTTGCAGAGCAAGTTGGCGAAGTGGATCGATTTGTCACATTTTCTATGTAGGAGTGGTTAGAATGAACTTCAGAGAGAGAAAGGTACTAATTCTTATCCCAAGTAAACCCTTCGGCAAAATTATCGCAGCTGAGGGATGGCGTGCCGCAGTGGGTATGTTTGGAATGGATCACTCGTCGCAGATGCTATTCATCAGTGATGGTGTTTACGGTTTATTAAAAGATCAAGATATTATCCCAATTCGAATGTTCAAGTCGACCTTTGAGAGCTTTGACGGACGAATTTGTGTAAGCAAGAAATCTCTTGATGAGAAAAATATCACTCCAGAGGAGATTTTTGATGAAGTAGAAGTTCTTGATGAAGGTGATGTGGCGAAGGCATTCGTTGAGAACGATGTAGTAATAACATTCTGAGGAGGAAAAGAGAATGAAGTACTTAATATGGCTCTCGAATAATTATACTAGCGTCAGAGAAATAGTTTCTAGCCTTCGAAGTATCGATGTTGAAGTGGAATTGCTGCTTATACAGGATGGAGTCTACCTCGCGGATAAAGGATGCTCTGCATCCAACGAGCTAAAAGAGCTCAAACTAAATATCCATGCACTCAAGCATCATGTTGAAGAACGAGGAATAACTGAACGCTTGGCTTTTGATGTGAACCTAATAGACTATCCTGAAGTTATTAACATCCTCATGGAGAAAGCTGACAAAGTCATATCCCTTTGAAAATTTGGACTTTTCACGGTAGTTAGAATACAGTCTGAATCATATCGATTGTTCGATTCTATCTAAAGCTTCTTTCCAGGAACAATAAGGACTTGACCTAATAGATCGCCAGGAAGAACAGAAGCGTTGATTCGAGAACTGAACATTGACTTGTTTGCTGTTTTATCCTCAGAATACAATTTCATCTCCATGCACCCAATGCAACCAAGATCCCCCATACCATTTGAACCATAAAACGATTGGAAAACAATTGAATATGCAGGAACAGCGATGGGTTTTATGGTAACGATTTTGGATTCTCCAATCTGGAAATTCATCTTCTCTGCTGCAATCACAGGTACAAATCTTACTTTAGACCAGTCAAGTGAAAGCACTACCTCATCAAGACCGTCAACTGATGTTCTCATCCGACCCATTCCGAGACCTACAAGGTCTTCTCTACAGCTAATCATATAGATTTTCTCTGGCAAATAACTTCACCCTGATTTCTTTGGTCTTGTCACAAACACTGATTGGTCAAAGACATTGCACTACTTAAGAAGTTAACCAAACCAATAGATGCTACGACATTTTTGTAACTCATTAATTGACATTTTCCAAGAAAGCACAGTTGTGAAACTGTTTACTAAGAAAATCAAAGTTTGAAAAAGGATAGGTACTCTCTTCTGATTATCCTGGACACTTATTCATCAAGTTCCTCACTCTCTTCCGTGAAATTTTAAAGAGTTGCTTCCATTGTGTCTGAGATTGGCTTTATGAGGGTCAAACATCTATTATCAACATTTATTTTGATTTGATACGCGAAATATTTCAAGGCGATGAAGCCTTATCATGAAGCGAAGTATAACTCAACCTGAATCAAATTGGCTCGCCAGAATCCAAGTCTTGGAGCTTGGCAAAACAGGTAACTTCGACTTTTTCTCTACAACCTGCATCAACCTTGTGAAAGGGTTTTTCCATACTCATTCCACCGAAAGAGAAAAGCAACCTGTAGCAGAAGCAAGTCGGAGAGCAATATTCGCTTACGTGCTGTGTCAGGAGGTGATATAGTGGGAAGACACAATCACTCTAGTCGACACGAGCATGGAAGAAAGAGAGGACAACATCGTAACTCCAGAGCTTCGAACAAGAATTCTGGTGACAATCGATTAAAGGTCCTCAAGGATCAACAAGGCTTGGGCTGGGCTGGCGCTTAGTATACGCTCAGATAGCTTCTGAGAATCAAATGAAACAGATTAAGTTTCGCAATTTATTCATCGAAGAAACCGGTGCAAAACCGGTTTCTTCACTACCTTTTTTGCATTCGAAATTGATTATAATCCTCGTGCATATGAAGGACGCAAAATTGATTCATCGCCTGATTCAATCGCCTTATTGAGGGATGCTAGAATTTTCATTTTATCTTCAGGTAGATTTCCACCAAGAGCTAGATAGTTGGATGCATGATTTGTGCGAAACATGCAGTTAGTTAGACTAAGGTTTTCAACCAGCATTTTTAATTCTATTAGAATTTCTATTGGTTTCATGGGCACAAACTCACCGGTACTTACCATATCGAAGATTCGTGTACCTGGTGGAGTCATTAGAGTCAGAGCTCCGATGTATTCAGGGTCAATTCTGTTTAGCACTTCTGCTGTTCTCTTGGCATGGTTCTCAGATTTCTCTAGTCCACCAAGCCCTAAGATGATTGTTAACGAGAGAGCGATTCCAGCATCGCGAATTTTTAAACAAGCAGAAATGTTCTCATTTGAGTCTATTCCCTTGCCAGCCCAACGCAATAGCTCATCATCTCCAGTTTCAAGGCCTAGATAGATGATTCCAAGTCCAGCGTTCTTTATCACTTGTAAATCCTTACTCGTCTTATCACGAACATCTTTAGCATATCCATAGATACCGACTCTCTCTAGGTTTGGAAGCTCATCATGTAGGAGTTGGAGAATCTTTACAATCTCATTTGTTGGAATGGCGAGTGCATTACCATCAGCGAGGAATACTCTTCGAACTGTGCTCTTATATTGCTCACTGAGTCCCTCCAAATCTCCTTGAATTCCTTCTGCGCCTCTAATTCGATATCTCTTCTGTTTGTAGGACACACAGAATATACATGAGTTATGTGAGCATCCTATACTTGCCTGGAGAATTAGGCTTCTTGCTTCACTGGGGGGTCTCCAAATTGAGCCTTCATATTGAATCAAAAAACCATCTCCTTAATCAATCATAATTCACTTGATATTTCTCAACTATTATCGCAATGGTTGCGCTATTAATAATTGCCCCAAACTTGAACTCATTAGACGCTATTTGTGATTTTTATGTTGGAAGGTTAATAACCGCTCACGACAATCTCTATGTGAAGGTGCGTAGAAAATTCCACTTCAACTGGTTGGAGGCATTTGCACACCGGGAGCTGGAACTTGAATGCTTCAGACGATTTGGGACCAATTAGACGAGATATTTGGGCCAATTCTACATCCAATTATCGATCCAATATTCACAGCTTTACAAGACACTACCTTGCGAGCAATGCTACTTTCTTCAATAATATGGTCATGCCTTGTTATTGGAGGCTTGATCTTCATTGTTCATGAAGGACCGGTATTATTGAACCTCATCAGTGGCTCAACACAGACTCTTCCTAGAACCATCGCACCAAAAAGCACAACGAGAACAAGACAACAATCAGGCACCGCAGGGCTTCACAGAGCAATTGCTGAACGATCACAGAAAGAGGGAAAGGAACGTGAGAGTCATATCCAAGCAAGCGGGGTTAAGGTAACAACGAAGATGAAGAAACTGCGTGATGCAATATCTCTGCAAGTCACCGTGCACAATGGTAGTGATTCGAAAATAGATATGGTCGTTGTGGACCTCGATCTGCCAGCTGGAATTGACCCAGCAATTGGTTCTTTCAGGATGCAGAGGTTAGGCTCAATTCCAGCAGGACAAGCGGAATCAAAGGAATTTCTACTTAATCTAAGAGGTGGAGATATATCGAAACTGGGCGGATATGTTGAGTTTCTAGGCGCTTCGTATGAAGTATCAAAAATATCATTACCAGCTGTCGAGGTGGAAGCGTTATGAGCAGTTCAACTGAACACGACTATCCTGAAAACAATTACATTCCCGCTATCCTTGGTTTCCTAAATTTTTCAATCCTCCTTCCTCTCTCTT
>JAEORO010000141.1 GCA_016840855.1 Candidatus Thorarchaeota archaeon | reverse complement strand
TATCCTGCCGACCACTTGTTTCTAGTATGCAATTCGAAATGGAAAAGTGAGCCGTTGTACCCTCTACAATTATACACGTGAGGTTCGACATGACTTCTAGGTTCTCTAATCTGTACGGATTTGAAGGAGTTCCATTCCCCACCGCTCCGAAGAGTACAAAATCTGAATTATCTCTAATACATATCGGAGTAGTTCTCTGGGGTTGCGTCATATCACTAGTCTGTTGTGGCCTCACAATAATTGATTCTAAGTTTGAATTATCTAATTCAACAAAAAGGAAACCACTAAGTGATAGAACTATCAATGATAACGATACAGATGCTGCTGCTATTTGCCTTATTTTCAGGTCTGTAACCTCTTGATACCACCTGTACTTTGGATTTTTAATCTCCTACAATCCACAAGAAGAATAGCTTCGAACTGCTCAAGTTTCATAATCTATATTCTTTGCTAAGTAACTTTCTTTATGAAAATCACAATAATCACAAAACAAGCAACAGTGATACCTGAAGCAAACATTACAAACTCAGTTCCTATGCCTCCCAAAATAAAAGAAATGACTGTTACGAAGACACCATCTGATGCTGTATTTCCTGCACCATCGATTAATATGAGCGTTATTGAATGTGCCCCTACCTGAAGGTGGTCGAGGCCATACGATACTTCTCTTCCCTCCCAAGTAGCACGAACTATTTGCTGCTCATCTTGTTCAATGACATAGTATGAAGGATATAGATCATAAACTGTCCATGTCAATTCGTTGCCAATTGAATCAACATCAATTGCGATATCAGTGAGTGAGAGAACCCCAGGATTCACAGTATCCTCTAATAGTTGAGCAAACTGGTCTGTAGAACCTGCACCTCCCGGAACAACATAGATCTCCGACCCGTTGTAATCAGACCACAAGTTACCAATATCTACTCCATCATCAAAGGTATTATTCTCGCCACTATCAAATGCATTTTCATCTTCAAATCCCCCGGCATCGTTCCAACCAATTGAGTTCCCATAGACAGAGTTGTTATACGAGTCAAAGGCAATTTCAATCCCATGTCGTTGGTTTGAATAGATTGTGTTGTTGAGTATTACGCAATAGTCTGACTGAGTGAAGACTATGCCTTTGTCATTATCGTGGATTCTATTATTGATGACTGTACATGTGGAAGTATAGTGAAGAAAAATTCCCATCCAGCCATCGAAGATAATGTTCTCTTCAATGATACAATCCTGTGTGTTAGAGAGTTCGATTCCACTTGAGCCACCAACAATCTTGCACTGTTCCACTCGGCCATTTTCTACATTCTCAAATATAATCGTAGAATCTGTATTACCTGATTCCAAGTAACAATTCAAGATTACAAAGTAGGCAGTTGTGTTCCGAATAAGAATGCAACTTTCGGGGTCTGCGATTTGCAGATTCTCAAATGTGTAAGGGTCTGAGGGCGTTCCTACTCCGGATGCACCCAATGCGACAAAGTCCAAGTTACTCGAAATAATGAAAGGGTCACGGTCTTGGTACTGTGCATTCGTGAATTCTCCTTTGGGATCCACTTTAATGAAATTGAAACTGGATTGATTTGATGGAAATAAAATACTTGCCGCTGTTGATAAAAGTAAGACTAACAGCATTATTGAAACCACTATAGCAGGCTTCCTTCTCAGGTCAAATTCCTCCAATAACCTATTCTTTGCGTAGTAATGACCCCACTTGAAGGTTACCAATGCACTAATCCTAAGACTTGGATTTTGCATCATATTGAATATCTACATTCATTTCATTGAGCTCTACAAAACGCTTTTGATACTCTGAGTTAGAGAATGATAGTAAAACTGAGTCCCTTGTTCGGCTTACATGTTGAAAACGAACAGCTCTTTCTAAGGCTCTTGGAATCAAACCATAAAACAGCATTAGAATGAGTAGCATTGACACAGCTAGGAAACCTAGCAGTGGTGGTAACAAGGGGCGAGAATAGTTCAAAGCGATGTTGATTTGGAGAAGGAAGAACAAAATTGGGTAAAATAAGATAAAAAAACCAATTGCTGCAATTAATTTTGTTTTTAATGAACGTACGCTCTTACTACCATGTTTCATGCAGGTGGGGATTGCGAAAGTTGCAGCACCTTTTGCAGCATTGAGTGCAACTGACAGTTTGTCCTCCTGTTTCATCCAAGAACTCGATAGATAATCATCATGCAGTTTCTCTGTGATTGTCACAAAAACAAGATCTTCAGGCTCTTCTAAACAGACGGGACAAATCTCAGGGAAACGAATCTTGGATAGCTTCACGTTTAGTATTGATGGACTCTTTTTGTCTTCATCCATCATGTTCCACTTCCACGCATACTCATTCAGGAGGCATGATTATGATTTGAACACTGGTCACTGGTCGTTCAGTTTTTGGATCAGTAGCATCAAATGTGTCAAAAGTCATCTGATACTCAAACTTACTTTCTCGAACCTTTAATTCATGTGCAACCCGAACAGCAAGTCCGATTCCCTTGAACCCAAAACCACGAATTGCTACTAGCTGTTTTTCATCCTTAACTAGACCTCGAAGTGTGTTTGCGACTTTGGGTATGTTAACTTTCCCGGCATTATGCGATATCTCAAGGAGGATGTAGTCACTTGTTGGATAAACCGCTATGTCATCTTCTATTGTTATCGCAATCACTTCGTTCCCTATCTTTAGTTGGTTAGGGATACGGTCTCGGAGTGACATGTCATCGGAATACAACTCCGAACTAATCAATTTGATGGAATGAGAATCCTAAAACTCAACCCTAAAATACGCTTCAAAAGATGGTTAATTGAGGTAATCCAGCTATGGAACGAAATCATGTTGCTGCAATTGGCATCACTATGATTATACTAGGGTCTATTGCATTAGTAGCGTTCTGGAATCCCGCCCCTGCACCTGATGTTAGAATTGGTTATCTCTCAAAAGACATTCACCAGCTTGCGCTCAGAGTGGCTCTTGAAAATGGATATTTTGAAAGAGAAGGGATTGTTGTTGAATTAGTACAATATGGAAATGGGGCTCAAGAGATGGATGGATTCGCTGGTGGTCAAATCGATATGGGGTATTTGGGGGTAGCTCCAGCTCTTACTAAACGTCTGAACCAAGACATCATGATTACAATATTAGCAGCAGCAAACTTGGAAGGTTCAGCAATCATGGTTTTAAAGTCAGAATTTGATGCTGGCCATGTGACAAGCATTTCGGACCTCTTCGGTAAAGGGGTGTATCAACCTGGACCATCTACTGTTCAAAATTTCCTTCTTCGATTAGCTCTCAATCAGTCTGGTTTGAGCTACGATGACATAATCCCTCGGTCAACAACATCAATTTCCACCATGGCCGATTCCCTAACACCAGAGGACCCAGCGTTCATTGCATGGGAACCTTTCAATGCATTGGCTGAATATCAGAATAAAGCAGTGCCATTGGTATTATCTGGCGATATTTGGCCCAGACATCCTTGTTGTGTTGTTGCAGCTGAAAATACATTCATTTCAAATCATCCTGACATTGTTGAAGAAGTTGTACAGATTCACCAAGAGGCATCTGATTGGATTGTTACACATCCAACTGAAGCTATCGCGATTGCCATTGACTGGCTTGAAATGGATGAAACACCTGTCACAACAGCCTTCAATCGGGTAATTTTCGATTATAATGTAAACGTCACTGGCATCGAGATGTACTTGAATTTCCTCATCTCACAAGATTTGATCATTAATGTACCGTCTAGTATTTCACAATTCCTTGATGGTTTCATTAATTCAACATACATTGAGGATCCTCTTCTTTGTTGTTAGAAAACGACAGACAGAAAAGTAAGACAAAATCAAACCTATTTGAGAAGAATGTCTACGATAGAAAATTCGAGTGAATCGCCCGGGAAAATTCCAGATGAGCAGAAGTCTTTGAATCATATATCTAGGACCATTTTTCTTAGGATTGTTCTTCCTGTTTTACTAATTATTCTCCTGTGGCATCTCATTTCCACAATTTCTAGGTCGTCATTAGAGGAGGTTTTTACTGCATTTATCCAACTAGTCACTGTAGGTGACAGTGAAGGCTACTTCCTAATTGACCATGTGAGAATGAGTCTTACACGAGTCGTAATTGGTTTCGCTTTTGCTATGGCAACAGCAATCCCTCTTGGTATTGCTATCGGACGATATCGCCTTATCGACTCGGTTCTTGGTCCTGTTGTTGAAGCCATGCGACCAATTCCTCCTATTGCTTGGATTCCCCTAGCCATCCTAATGTTCTACAGAAACATGCTAGGAGCACAGGTGTTCATCATCTGGGTTGGTGCGTTCTTCCCCATTCTCACTAATACAACAACTGGTGTGAAGAGAACAGAACCTGTTCACATAGACTCAGCAAAGACTTTTGGTGCAAGTGAGCTCCAAATCTTATCCAAGGTTGTCGTGCCTTCTGCTGGGCCTGAAATATTCGCTGGTCTTAGGATTGGCTTCGGGATTGGCTGGATGTGTCTTGTTGCGGCAGAGATGATTGGGGGCGGTCTTGGTCTTGGCTACCTTGTTCTTATCATGCAACAGATTGGCCGTACAGGCGCTGTGATAGTAAGCATGCTTCTCATTGGCCTTATTGGATTCCTCATCACATTCTTCTTCTTCTTCATCGAGAAACGTTTGCTCAAGTGGAGGCAGACTGTTTCTGTCTAGCCTGACTCATTGCTTTCTCCTGTTCAATTTTAAGAAGACTAAGGATGTCACTACGATATGCCAGACACTCTGGTGATGTCCTAACCCTCGGTTTTTGAATATCAATCTTGTACTCTTTCAGAATTTTTGCAGGAATATTACTCATCATCAGAATGTGGTCAGCCATGAAGACAGCTTCATCAACATTATGAGTAACAAAGACAATCGTTGATCCTGTTCTTTTCTGTATCCTTAAGAATTCCTCCTGAAGGTAATTCCGTGTCTGTGCATCTAAATTGGAGAATGCCTCATCAGCGACCAGAATATCTGGCGATACTACTAGACTTCGAGCCATCTCTGTCTTTCTCGCTTGTCCTCCAGAAATCTCGTGAGGATAGTTGTCTTCGAGACCTTCCATCCCCACAATCTCAATGATTTCATCAACTCTTACATTCATCTCTGTTTTATCGACGTTCGCAATTTCAAGTCCAAACCGGATGTTTTGTCTGACTGTCCTCCAAGGGAACAGCGACTCTTGCTGAAAGATATATCCTACTCTGTTGTGTCCTGCTCGAACTTCTTCATCATCTATGAATACCCTGCCCACATCAGGTTCCAAGAGTCCGGCAATGATTTTCAGTAGTGTGGTTTTTCCACATCCGCTCGGTCCAACTAAGCATAGAAGATCACCATCATGAACATCAAAAGAGATGCCATCAAGAACTTCTACTTCTCCTGAGTCATCATTTGGGTATGATTTTGAGATATCTCGAACTGAGAGCTTAGGCATTGTTTGAACCAAGGGGATTTGAAACCATCAATCTGTTAAATGCTATGCTGTCGACACGTAAATGCAAGGTAGAGGCCGACCCAACAAAGTAAAAAAAGGCCCCTGATTCAATCATTAGCTGTACTTAGAACTGAAAATACAGTTAATACCATAAATGCCAATATCAACAGGAAGGTTGCTGACTTGGGTTCACCAAAAGTTCTGTTCCAAATAGAAGACGACGAGAGTACGAGCGCTATCGCAGTTGGAGATGTTACGGGGAATGGTACCGCTGAATTATGTACAGGCGGACGTGACGGAGTCCTCCGTCTTTATGATGCTAATAGGAGTGAGATAGCATTTCTGGCTCAGCATGATGTGGGAGGTAGTATTCTCTCCATCAAGATTGCTGATGCAAATAACGATGGACAAATGGAGCTCGTAGTTGGCCGTGCTATAGGACCTGGAGAGAAACCAGGAGAGGCTGGGACAGTCCAAGTCTACCGTTATGCACCTAGTGGACAACTCGAACTTTTAGCTCAGTTTCCAGTCGATCGCTTTGTCACAGCGGTCTATGTCACCGACGTGACAGGTGATGAGAAGAACGAGATTATGGTTGGTGGTAGTGACTCCACCTTGAGAATTCTCCAGATGGACAATGCTAACAAAATCACTCAGTTTGTGAATCACAAACTTGAGGACATGCCCATCGCTATCGGAACTTGTGACGTTATTGGTGATGAGATCGAAGAGATTGTCACAGGAAATCGAGACCGTACCCTTCGAGTGTTTAAGGTTCGAGATCACTCAGTAGATCAGATAGAAGTCATCGAGCTGCCAAGCCCGGTTATTTCTGTGGCAGCAGGTGATGTACTCGGTGACCGGAAGATGGAGCTTGGCGTCGTAACACATGATGGCTCTATTCGTATATACCGCAATGAAGAGAGTAAATTGGACTTGTTCTCAAAGCTTGAGAATGTGAAGGCACTCTCAATCCGGATTGAAGAGCTCAACGCTGACCATCAAGATGAGATCGTTGTCGCCACTTCTGACTTCAAGATTAATTTTTACAGCCTTCACATGGCTGACCTCAAACAGTTGGCCTCGGTTGACATTGGGAAGAAGATTCTTGCCATCAATGTTGGAGATGCAGGAGGCGACGGTAGAAAAGAGGTTCAGGTCGGAGTCTCCGATGGTCCGTTGAAGGTGCTTGAGGGTCTCTACAAGATTATTCCTAAGTTCGAAGTGAGCCCCGAAACTAAAACTGGCGCAGAACTCAGAGGAAAAGTGACTGTCTACAATGTGAGTGACCAACCTATCAATGGTGTTTCTGGCAAGATATACTGGTTCCCCAAAGACCACATGGATGTGAATCCGCAACAACTGCGTTTTGACCTTGCTCCAGGAGAAAACAAGTGCGTTGAGGTTCAGATGACTCCAAAGGAAGAGGGAACCGTAATTGTTCGACCTATTGTACTGATGTGGACAGACGCGGCTGGTCAGGTCAGACAGGTCACCACTCCAGAGACCGCTATCCTTGTCGAAGAAGGCGCTGCGGTGGCTGCTCCAGCTGCGATTGCACCAGTGACTATGGAACCTACAGAAACATATGAACCACCTGATGCGACATCTCCATTCGGTCCTGTTGTGGGTACAGGGTTTGCAGGGTCTGAGATGCGAGATAAGGCCTCAGAGATTCTGCATACCACAATGGCTCAAGACAGTGCTGATTCCTTGAAAGCAGCAGAAGAGCTCCTTGACCAGCTCTTTGGTGCCGAAGAAACAAGTGCAGCCATGGCTGAGATTGATGATATTGAGGCTCTTGCAGCTGAGCCGACTCCGCAAGAGACCGTTACAGCTGCTGTAGTGTCCGATGTTGAGAGTCAACTTGTCGCTGAAATTCGAAGCAGGAAACCTAAACCTCCACAACCGGGAACCGCCCCAGACTCCTATCAGTTCCTGTTTAAGACGATGGTCATCGGAGAGGGTGCCGTCGGGAAGACAACGCTCGTGAATCGGTACGTGACCGGTGTGTTTGAGCGAGACTACAAGACAACGATTGGAAGTCAGTTCGCTGTCAAACTGACGCAGATCTCACCGCCCGATAAGGAGTATGCTACTGGTATCAAGCTGCAGGCGTGGGATGTGGCAGGCCAAGCCCGTTTCAAAGCAGTGCGTAAGATGTACTACTCCGGAGCTGCGGGGATTATCTTGGTGTTTGATGTCACCCGACGTCGTTCATTCACAGAACTGTCGAAGTGGGTCCAAGAGGCAGACGAGTCTATAGGGATGCGTGTGCCAATGGTCTGTGTGGGTAACAAGACCGACCTGCCCGACCGAGCAGTTCCCTCTGATGAGGCGAAGCGCTGGGCTGAGGACCAAGGATTCCTCTACATGGAGTCCTCGGCGAAGACTGGTGAGGGTGTAGCTGACATGTTCACAGTGCTCGCAGAGGTCATGTGGCGCGAGGCGCGCAAGCATCAGGAAGACAAGAAGTCGAAAATGTGAGCTTCAGTCAGGCAGTTTCCAACAGGGCAGATTCAGTCTGCTCTTCACCCATGATCGCATCTGCAATTCACTCTTTATAGAGCGTCCAGGGTTCGAACAGTGACACCACCAGGACCCTCCCACTTTCCGGGCTTTGTTACTGTAATAGCAGGTCTGGCACTTCCTCACCGGAGGTATCTTCTCTGACACAATCGTTTGTTCTGACCTTGACTTAGGTTCTTCTGTGCTGATTGGTCCGGGTTTCCGATATCTCTCAATAGTCCTTCTTGCTTCCTTCTTGTGAAGCTTAGCAAGATATTCCTCACTCCAGGGGTCATCCGCTGGTCTTGTTTCCGGCGTGACTTCATCATTTAGTAAGTCGTCGAGGAGTGAATCAATCGATACGTCGTCTAGGGTTTCTCGTTTCTTCTTACGTTTCAAAGCAATCAATTACTCCCAATTCCACGTGGGATTTTTCGGCGACAAACCGATACTTAAGGAATGCGGGGACAACATCATATTCTCATGTCTTGGAGAGCCTTAGCACCCTCATTAAACGCAGTCATGTCCCTGTCCGAGTCTAAAACCTCTGCAAGTGCTTGCTTCAAATTTCTAGAATCAAGTGGCATACCCTCCAGTATTGAGAGTGCGCCAAGCATGTACGAGTTCAGGACCCTTGTGGAATCAAGACTCTTCAGAACAGGCTCTGCATCCAACATATACACCTTCTCGCAAATAGATTCCAGCCCTCTCTTGATATCGCTTACCTCAGGATAAACCAAGTTGCCTGAGGTGACATTCGACGGGGGTATAGGTGTGTTGCTTACGATGGCTACTGTTTTATCGCTTGCGAAACGTAGAGCAGCCCGGAGAGCTTCTACTGGTTCGAATCCCAGAAGGATGTTTGCTTCTCCCTTTGGTATCAGAGGGCCCCAGTCCTCTGTACCGATCCTAATATGTGTCAACACGCTCCCGCCTCTCCGAGAGGCACCAAAGGTGTCTCCTACCACAGGTCGCAGTCCCTGCTTTGTTGTAGCTTCTGCAATAATTCTTCCACAGACAAGGTTTCCTTGCCCTCCAACACCCGCCACTAAAATTGAGTAGGGTTCTCTCATTTTACTCTCCCTCCACAATAGCGTTATGGGGACAGACATCAATGCATGCACCACATCTCACACACACGTGGTCCAAGACAACAGGATAGTTCGTTGTCTGGTCCCAGACCAGGGCTGGACAGCCAAAATCCGCTGCGCATATCTTGCATTTCTCTCCCTTGCATAGACTACGATCTATCTTGACTAAAGTTGCACCAACAATCCCGGGTTTTCTCTTGACTTCCTCAAGTCTACATATGCTATTCATCAGGAGGACTTTCAGACCCCTTTTCTGTACTGTGGAGTGCAAAAGGCTAATCATGGAATTGATGTCTGTTGCATCTCCAATAGCGAAGAAGTCTGGCTCCACAGCTTTGATTAGATTCTCTATCTGAACTCTCCTTAGGTTCTCATCCTGAATGTTTGAACCTGGATGAACCTGATAGCCGGTCATTGCTGTAGTAGCATTATCTAGAATCACAAATGTTAGATCTGCGTTTTTGTGCCTTGCATTTATGAGTCCAGGAATACATGCATGGAAAAAGGTCGAATCACCTGCAACCGATATTACCTTGGAATCAAACCCAAACCTCTGAAGTTGGCCTAGTCCACTACCAACACCAATGCCCGAACCCATGGCATGCATTGTGTCCATTGCTTCATCATAGAACACTCCAAGAGAGTAGCACCCAATGTCACCAGCAACAACAAGATTCCCTCCCAACCTCTTCTTCACGGTTCGTACAGCCCAGTAGAAGTTCCTATGAGTGCATCCAGTGCAGAAAGTGAGAGGTCTTTCGACCAATAGATTTGTCAAGCGCGGCTCATGTTCAGTTTTTTCCTTCTCTTCTCTTCCTGTTAATGTAAAGAGTCCAGTCAATACAAGGTCTGTATTCATTTCTCCATAACTTGGAATGTGCCCTGTCATCTTTCCGAAGAATTTTGGAATCTCCTGTAGTTCTGTTGATAGTGCCCTGATACTCTCCTCAATGAATGTGTCATTTTCTTCGATGAAAAGAACTTGATTTGCTCTCGAAAGATGTTCAGCGATTTTGTTCTTTGGTAATGGATTAGTAGTAACCAAATTCAAGTGGCTTATGTTGTCAGATGCAATGATATGAATCGCTTCCTTTGCATAGAGTGAACTTATCCCACTTGAAATCACTAGCAGATTGCTGTCTTTCCTGATCTTCTCAGTATTATATGGTGATTTCTCGAACTCTTCTGCAATCTTTTCCATTTTCTTTAGAAGGTCTTTATGTCTGAGATGCGGCGACGGTACATTGTAAAGATGTTCCTGCAAATCGTGTGTCTTTCGCGTTTTGGGTGAAACCTTTCCAATTTCTACAAGACCTCTAGAATGTGACAGTCTTGTTGTACTTCTGATGAGTACAGGAATCTCGAATCTCTTAGAGAGGCTGAAAGCGCTTATTGTTACATCTTTTGCCTCTTGGTGTGTCGATGGCTCTAGGAGAGGAATTTTGGCAGCTTTTGCATAAAATCTTGAATCTTGTTCATTGCTAGAACTATGTCCTTTAGGGTCATCACAAACAACAACTACTAGTCCTCCCTTTCCTGATCCAGTCAGATTCAGATTAAGGAGGAAATCCGACGCAACATTCAGACCCAAGGACTTCATCGAACACAGAGATGGAATTCCCACCCAACTTGCTGCGGCAGCTACTTCCATTGCTACCTTTTCGTTTGTGGACCATTCAACATGAATATCGTACTCAGTAACGAAATCAAAGAGACCTGTAGCAATCTCAGTTGAGGGGGTTCCAGGATATGATGCGCAAAACCCAACACCCGCCTCTAAAGCGCCTCTTACAATGGCTTCATTTCCACTCATGATGGTATTTCGCTTGGACTTGCTCATTCTATCCCTCGCGGATTATGAACCAACGAGGCATCACAAAACACTTTCGACTTCTTTTTTGTATGCTGAATACCTTACGGTAAGATAAAATAAGCCATCTTACTCCTCTGTCAATGAGCCTATATGCCTGAAGAACGAGAAAGCAATAATACGACGAAGAAGGTCACTTCACTCCTTTCGATCTCGCACGATAAGGATGTGGATGGACTAGCTTCAGCCGCCATTGTATGGAGGTACGCGAAGGAAAAAGGTCTCGACTTCAAGGCAATTCTTACAGACTATGGTTCTTTTGAGCAAGTTTTCTCCTACATTGCAAGGCAGAGAGATACCTTGATCATCATAACTGACCTTGGAATGGATGATGCAATAATTGATATGGTCCAGACTGGGCTCACAAGGGCAATTACTCAAGACTCTCGGGTCGTATGGTTGGATCATCATCAATGGCCTGATAAATCAATCAAGATGATTCTCTCGCTTGGAAACAAACCGGTTCTTAAAGTCAATCATGAATTCTGCGCTGCAGAGATTACACATAAAGTTCTCATGCCCCGTGATGAGGTTTCTACTGAACTTGCTCGGATTGCACATGATACAGACTTCAATCTTCGCGAGATTGAAGCAGCCAACGCTCTTACTGATGCTGTTAGCGTCATCCGTTTTGGAGCAATTGACAAAAAGGAAGATGTGACTGATGCTCTTTATGCTGTTCTCGCGAAATTAGCAGATGAAGGACTGAGTGGAGTTTGGGATAAAGACTCTCATAAATTCAAGGATGTGCTCTTAAACCAACGCGTTGAGCATTATCGAAAAGAGAAGACGAAGAAGATGAGGAAAGCACTAACTGGACATTGCGATCAAATAATTCACGGGAAGTTGGTTCGGATAGTGGAGATTCCAAGTGGTCTTACATCCACTGATATGGGTACTTTTGCATCTAATCCTGAAATCTTAGTTTCTATCGATCCTGAGCTGAAGGTTGCAGACCTCTTACTATCACTTAGTCAAGGAGGTATGCTAGGATTTAGAAGAGGCTCTGATGGGGTACTATGTAATGCTGCAGCGAAAATGTTCAATGGTGGCGGACACCCATATGCAGCAGGTGGTGAGTACGGTCTCTACGAAAACTTCCAAGCGGTTTGTGATGATATTTTTGTGACTCTATCGAAGAGCAAAGATTGGATCTCTGAATCCTAAGTTGTCTTCTTCTTCAGCACTTGCTTCACCATATCTAGCACATCTAAACCAGATCCCCATAGATTGTCAAAGGTCTTAATAGCATCATCAATGAGTCCAGGGTTGTAATCCCGATGGATTACAGCTGCAACATCCGATTCTTTTGCATGTGTAAGATAAAGGAGCATCTTGTCCTCATTCAGACAGACTATTCTGTAGGTATTAATTGGTGCATGTGTAAGTTTCAATTGGATATTACCAGTCTTTGTTGCTTGTTTAAAGACCTCAACCATCGGAGTCAAATGGCGAGCCATCAGATTCAAATCAAGATCTTCTTGTCCAATGGGAGTCAGGAGGCCTTGGACTTTAACCCCTCTGAAACCCGCCTGTATTACTTTTAGCTCAGTAACACCTCCTGGACCAAGACCCTCTGCTAGAGTGCTTGCATGACCCAGAATTCTAATTCGATCTCCCTTTTGTGCAGCATCTGCAAAATCTCGAATGATAGTGCTTCTAACATTCTCGATTCCTTCAATCACCTGAGATTTATCAATTGATTGAGTCCCCACCAGTTGTTTGTGTAACATTATCGCAAGCTCTTGTTTCTGGATTGAATTGAGTTGATTGAGTTTTGTAGTTACATCATGTCTCTTTGCAAGGCTTTCAAATAATTTTCTCTCCCTTTTTGTTTCAAGTGCTCTTATGACACTCGATTCTGTGACTGTATATGTTCTTGGTGTATGGATTGTGTCAACAATTATGAACCCATCTTCTTCTAGACTGTTTAGTCGTCTATAGATGTAGGCTTTGGTATACTTCTTACCAGCAATTGATTCAAGACTTGTAGCTATCTCATTGTAGCTTGCTGGTTTGTTAATACCTCCGGCAGCAATTAGGACTGCTCTGAATACCTGCATTTCACTTGATGTAATGTCTACTCCGAGTTTTTCGAAACTGCTTGCGCGTTTTCTACTTGGCACCTTATTCATCCCTCAAAATCCAGAATACTTTTTCCCATCACATAATCATCGTCGAAACTATCAATCGCATTATCAACTAAATCCGGATTTACTTCTCTTGGTAGCCACGTTGCAGATAGAGGGCTCTCAGATACCACAAGTACTAATCCTTCGTTGTTTCGTGCCACGAATTGATATGTTGCATCTTTTCGGGGGAGGATACTATAACCAATCGTATTGTATTCTTTTTGCCAGTTTATAATAGATGGTTTCATTTTTTCACGTATTTTTCTCTCGCTCCTATCATGATCAAGAGCTCTGAATTCAACACCAATCTTGGCGAGCTTTTCAGCATTCATCACTCTTATTGAATTAGAAAAATCTCCTTGAGACAACCACTCAAGTGTAATCCTTATCACATCTCCTCTCTTGAGGCCCTTGTACACCTTGTCATCAAGCAGCTTTAAGATGTTCTCAAAACCCTGTGCAAAGAGAGGCTTCTCAATTTTACTTTTCCCTATAGCCGAATCAATCAAATGTGATGCCAGAGCCTCAGGCTTAATATCTGATAGTTCTGTCACTTCGGAATCAATATGTTTCAACTCTTGCTTCATATCTGCTATCTTATCATTGATGATTTTCTCTAAGGCTCTCTCAATATTTGTGACACTTGAGTTGTACCCATGCTTGTGACCACTGTCATCAATCTTCACAAATCCCTCTTTTTCAAGCCATGAGAGGCTTCTATAGACCAAGGAATCTTTCCCTTTTCTTGTTCCTTCATCTTTTGCCAATTGCTTACGAAGAGTTTCGAAGTCGATGAACTCTGTCGGTTCCCTCTGAGCTTTTAGAATCGCTCCAAGAATAACCATGTCTTTTTTTGTGCTATCCATTCCAATGATTTCAAGCACTTCTTCGTGTCTTAGTTCAGTTTCCACCCTCCATACCCCATTTGATTTGATTATTCTTTATTATCTCGGCTGGTAAGCTTACTAATTAGTCCTCCGGGTTCTACTCCAAACATTTGCAAGTCCTTCGGAGTCATCTCCAAAAACGATTTTGCTTTTCTCCAGTCTCTGTCAAAAGCTTTCACTGCATTGTCAATTAAGTCTGGATTGAAATCTCGAGTGATCCATGTGGCAGTGACTGGGTCCTCAGCAATTATCAACGCCATGTTGTCATTATTGATGCTCACTTGATTGTATGTTTTTGGCCCTTCATAGATACGAATATCAAACTTTACGCCACTCTTTCTGAGCATATGAAGATGGTGTATGACTTCCCTCGCTTGGTCCATATTGATTGTAACATGAGGGGCTAACTCTTCAATTTGGAATACCTGTGTTGATAGCATGTATCTGACATCAACACCCCTTTGAGCGACTTCTATGAATCTCATAGTTCGATTTACAGCTCCTTCAACAAATGGGCCGAGCCAGAGAGCTGTTGCTCGAATAATGTCTCCTTTCTTTGCGACATCCAGCATATTGAATTTAAGAACCCTATGAAGCTCATCAACCCCCCTGACAATCCTCGAACTAATTTTTTGTCGTGTTCCGGTTAGGTTTTTGATGAACGCCTGTGCAATATCACCACAATCAAGACTTGCAACCTCCGCGATCGTTCTATCAATCCCATTTTTTTGAGTTTCAAGTTCATGTATTCGTTGACTCTTCAATTGTTCAAGTCCTGCCATCACCGTGTTGACATCTGCTATGTACCTCTTACGGTGAGCAGAGGGGTTCTCTACACGTACCAGCTGGGCATCTAACAATGACCTGAGTACTCTATGAATCCATGCCTTTGTGAGTTTGTTATCCGAGTCTTCTTTTTGAAATCGATTATAAATCTCTGAAAATGTCAATGGAATTGGTGGGTCTTTTTGTAGCTTGAGAATTATGCTCAGGAGACTCATTGATCGTGACTTCTGTCTATCTTCAGATATAAATCCACAAAGTTCAAGGGCCTTCGAAATTCGATTATCAAGCGACATCAGGTGTACCTCTTTACCCATCCATGAGCAGATTTCAAAAATTCATGCTTTGCTAACTTTATGACTGTATACAACCACACGATATATAAATACGCATCGCCACGTGTCTACTAAGCAGCTGTCCGCTGCTAACTCCGGGTGGATGCTTCACGGTAATCCACAACGGGCATGGTACAGGGCATGCCGGTGGGTCCCATCGGCCACGAAGCAGGGCGGCGCGGGGGGGTGTCCCCTGCTTCGACTCCGTGATTCTCTCTCACTTTTTTTAAAGACCGCTCACAGCGATAGCTCGAAGGTATCCGACTCCAATTCTCGCTACCATTGGGAGGAAGTCTGTCATAAGAGTCATCAAAGTGCCAACGCTTGCATGTCCCTGTATCAGTTCGTTCAGTGTCTTGGCATCAAGTTGGCCCAACACGACCTCTGCTGCAACGATCGGGTCGTTGAACATTGAATACTTTGATACTGCCCACATTCCTTTACCCGTGTTAGTGATGTTAGAGGCCAGTTTTGTCTTTCTATACTCCTTTTCATACTGATATACGCTGTTCTTTGAGAAATCTCCAGCATCCGCCATTCTTTTCGCATGTTTTGCAAGAACTTGACCTGCATGGAGGCAAGTTGTAACTCCTCCGCCGACAATTGATGATACTTGTCCGGCTGAGTTTCCAACAAGCGCAACTCCTGCATCAGTGAACCTCGGAATTATCCCTGCACATGGAACAACACCACCATTCACTGCCTCAATCTTTGCATCCTGAGTTTCAGGGTGGGTCTTCATGTACTTCCTGAGGACATCCTGCATTGGAGGGAGTGCTTGCCAGTTCGTTTTCGATGAAGTCACCCTACCTATTCCAAGGTTTGTTTCAGT
>JAEORO010000140.1 GCA_016840855.1 Candidatus Thorarchaeota archaeon | reverse complement strand
TGTATCCCTTGTCAGACACAGACCACCTATTTGAAAGATTTACATAGTGACTATGAAGGTATTGTAAGAATCCTATCGCTAAGTCTCGTATTGAGTGACACAGTAGATCGATTGGCTAGCTTCAAGTCTGACAATAGTATTCCTTGGGATGTAGGTCTTGATTCTGATGGAGTGTTTGGTAGTTATTTCAATGCATACAGTGTCCCTACTCTTATCATTATAGATCCTGAAGGACTCATCAGGTGGATGCACGTAGGAACTTGGACAAATGAGGCAATAGGGTTAACAATCGCGCAGTTGATTTAGAATGGTGACATAAATTGCAGTCAATCTTTCTGATATTGATGAACATAGGTTTTGCATTTTCCCTTGGTTTCTATGCCGCTATCTCTCCATGCTTATTTCCACTTTTGCCTATGTTTCTAATCAGATCTCTTCAATCTGCTGATAGTAAGAAGAAGAGTATGATAATCACAGGTGTTCTCGTTCTTGGTATTCTAAGTTCACTTGCTATTTATAGTGTAATTTCGGTATTCATAGGCCTCTTCCTTATACAAAACCAGATTCAGATTCAAGCTTTACTTGGATCCATCATAGTTTTCTTTGGTTTGGTGACAATGTCTGAAACACTTCAAAATGCTCTACATCTAACAACAATTAACTTAAAGTCACAACCAGACGCTCCAAGAGGTTTGATTAGTGTCTATGTAATTGGTTTGGGTTATTCCCTACTAGCAGCACCTTGCTCAGGATCTGCAGTCATTGGATTTCTTCTATACATAAGTACACAAAGCAACAGTGTAGTTTTATTATTCACCTTTCTTTCACTTGCTCTAGGTGTTACAATACCATACTTCGCAGTTGCTATTTTCTCAGATGAGATGAAGAAGAAACTGACAACTACATTAGCGGAATCAGCAAGGAAAGTTCAGATACTTATCGGATTATTGCTTGTCATACTTGGAAGCATTTTGATACTGCCATCTTTTGGAATCTTTCTGATATAGTTTGATTGATTGCCTTAGCAATACAAATCTATTCGTGAGAACATCACTCACGTAATTGCAGATTTCAAGAGAGATTCTACTTCATCTCTACTTGGAAGCCGTCCAGATACAACAATTCCATCATCGATGATTAACCCCGGTGTCAACATGACACCACATTCAATTATTTCATCAATATCCGTGATTTTTACAATCTCTGCATTTAATTCTAATTCTTCCACTAGTTCTCTGACAATCTTTTCCAGTGTTTGGCACTTTGAGCAACCTGACCCTAGAATTTTCACAATCATGTTTGCTACCTCACCTGATTACAGAATTAGAACCAAATCATCGAATTATATAAATATATCATTAAAACAATAATACTATCGGTGACTCGATAGAGGAATGAATCAAATCATGGCAAAGCATATCGTTGATGAATTCACATTTTCCTTGTCTGAGGTGAAACCATGTCTTGCTGATAATATGAGGGTCAGAATAATCGCTCAGTTTGAAACTGATTTGGCACCTATACTAGAGATCCTGTTTCTGTATTTTCGAAATGCAAACTACTCAAGGAATCTTCACTGTGTGACAACGAAGAGAGCTGGACAGTCCACAACAGTTTTTGGCAGTGGTAGAGTAGCAATGACTTTCTTGAAGAACGAACAGGAAGCAATTGATAGACTGAGAGAGCTGTCTAATACTTTCTCGAAGGCATATACCTACTTGGAAAACACTGGTCCTGCTGATTCAGAAACTGTAGAGAAAAAGGAGAATATCAATGCCCTCCAGATACACAAACTATTACCCCAAACAGACTGCGGCGAGTGTTCTGAGTCTGGATGTTTTGCTTTTGCTACACTACTTATGAACGGAGAAAGAGAGATAGATGACTGCAATCCTATGAAGTTGAGAGAGAATGCAGATAAACGAAGTAACTTGGTCAAGTTGATTCAGCCAATCGACTTAACAAATATCAGAGAAGACCGATCAGATCTTGCAGAATTTCTGGGTTTGAAGAGATGATTGTAATTGACCATTACGAAACTGAAACACCTATAGAAGAACTTAAATATCGAGAATATTCGTTGTTTCAAATTGTAACCTACTAGTTTGAGTGGTGACCTTATACTATGAGTGAAAGTCCAATTGCGGAGGGTAAAGCTCTCGGTAACTTTGAGAAATATCTACCTCTATGGGTTGCTATTTGTATGCTTATTGGAATTCTATTGTCTCAATTCATTCCTTACATTGGTGAAGCAATTGCCTCATTACAGTTTGGAGGAATTTCAATACCCATTGGTGTCTTTCTCTTCTTTATGATGTATCCAGCAATGCTCAACATACAGACCTCTGAACTTCGTAAGTTGGGACGGGCACCAAAGCCAATCATTCTTACTCTCTTCTCAAACTGGATTGTCGCACCAATCGTAGGATTTTTGCTTGCCAATCTCTTCCTTGGAGGCAATTCACAACTTATTGTAGCAATCATTCTCCTCTCTTCAAGTCCTTGTACTGCGATGGTTTTGGTCTGGGGTTATCTAGCCGATGGAAACCAGGAGCAGAATATCATTAACACTAGTCTTAACACAGCGACAATCATCTTCCTCTATGCCCCCATAGTGGCTCTTCTTACAGGAATCGCAGCCATCCAAATCGATCGATGGCTTCTTTTTGTTTCGGTTCTTTTGTTTATTGGAATACCTCTGGTTCTTGGGTTGGTGAGTAGGAGATACCTGATTAATACCAGGGGACTCGACTGGTTTGAAGACAGATATAGGCCTGCTGTTGGTAAGATTGCACTAATTGCACTCCTAAGCACTCTGGTTGTTTTATTCTCCCTGAACGGAGCTGTAATGTTAGCCAATCCAGACCTACTCGTACTGGTCTCGATACCTCTGTTGCTTGGGTTTGCAGTCGTTGTAGGTTATAATCTTCTTATCACTAGGATTGCAGGCCTTGCATACCGAGAAGGTGTTATCACAGTGATAATTGGATCTTCAAGCCATTTTGAAATAGCTATAGCTACAGCTGTATCAATCTATGGTGTAGGATCAATTGCTGCTTTGGGTACCACAATGGGGCTTTTCTGGGAGGTTCCAATCATGCTAGGCTTGGTATATCTATCCAAAGCTCTCAATAAGCGGAGGTTCTGGAAAGGCAATCCTATGTGAAAAAAGACCTTGGCTAACATGTCAGCATAGGAAAACTGATATATCGAAATATATCGATATTTCTACCATCAAACAACGGTGATTGCGATGAGTTCAGAACAACCTGCCTTTATCATGTGTGTATGCACAGGAAAATGTCCCGGTTTCGAGAAGATGGACGTCTGGGACTTTATCAATACAGTAAGAATGATTCTTCCAGTAAAACATGGTATAATCCATCCTCAACTTTGTGAGGTTGATGGCGACCGGTATCTCGAAGATATCCTCCGTAAAGGCCAGAAGGTCTTCATTGGTGGTTGTGCACCAGCGATGCAATACAAGCTCTTTCGAGATGCATTTGAGAAGAAAGGTCTGGATGTCAAAGAAGACCTCGTACCTATTGATGTACGTGATTTGACCACTGATGAGGCTGTTGAGAAAGTTACTGAGGAGATGAAGAAACATGGATACGACGTCGAGTGAATCTGGTTCTGGTACGACCTTCATGGGTGTTGATCGAGAAAAAATACCTTGGTGGCCTACTATAGACTTGGATAAATGTGATGGATGCAACGGTGAGTATGATTGTCTAAAATTTTGTCCTCATAGGGTCTACAGACCACTCGAAAATCCTTTTGGAATCGAGGTAGAAAACAAGTATAATTGCGTCGTTTTCTGCCAAGCCTGTAGTAAAATGTGTCCAAAGGATGCTATCTCTTTTCCTGCGAAGGGCGACATTCTTAAGATCATTAAGGCTGAACGAGCTAAGTGAGGGGATATTCAGTGGTGCGCAAGTACATTCTCCCCTGTGCAGGTTATGATCGACCTGGTGGTGAAGTGACCCGAGCTGCTGCAGAATGGCTCGCAAAGAATCGTGACGATGTGGTTATAGGAAGCATGGGTGCACTCTTCACGGAACGTCCAGGCGAGATGCGCGATTTTCGAACTTCGGATGTGTTTTGTTTGGATGGTTGTGGAACAGATTGTGCCGCAAAACTTGTGCAAGCACGTGGACGGGATGATGCTACGACTCTTTCCATTCCTGAGATTGCAGGCTCAGTTGAGGGCTTCGAAAATAAAGTCCGGCTCACGGTTGATGCTATCGCAAAAGAACTGGACAAGAGCACTCCTAAAGCCTCATCTACAGCTACTGTAGAGCCCTCACGTGAAATCGAGTACATTGAGGAAAAATTCGACAAATTCACCCTCAAGGTGGCTAAGGGTCTGAAGTACTCAGATAATGACTTTTGGGTGAGGATCGAAGGCGAACATGTTCGGATAGGTGCTTCAGACTTCCTGCAGCAGATGACATCTGATATACATTTTGTGGAGCTTGCTGAGCCTGAAACTCATGTAGATATGTTTGAGGATGCGGGCGTAATGGAGTCAATAAAAATTCTGGTTGAAATTATAATTCCTGTGTCAGGAACGATTGTAGAATCCAATGTGTTACTTGAGGACAGCCCCGAGTTTATCAATGAGGGTCCATACGACAAGGGTTGGCTATACCTCATAAAACCAGATGATATTGATGAACTGGAATTGCTCCGGGATGCATCCGACTATATGACGTACGCATTAACAAAAGCGAAGGAAGAGATTGGAAAAAAGGTGGAATAGAAGATGAAGAAAGTAGTAATTCCGTGTAGTGGAATTGGAAAAACATTTGGCACAGTAGCAAGAGAGGCGACCTATCTATTGACAGACAGCGAGCATCCAGACAAGTTCACGACAATCTGTCTTCCGCTGTTGATGGCAGACGATGAGGAGGCCAAGCAGATCGTGTTGGAATCTGATGTCTATACCATTGATGGTTGTCCGAAGAAATGTGCATCAGTGCTTGTGAAACATGCGGGAGGAAACCCTGTGATGGAGTTATTGACAGCAAAGGTCCTCGCAAAGAACAGGGAACACAAACCAGAAACAATACTTGACATAGGTGATGGGGGCAATCTTCTAGCAGAAGATATTGCCAGAATAATTTTAGATCACGGAGGTGTCGAATAATGGCGTTCAAACCCAAAGTTGGATTGATATCATGCAGTGGCGAAGCTTGTTCTGGGGGAAATATCTCACGTGCTGCAACACTTGAAGTACTCCACCACCTCAGACCAACCGAAACAGTGACTATTTGCCTTCCCCTCTTCTTAGCTGGAGATGAGGCAGAAAGAGACTTTGCGAAACACTTCCCTACAATAACAATTGATGGGTGCAGTAAACTCTGCGCGGCGAAAGGGACTACAAGGTATAGCAGTGAACCAGCTGTGAAAGTGGACGTGGAGAAATATACAAGGGATAGCTGCACAGTCATGGATGAAAGGTGGAAGGTCAATAAAAGCAGCAATCTTGTAGAGAAAATTGCCCAAGACATAGCATCACATGTTGACCGTTTAAGAGAAGAATGGAAGTGATTTATGTGTCTGATAAGATTCAGGTAATAGTGTTTATGCCGGTGGGAGTATGTGGATGCAGTCAGACTGGATTCTTAGGACGAGTCTATGAAGCTGTAAGTAAGTATAGAGATGTTGTGGCATACAGAGAGGATTCAGCTGAGAGTAAAGCTGCCAAGCGGTATGGTGTTGGTTATCGCGGTGTAGTTGTTGGTACGAAATCCCTTGGAAGCAATCCTACTACAGCCAAAATAGAGGAAGCTATTCTCAAAGAGATTGAGCAACAAGGCATCAAAGCATCTCAATAAAATAACACACACAGTTCTCAACGGTGTTCTAACACTAATCAAACTCTGTGAATCTACTGTTTTAGCACCTGAGTCATACATATCAATAATTGTACGTCTGCTGACTTCAGGTGTTTCTGGATAACAAACTGATACTTTTTTCCTTAGATTCACCTTAAGTAAAAGCGATTAAACTTTCTGTGGAAACAATCTATTACCTACGGAAGTTATTTTCAGGCTCCTATATAGAATCGAATAATTTAAATTATTCAATATATCCTGATATGTCTGCTTACCTACTTGAAGATGAAAAAAAAATGGTCAATCAAGTTATAGTCGTGAGCCACCTGACAAAAAAATTTGGCGACTTATCAGCAGTGGACAATATCTCCTTTGAGGTACAGGGGGGTGAGGTCTTTGGGATCCTTGGACCTAATGGTGCTGGTAAGACAACCACAATACGAATGCTCACTGGTGTTATCTCTCCAATGTCGGGTGAAATCAGTATCCTCAATCAATCTATGCCAAGGGACGCAGTTGTAATCAGAGAAAAGATTGGAGTTCTGCCTGAAACTGCGAATGTATACGGGGACCTAACAGGAATTCAGAATCTGCATCTTTATGGGAAACTCTACGGTCTAGGAAATAAAGTGATGCGAGAACGATCTGAGAATCTCTTGAGAGAGATGTCATTGTATGAGCAGAGGAATCAGATAGCGAAGACCTATTCAAAAGGGATGAAACAAAGGCTCAGTCTTGCCATGACGCTCATGAGTCAGGGACGAATCTTGTTTTTAGATGAGCCCACATCTGGACTTGACCCAAAGAGCGCACTTCAGATTCGCGGTGTTATATCGGGTTTGGCGGCCTCTCAGAGGACCATTCTGCTTACGACTCACAACATGAAAGAGGCTGAAGAGCTCTGTGACCGTGTCGCTATCATGAATCATGGTCGAATTGCTGCTGTCGACACACCCGGGAATCTCCGAAGTGCTTTCCAAGAGCGTCAAAGCGTTGTCATTGAGTTCTCAAGTTCACCAGATATAGATGAAATTCGCTCAATCTCTGGAGTAAAGGAAGTGACTTCAACAGGATCGAGAGTCAGGTGCTATGCATCAGACCCCGGTGAAGTTCTCATTCAGCTGGTGAATCATGCAAGAAAGAACAAACTACGCATTCTTCATGCACAAACTGAATCCGCATCGCTAGAGGATGTTTTCTTAGATCTGACAAAGGAGGGTGAGTAAGCAAATGGAAGAGTCGAGTGAACTATCTACTCGTGTAAGGCAAATTGCTGCAGTCATGATCAAGAACATAAGAATCTATTATACTCGTGGACCCACAGTGATCTTTGGTTTGCTGTTTCCATCCTTCTTCTTTCTTGCATTTGTCGTAGGTCGAGCTATGGATCCAATCCTATTGATGCCAGGGTTACTGGCCATGGTTGTGTTCTTCTCAGCCACTGCAGTTTCACCTGTCATCATGCCTATTGAAACAGGAGCTCACACATTGGAACGTCTGCTCACTCTCCCAATCCCATTCTGGGCGATACTTTTGGGTGATGCACTTGCATCCTTTTCTTTTGCGATACTCACAAGTTCAATCCCCCTCATCCTACTATTCCTATTTGTACCACCAAGTCTATTCGCAGCAGTCGGTATTGTGGGTACAACCATCTTAGGATGTTTCTTCTTCTCCCTCTTCGGTCTCTTGCTTTCATCACCCCCCGCTGACCAACCATCAACCATAATGATGTTAACAAGTCTGGTGAAATTTCCCTTGCTCTTTATTAGTGGTATATTTGTTTCACTTCAAAGCATGCCGCAGCCATTCGTCTTTCTGGCACTCTTCTCACCTCTGACTTATCTCGTCGACCTCCTCAATGGGTTAATAATTGGAGAGTGGTTTATTGATCCTGTCGTTGATTTTATTATTATCATATGCCTCACAGTCATACTTGCTAGGATTGTTATCATCGTGCACCGCCGCTCGCTTGGAAGACGACTATGAAACAATCTTTCTAGGCTGGATGTGCTTTACCTAAATATCACTCAATATAGTGATCTAGCCTCTCGATAGAAAAAACCATAGATAAAATGAATGGAAACCATTTTATCATTGAAATATTTATGAATCAGTTCGTATTCTTGACGGAGGTTATTACGGGCTGGTGGATATCCTCATGCCTGGAAAGGTCTACAAGCATGTAGCTAGCCAGAAATAGATACACAATGCACACCCCGGGAGTTGGTGGCGGATTCGTCTATATGTGTATTCCACCCCCAATTCTATCAGTTCCAAATAGATGCTATTCTTGTTTACATACTGAAAAACACAATTTCCATAGGGATTTTACTGATCTCGAATGGTTTAGACAACAACAATCGATAAAAGCAAATATTCAAATATAGCAGATGTTCGATAGTCATAACGGAGATATTTAGATGAACGCAGAAAATGGAAAACCTACTCATGAATCAGTTATCTATACTTGCA
>JAEORO010000139.1 GCA_016840855.1 Candidatus Thorarchaeota archaeon | reverse complement strand
AGCACTCTTTCCATTTCGTGAATTGAAGCTTTTGCATCCTCCTTGGTCAGATGACACAATGAGTTTTGAGTATATACAAAGCTGAAAGACTCGTCCCTGAAAGGTAGATTCCGCATATCACCCTCTCTAAGATGAAGGACAATACCATTTCTTTTACTGTAAAGCTTTGCTCTCCTTATCTGTTCAAGAGAGATGTCTATCCCATATGCTTCAAATCCATACTCAGAAAATAATGAGAGCGGCGGACGTGGCCCTCCTGCACCACAGTCTAAAATCTTCTTTTCGAGCGTGCTTGACTGGATTAAATCCAAAAAGTCGTATAAAAACGAGGGCCAGACAGCTCTTGCCAATATTACCACACAATGTGTCCAAATCTAGTTACATATAATCTCTTTTCTCCAAGGCAACAATCGAACTTGATATGTTTCTGCAATCTTCTAGATTAGTCCAATGACTTTATTGCTCAACGGTGTAAAGTGTTTCAATCCTATCGTCTGCAAAGAGGTACCTAGCTTCAATCTGTTCAGGAAACTATCAGCAAAATAGTGAATATGGTCACATTGTGTCCACAATTCTCAAAATAAGTGACCAGTCAAGAATACTCAGAACTTAAGGTGAAACAAAATGAATACAGATGAAAACACTGATAGTCTTACTGAAGAGACTCCAGAAATTCCCGGAGTGGACTCATATAAAATCCAAGTTACTCCTTTTCAAGAGATAATAATTAATGAAATACCCTCTGGTTCAATTATTGATATCGGTGCGGGAGGAGAAGGAGTCATAGCTCAATTTGGGGGTGAACGAATAACAGCAATTGATAAACGACAATCAGAGATTGATGAAGCTATTGACAAAGCTCCTGACGCAAATTGGATGGTCGCTGATGCCTTAGATTTACCATTTGAAAATGAAGAGTTCGATAATGCAACTTCTTTCTTCAGCGGAATGTACATGAGCCATGAGGATAAGCAAAATGTCTTCAAAGAAGTTCATAGAGTATTACCAACTGGGGGAGAGTTTTGGATTTGGGATTCAAAAATCAAAACTATCAAAGAAGGATTCCTAATCGTTCTAACAATATCACTCCCCGGTAAAGAGAGGTTCAATACCGGATATGGTACAAGCATCACAAATCAAGATGAGGATATTTACAAGAAATATCTCAATGAAGCAGGTTTCTCTATAGAAGAGATAGAAGTGAAGAAATATTGGTTCTTTATTAGAGCAAAGAAAAAATAGTGGAAAAAGGGTTGATTCTGATCTTCTGAGTTGAAAGATGTACGGACTTTCTTGGGGTCGGATATTCAAGGAATTACTCTATTGATATTTCTAAGCAGGCTATTTCATTTTGAGCTACCGAAGATAATACTTGCTTGGATCGAAGACGCGTAGCAAGTGAAGCACTTCAGGATCCGGTAGTGGTAACTGACTCACCTCACCTAATGTTTCGACATCCCATCCAGTGTTCTCAACAACCTGAGCGATTATCAGATCTGTTGCCATATCTGGATTATTTGGTGGGGTGAACACTGACATCAGTTGAAAGGAGTCACCAATAGATGATTTACGAAAGATGCCTTGAGTAGTCACTAATGTACTTACTTTTTTCCCAGGACCAGTAACATATGGTACTTGAGGCCATAGTCTTTGAACATCCTGCGGGCAGCAGACAATGACTTCTTCTGCTCCACTGAGAACATCATTTGCTCCTCCACTCCCAACTAGCCAAAGCTTCATTCCAGGAACGCACGTGGAGTCAACATTTCCATATTTGTCTATTATAGCAGCTCCTAACATCCCGATGCATTCTTTGCTCCTAGCTCCAGTGACATGAATGCCTAAGATATCTAGAGATGATGCAACACCTCCACATGTGGCAATGTTTGCGAAATTGAAAATCAGTGGTTGAGGAGGAAGAGGTGTATACCCATAGAAACCTATCTCCGCCATTAAATCAACATCAACTCCTTTGTCTGCAAGCTGATAGTCTGCTACCCATGCAGCAAGATTGGATGTGCCTTGCCCAGCCAAGATGGTCTTGTAGCCCTTCTCAATTACTCTCTCCACACACATTTTTGCCATTGCGATAATCATCTGCTCGGTCGGGAGTGGCGGTGCATTGAAGTCTATATCCTTCCTTCTTCTCTCAAAATCACTCCTCCATGCATCTGGTGAAGCTGCTTCAACTAAGGCTTTCAATCGAACCTCGCCAAGATTGCTTAAGTATTTCTCATGATCAATATCAAGTACCCACCTCTTTGCCCAAGCATCAAGATCTACCATATCCCTGCTTGCCTTGCGAAACTCGAGAAGGAATTGCTCGTCTTCAGCATATCCCCACTCTGGCATATAGCCTCTACATGGTGACGGATGTGCTCCATAGGGCATATGTACAACAGCGATAGTTCTTGACGATGGTACTAACAAGTCTTCATGGTGATTTTGTACATATTCATAATCGACAATCCTATCCACGGAAGCAATTACACCTTTGCGTGCGGATAACATACCAAAATTACTCTCAGTACGTGGTGCTCTTCCCAACACATTTCCACTAGGATCAGCAGCCCATCCATGAACTAAAGCATAATCTGGCACCAGTGCACTGAGTACAATCTGTTCTTTCTCCTCAAACGGGTCAATTAATCGAGCGACCGAAGGTCCAATATTTTCTGTTTCCATCCCGCTGAGTCCCAAGCTGTTTGTAGGCAGGAATGGCAGATTTAATGCTCCAGCCATGAGTCGTTGAACAAGAGTAAGCAAAGACCAATTCTCAACGGGAACATTTCCCGTACGATAGTTCTCTTGAAATACCAATGCAGGTGATGGTGATGGATACACGTTTCCAGCATATGCAGTAATTAATTTCCTGAGAAAACCCTGATCACGCATCATCACTTGTACATTCACACTTGCCCCTAAAGTAACGAGTTCGAATCTTGGCACAGTCCCCCAAAAAGCTCTTGTCAGCGCATATGTGAGCCCAAAAGGAACTGAATGAGTGACACAAAGATGCAATGTGCATCCTGCATCTATTTTCAAAACAGCTCTCTCAACGGATGTAATCTTATTTTCCCTTCGATCGGTCAACCGTTTGTCAAAACGAGCTAGAAAAGAATTAGTCATATTTTTCCAAGTAGGAAACCCGCCTCATCAGTCTTTTCCCAAATTGTGTGTCTCTTTTGGTGTGCTGCATGAAAATGTTTCGAATACGCTATTAATCAAGTATTCACCGAAGTTTCACTATTAGAAAATCACACTCCTAGAGAAATTACCATTCAATTTTCCAGTCCTTGTAATTTGAGTAGCAGGATTCACACACCCGCAAGGGAAACTCTGGTTTTGTACATCGGAGTTGGAGAGATTCAACTCCATCTTTGGTGACTTGTAACTTATTTCCGCATATGTTACATTTGTATAGAGCCTCAATTCTGAACTTGATTTCTCGAGATGGACAATTATACACTCTCACATTATGTTCTGAACTACCTAACTCTCGCATATCGCCAAAAACACGCATTGAGTGTAATATGGGATACATCCCAACAAGACTCTCTGTGCAAATACCTTCTGGTGACCTCCAACTAAATTCGAACTTTTGACCAACTTTGTGATTTGCACGGCAGTTCCCATCGTTTATAACTACAACTCGAAAAGAAACAACCTCTTCCCGATTATTACGAAGTCTTAGAATCGGCTCCTTCT
>JAEORO010000138.1 GCA_016840855.1 Candidatus Thorarchaeota archaeon | reverse complement strand
GGAGAGGGTGGTTCTGTTATGGGTTCAGGTTCTTCACTAGGTTCAATGACTTCTTCATCAATCGGAATGCTCTCAAATTCATCGGTAGGAATTGATGGGGGCTCAGGTATCTCAATTGTGTCTGATGTGGACTCTGGTTCATCAGAGTGTATTGGTGTTTCTACAGATTTTAATTCAACAGGAGGTGGAAGCTCCGCATCTTCATCTTCCTCAAAAAGATCAGTATCCTCCTCATCTGGAGACACAGCTTTTTCGTAATCAGCCCAAGTGAACGAAGCTTTGTGTTCGATATCTGAAGGTTCTTCTTTCTCAGCTTCTGGCTCAGACTCGGATGTCACTTCATCCGCAGGTATGTCATCAGGTTGTTCTACTATAAGATCAGCGGGTTCAACAAGCTCAAAATCTGATGTGAACTCCCGTGAGGGTCCACCTATGGATATGTCATCCATCTCTTCTTCCTCAAGACGACCAACATTATCAATGCTGATGATATCGCTTTCAGATTCAATCGGTACTTCAGAAACACCAGGAGACATGTCTTCGGGAGTCACCTCAAAAGTGGGTTCTGGTTGTTCTTCAAATTCAGAATAATCTCGAGAAGAAGCTTCCATCTCATAACCAGATGGAACATGTTCGACATCTGGGGATTCGTCAATTTGCTCTTCATCTTCAGCGAATGTGAGACCCAAGTCATCTTTCAAACAAGATTCACAACGTTTTGCTGCTGCAATTAATCCATCATGAATAAAATCATCCAAACTTTTGGCCCGACTCTCATTTCTTCGTGCCCATCTGGTAAAACTATCGACCATCCTTAGTGCATCACGGACGCCCATCCAGTATTCATCTGATCTTTTCTTTTCTAGGTCCACTTCTGACACCGAGCTATTGAGAATCTGGAATCGAAAAAAAGGTTCGTGTTACGTATCACTTCTTCTTCTTCTTTGCTGTCGTCTTCTTGTCTTTCTCTTTCTTCTTCTCTTTCGCTTTGTGATCCTTCTCTTTCTGAGCAAGAATCTCTTCTATTAATTCATCAAATGTGTGATGTATTTCGGTGCGTTTGAACTTATCAATCTTAGACTCTACCGTTACAACACGTGTAGGAACTTTAGTACCAAGATTTTCGCGAATCTCATTTCTGTATAGGGTTTCCAACTCGGGGTCAGGATTTCTCAGCACAATAATTACTGCACTTGCACCCTTGAACGTCAAAGACAGGAGAATGTCAAGTGCTGCATGTTTCGGAGACATGAAGACAGCTCGAACATCTGAATCATCTGTGGAATGGTCTGCAGATACAATTCGTATTCCATCAACCTTTAGAACCGGGTCAAATGTAGATAGAAAATCCTCCAAAAGCGAATCGTCAGGACCTACAACTGTGATTTTGAAGAGATATTTTGATTTTATCCTCTTCTTGCTAGTCTTCTCCTTGTCAGTTGATGTCATTCTTTTTACCCCCGCACCACAGTGAAGTCATCCTGATGGACAAATACAGTGGTGGCTCATCAAGAGCTGATATCTCATCTGTTGTTGATATGTCTTGTGTGCGTTTTCTACAATACATCCGAACAGCTTCGAGCCATAATTTAATAGGCGCCTGCGGGTCCGAATCCCCGAAAAGTGTCCAAAAATTGATGGTGAATTTTGTTTGAAGAATAGAGAACTGTACTTAATTACTGCGGGATTCATCATTCTAGGTTTGGGTGTTGCTCTCTTGAATCTAGGAAGTAGTGTTACATTCTTTATTTTCCCCTTCTTCTTCGCAGGGAACCTCTCGCCTATTCTCATGATTTCAACTCTTTTCATTATGATGATGTTCTTTTGGTGGGTTAACAAAAATTGGATAGATGATGCACGTTTCGCACAGTCTTATGAACCAAGACCAGTTTTTCTTCGCGTGAATGCATCATGTCAATTCTGTGGAAATCCTCTTCCTGAATATGCAGCGTTTTGTCCTTCGTGTGGTAATTCTGTTGAGCAGGATTTAGAGAATAACGATTGATTTGGCATGTGTAGGAGTGAATGGATTTCATGATCAGGAAAGTTCAACTTGAAGATTTAGAAGAAGTAATGAAGATAGAACGACAAAGCTTTCCAGTTGCTTGGGAATACTCAATTTTTCTCAATATTTGTCTTCAAAGCGGACATATAGTAACTGGAAAATCAAAGTCATTAAGCATGGATGTAATTGAGGAAAATGATATTGTAGTCGGTTATGCGGTTTGGGAACTTGATATTTGTAAAGCAGAATGCCATATTCTCAATCTAGTTATTCAAAAAGATGAACGAAGAAAAGGGAAAGGTAGGATGTTGTTGCTTCATATCGTTGATAATCTAAAGACAAATAGAATTCGTACATGTCGCCTTGAGGTGAGAGAGAGCAATATTGCAGCTAGGTCGCTATATGAGGCAATTGGGTTTGTGGCCTCTGGAAAGATTTCTGGATACTACTTTGATGAAAACGCCATTGTTTATACAATGCGCCTTTAATCAAGATATTTTACTCTGAATTAACTGAGGGCCCAAGACGTCATGGTAGAGTTTCAGAAATGAAGCATCCTCTGAAACTACAGCCATCGGAGTATCCGAATCTTTTGCACCTCCGATAAGAATCTCACGATCATCAATAACCGAAAGAAGCATCGGAGTTTTTGTCTGCCAGACACGCCAGCCATCCATAGTTTCGAGAATAGTTTCAGAATCATCTGATTCAGGGATAATGAGAACTCTCCTTTTGGGAGTCTTTATCCTCGCAAGTCGTTTCAAATCCAAGCAAGACACATCATGAACTGACACTAATACTGATTCTTCTGCTCGCTGGGCCATGTCATCGATATGAGCACATGCTTCTAGAGTTCCACTAAGATACCATGTTCGACCAGTCGGAATATCAAGCATTATTTCACTCGCATCGTGGATTGCTTTGAGATTTTCAACAGCTCTTGAAGTTAATTCGGTGACACCTGCTATTGTGTTTTGTACGTTCTCACTCAGAGCGGCTATCTCATTCTTCTGGGTGCTTGACCATCGTCGGAATGATTTGTCCACCTGATCACTGAACTTTGAGAGAGAATCGCTTCGTGATTGACGGAGGAGAGATACTCCTTCACTCGTTTGATTGCTTGTATCTGTAACAACTTCAGTTAACACGAGATTCTTTGCAGCCAAATCAGATTGGGTTTTCTCAATCATTGTTGAGGATTGAGTGCTGAGTTGGGTCTTTAATTCCAACCCTATAGTTTCCAGTTTTCTTGCTGCATGCTGATTGGTCAGATTTGCACTCTCTTGTATAGCAGTGATTGCCTCGTTACGTTTCTCGGTGGTCTGAATTGACGATTGTTCAAGCAGATTCCGAAACTCTTCGGAAGCTGACTCAGCGGATCGCTGGAAATCTGTGAATGAGGAGGCCAACTTTTCAGCCACCATGCTGTAGTTTTGACTTGTTTCTTTGGCGAATATTTTGTCAACTTCTACAAATTTCTCAGCCATAATATTAGGCATTGATGTGAATGCATCATTTCCCTTGACTAAAGCAGCAGCGCAACTACTTCCAAAATCATCGATTCGAGAAGTGACAGTGGATTCAGCGTCCTGAAAGAGTGTTGATGTAATCTCTGCTAATTTATTAATATCAGAATCTCCACGTTCAATTATAGCCTCAGAAGATTCCTCAGCAGCTTTCTGGAGATTTCTTTGCATTAATGTGAGGTCGTTGCCAAGTTTAGTTCCAAAGGTTTCAAGTGATGTTCCTAAATTGGAAACTGTAGAGTCAACCCAAACTGAAGCGGCATCGAATGCTTGCGTTACTTCCGCTCTTCGTTCTTCAATGGCTTGTATAATCTCCGCTTTTGTTGAATTCCTACTTTTTACCCCGCTAGTTTCACGTTCGGAAAGATCAGTACGGAATTCTTCGATTTTCGCTTTCGATGCTTTCACTCTTTTTGTAGCAAGGCGGTTTATTTTCTTGCTAGTATCAGCCAAGTGTCGCTGCTTGTGGTCCTTCTGTTCAGAGATAAATGCATCCGCGGCAAATTTCGCAGCCGTGCTGCTTTTCTCGATTGTATCTATCGTTAATGATTGAACATTGTTCAACCGTTCAGCAATGGTATCACGTGCACCATCAACTGTAACATGGAATTCCTTACTGACCTGATCAAGATTTTCTGTAAATTGATTTATGATTCCAGTTTCCATCAAGCGCAAATTCTCCTCAGTACTCCGAATTGAATTCTCCAGCGCGGCAAGAGCTTCAGCCATACTTTCAGAGATTTCGAATCGCTTTTGTACAGATAACTCCTCAAGTGCATGTTTCGCTGAAGTAACTGATGAGGTGACTTCATCGATTTTGAGGCCAAGCTCTGTAGAGTACTCTTGCTGCAATTTCAAGGAATCTTCCTTCAGACCAGACATTTCAGATTTCATCGCTGTCTTAAACTCTGTATGAGTCGATGCTATTAGGTCACGAGCTTCAACAGT
>JAEORO010000020.1 GCA_016840855.1 Candidatus Thorarchaeota archaeon | reverse complement strand
TACTCTATATTCAAGACAAGTATGATTCAAGCTTGGCGTTTCGATGGGAATGTAGAGGGGGTCAATGCGGTTCTTGCGCCGTGAAAGTCAACAAGACAGCTCGTATCGCATGTCGAACTAAGGTAAACCCTGAAGAAAACCTAGTCCTCGAACCACTCGAAAAGATGCCTGTCATTAAGGACTTAGTCACTGACATGGCTCAGACATCTTTTCGTATCCGACGAATCCGTCCTTATGTTGCGCGTGATAAACAGCCACAGCATCCTGAGATTATCCATGCTGAGGAAATTGAAAAGCTTCGTGAGATTCGAAAATGCATCGAATGCAGTGCATGCTTATCCAACTGCCCAATTGTTCATGAAACCTGGGATTATCCTGGTCCAATGATTATTCGTCAGATAGCTAGGCTTGAGCTTGACCCTCGCGATGTAGAGGATCGTGTAGCAATGGCGATGAATGAATCAGTCTACAGCTGCACTACTTGTAAGATGTGTACCGACATCTGTCCCAAAAAGATAGACATCCCTGCTTTAGCTGTAGAACTGCTTAGGGCCAAAGCTGTCGAAGCTGGCTATCCACTTGCTGAAGGTCAGCAAGCCTTTATCGACTCTATTAATGCAACTGGTAGGGCTGTGCCTGTTAAGGATGCACCTCTTCTCAAACAAGTTAAAGACGCAGAGTTCTTCGTGGATAATCCGCGCGGTCGTGTTGCTTTCTTCACAGGCTGTCTTATAGACTACCGGATGCAGAACACTGGCAAAGCACTGATTGATGTTCTGAATCGTAACAATATTGATGTAGTCGTTCCGAAGGAACAATGGTGCTGCGCAAGTCCTGCCTTCAGGACTGGAGATCTCAACACAGCTCATGCAGCCGCACGCAGAGTTACTGAGATATTCGAAGAAGCCTGCAAGAAATACAATTGTGACACAGTAGTGGTTGCTTGTGCAGGATGCGGAAAAACACTCCGAGAGGATCATCGACCTTTTATTGAGTCAGATCGTGGAGAACCACCAATGTACAAGGTCTATGACTTAGCAGAGTACATGATTCATGTGATTGGTAAGGAGAACATTGTTCCACCAAAGGGTGAAATCAAATTGAAAATCACCTATCACGAACCCTGTCACTTGGGCAGGGGTCAGCATGTATATGACGAGCCAATCGAGCTTCTCAAAATGATACCTGGTGTGGAATACATTGATGATCCCTACAAGAATCGCTGTTGTGGTGCAGGCGGCGGTGTCCGTGCAGGTCAACGTGAGCTTTCCCAGAAAATTGCCCAAACAAAGAAGGAGTACATTGAAGCAACTGGTGCTGACATGGTGACTACTGAATGTCCCTTCTGTACAATCCAGATTAATGATATGATGAAGGAAACAAACATGCAGGTTCGCTATATCCCAGACCTTCTTGCTGAGTCTTATCGAAAAGGCGAAGAAAAATAATTCCTCTGCTTACCACTCACTCAGGTGTTTCCGGAGCATCCTATGAATCTGTAGAGCCGCTAAGTCACTTGGAACGAGAAGATGGTCCACAAGACTCCACGCAGCATGAGTGAAGATCATTACATGAGATGCTCGAGGCTCACTTAGAAGTGCTGCCATAATATACTGACAACATCGCACAAGTTGCCACTCAGAATCAAATTCAGGGAGCTTATTCTCAAACTCGCAAGACCTTTTATGAGTCATAGCTGCCCACATCTTAGCAAAGTCATTGTTAGTGACCCAATCTTGAATCGGTTTTGTATGCGGGAGCCTGTTAGCATCAGGTTGTTGGATCCAGTCAGTCCCCACATTTTTCTTCAGAACTCTTTCATAAGCCAAGTCATCATCGGAAGCCATTGTCCCACCAATGTTTTGTTTCAACTTCCCAACAAGCCAGCGAATCATCTCTTTTGTCACAAGCCCATTCTGATTGGCAGCTGCAATTCTCTGAGCAAAGATAGTATTATGTCCTAGAATTCCATAATTCGCAAGAGCATTCACGAAGATATTTCGATACTCCCCTAGACTTACTGGTTTCACTAACTTTGACAAATTATCATCTTGCGAAAAGCCCTCAGGAGATTGCGATGGTATTTTTCTCACGAGGAATTCCATAAGATGCCAAAGAGATGCAATCTGCGGCCTGGTATATTCTGCTCTGGGCAATTCTTCAATAAGAGAGGTGGGCATAATGAAGGCATGTCCTAGCTTATCAGGTTCTTCTGCAGCAAGTGATGCAATGACACGTCTTAATCTAGTAGGTTCATCCTTAGATGCCAGAATGACTGATGCTTCCCAAGAACCAACTAAGCTCTTTTGCCGTATTGTACTCTCAAACTTTCTGATGGCGTTATCAGGAGAGTCAATACTCTTCTCGACATTATAACTGGGTCCTTTTTCCAGATTCCAGTGATCAATATCTGCTAAATGTAGTGCAAGTCGTTCAATCAATAATTCCTGAACATCGACTTTCTTCTCTTCTTCAAGATTAATCCTGATAGACTTAGATGGAACATCAGGTGCAAGTCCCGTGTGACTACCAAAGTCCTCAATCATCTTGTGTACCGAATTCACAACGATTGTTGAATGTGGCGTATCATAGGTTCGTTGTTCATGCCATGCTGCGCCATGCATAAGTACTGCCCAGATAGCTGATGGACGTGCAGATGGTATCATCTTCCTGATGGCATTCACAGCTTCTCGATTATCTGCCTTCAGACATGCCTGAAAGAAGTCCAATTACAATCACCCTGAGTTACATCATGATACAATGAATGACTCCCTGCACATGGTGCACGTCACAGTTTCCCCCTTTACTGCAATTCGTTTCAAATCGTTCTTACAGTATGGACAGACTGCAATAGTTTTTGGGGGTGGTCCAGTTCCAGTCCCAAGAATGAAATCTCCTCGATCGTGGTCTATCCTTCCGGAAAGTTCTCTTCCATCTAAGAGGTCGCTTAAGATCTTGGTTACATTCATAATTGACACGCCTGCCTCTTGTGCTATCTTCTCCAAGGCAAGTCTTCTCATACCTTCCACTGCTCTCTTTACGGCTGTAACGGGATCTACTGCAGCTCTCTTTTCGGCTGGTGGTGGTTGCAATTTGGCAGCCTGTATCTCTTTAGGTTCGATTTTCTGAACTGGTGACACACTTTTCGCTGACCCCCCTGCTTGTTCCAGTTGCAGCCTCAACTTCGCCATTTTTTGACTATACTCATCATCTGAAACAAGTCCACGCATATAGTCTAAATCGAGATCCTTGATTTGCGACTCAATCTTCGTAATCTCATCGTTAGAGAAATCATTCAAGATGGTTATTCTCCGTATTGTCTACTAACAAAATCCTAACACCTTTCAATATAAGCAGAATGCCGTCGAATATACCACCCTCTTCTCACATGACAGAGATGAGTTTTGTATCTATTCTCCAAGTCTTTTTCCTTCCGGCAACTCATCCAGAAGCAAACCTTCTCTCTCTGCTTTAGAGAGTGCCTTCTTTGCTTTAGCACCACCGATGTTCTCAAGAGCTCCCGCCACCGTCTGCCTTACAAAAACCGAATCATCATTAAGAGACTCAACCAATGCATCAATCGATTTCTTGTCCTTTCTCTCACCTAGTTGAGCAGCAGCGTGTATCCTAACCATGTATCGTTTGTCTTCAAGTGCGACCATTAAGACTCGTGTCGCATCTGGATGTTTCAAACTTCCCAACCGATCAACAGCTCCCAGACAGACTTGTTCATCATTACTATGTATCTCAGTTTCTAGTTCATTAAGCATCTCTTTCTCTTTTTCAACAGAGCCCTTTACCACTGATTTTTTCTTACTAGTCTTCTTGGTTGGTAGTGTCTTTACGCCAGCTCCCTTCCCAGAAGTTTTCTTCTCTTTTGTGGTCTTTCTTTTGGTAGGCTTTGCTTCGGGTTTAGAGGACTTCTTAGCTGTAGATTTATTTGGAGCTTTTTTACTACTCTTGGTTTCCCTCTTAGACGCGACTGTCTTTTTTGATGTTTTAGATATCTTGGACAAGGCGACCTCCTCTCACATCATAACAGGACATTTCATCAGTAAACGATGAATCATATAAAGAGTCTGACCTTTGACTATATCGGAAGTGCCTTAACAGAACTTCCAACATGCTGGTCTTGGTGTTATTAATTGCATGAGTTCTCTGCAGCATGTTCTATTGTCGATACTGCACTTGAAGCAGCAATTAGTAACGGAGCATCAAGAGTTTCTGCTGTTAATGTAGAAGTTGGAGAATTCACTTTTCTTATTCCTGAACAACTAATATTTAATTTTGAAATTGCCAGCCGAAACTCGATTTTAGAAGGTGCAGAATTGCGGATTAAGAAAGTCACAGGTCGACTACTCTGTAATGACTGCGGATTCGAAGGCGAGTCAAATCTAGATCCAGATATTCCTAATCAAATAGCCGTGTTCGCACCCATGAAGTGTGGAAAATGTGGAAGTAGTTCCACAAAAATCACTGGTGGGAGAGACTTTGTGATAACGAGCATTGAAGCTGAAGTCGCAGAATCCTTTGTTGATTAAAAAGAACTACTTACGAAAAATCCGTTTCTTAGATTAACACAGCGTTCAGAATCCCTTCTTGACCCGGTCTGCTTGTTACTCTCGCACGACCTTTTGAGGTCTTGATGATTGTGCCACGTGTAATGACTTTTCTTCGCTGATAGTCCATGTTAGCTGGATTTTTCTCAACATCCTGTAATTCAGCACGGAATGTCACATTTTTTGATGGATCTGTGACATTAACTTGGCCAAGACGAAGTGCTGGTGTCTTCTTTACTTTACGTCTACTATCAATTGAGGTGCGCTTTGCTTCGCCCATTAGGGTTTCAGTTGGAGTTCTACCCATCTCGTGCTTTCTCTTACTTTTGAACCGCTTTAATCGAGCACCAGTGGAAGTACGTGTTGATCTTCTATGCCAAACACCCATATCTGAACACCTCTTGGTTAGGTCATTCAGCCTCCTTGTAGATTCGTTTTAAATGTTGCTTAGTGTCCAACTTCTTTTCATGTTCGAAGCGACCTCTTCAAATACTTCTAAGGTCTGTTTCTAGACACTGCATAGTCGGAGGATGGTTGATGTCAAAGATTGAAACTGCACATGGAGCTGGTGGCAAGTTGATGCAGCGTCTTCTAGAAGAAGTAATAATCCCCTCTTTTGGAAGAAGAAAAATAGGAGAAATTGGTCTTGATGAGATGGACGATGGTGCTACGCTGCAAGTTACAGGTGTCAATCTAATTGTGTGCACTGATGCCCATACAATACACCCAATTGTGTTTCCTGGTGGTAATCTAGGAATCCTAACAGCCTGCGGTACCATCAATGACTTAGCTGTCATGGGAGCTAAACCTGTAGCAATGACAAATACTGTAATCGTAGAGGAAGGCGTTGAGATTGCCTTGCTTCAGACTATGCTACGCTCTCTCAATAGTATCATTGAGCCTCTTGACATTGCAATGATAGCTGGCGACACAAAAGTAATGCCTCCAGGAACTCTTGATGGAATCGTAATGTCAACAACAGGGATTGGAATTCCCTACTTGGACCATCCAATTTCAGACAGTGGCGCTAAACCTGGTGATGACATAATCATCTCAGGACCAGTGGGTGATCACGGAACTTCGTTACTCGCACACCGAGAAGGACTGAATTTTGATACTGATTTAGTCAGTGATGTTGCTCCTCTTTGGGAACCAATTCGCGCCTGTCTTGATGCAGGTGATGTGCATGCCATGAAGGACCCGACCAGAGGTGGTACAGCCGTCGCTTTAAATGAACTCGCGTCAAAATCCAAAGTTGAGTTCGAGCTCCAAGAAGAGAAAATTCCAGTCCGTCCATCGGTTCAGTCCCTATGCAACGTACTCGGACTTGACCCACTTCACATGAGCTGCGAAGGCACTGTAGTAATGAGTGTTGAATCCAGAGATACTGATGACATTCTCGATGCTCTTACAAAATATAAGACTACACAAGACCCTCGAGTAGTTGGTAAAGTCCTCGATGGTAAGGCTAGAGTTGTCATGAGGACCACAATCGGAGGTCGTAAGATAATCCAAGTACCATATGGTGAACCTATACCTCGCGTATGTTAGAACTGCTTCGTAAGCGATTGGTTTCTAGATGTTTGTGATTCCCGCAGACTCGCTCATTTCACCCTGGTCCTCAAGTATCTTCTTCATCTTGAATTTGAGCTGTGCCTTAAGTTTGACTTTATCACTATCAAGGCCAAAATAGTCAGCAAAAAGTTGGGTTGTTGTTAGCAACTTAGAGCGCCCTTCTGGTGCTGCCTCAATGAACTTCTTGTCAACTAAATCTTTGATATGATCGTAGGAATGGGTGCCTCGTAATGCAACAAGCTCTGACTGAAGAATGGGCTGTTTGAGAGCAATGAAGACTAATGTTTGAAGAGTAGCGAACGACAAGAGTCCTCCTGGTATCAATTTACCAACTCGCGGAGTGAGTTCTGGTTTTAATTGCATCACATAACGATCCTTTGGTAGAGCAACCACTTCCAAAGCGCCTTCTCTCTTGCTATATTCGAAGCTCAGATTGTCAAGCACTTTCTGGGTAGTCGATTGAGATTTTCCAATCATGTCAGCTAATTCCTCTAGAGTCAGAGCTCGACCTGAAACATAGAGCGCAGCTTCAACCGTAATCATGTCCTCATCCATTGGTAACACCCTAGGTTTCAATCTCTGGCTGAATATCTTCCTCGTGAGATTTGTCCTTTTCAGATACTTTGGGAGGCTCCTGAAGTTTTACCCAGATGATACTCTCTTCGTCCATCCAGATGTCAATGTACGCTCGTGCATAAAGGAACAGGAGTGAAAAAAAGACTCTCACTATCTCTTGTCTAGTGTTATTCATAAGTACATCAGTAAACTTCGATACTTCACCAACTCTCATTATCCGACATAAATCCTCATAGACTTCAGCTATTGTTTCCTCGACATTAGCTTGGTCTTTATTCATCTCAAATGTCAGTGGATCCGCTTTCGAGCTGTATCTTCGCTTCGTTAGCGTAGAACGTTCTCTGACACCTTTGCTAAGAACCTGATCCATAGCAACAAGTAGTTCTTCAAGTGTTACACGTCGATTTGTTAGTCTGAATGGAGGGCGAATGAGAGGAATGACAAAATCCTCCTCCTCCTCCTCGTCGTCGGGTGGTAGAAAACCAAGTTCAACAAGTTCTCTAGTCTTTCTCATGAAGATTACAGATGCTGAGTATAACGCATTTCCAGAGATACGAAAGTCGATGTCACCCAGTCGTTTCATCTCATCCAAGAAACCAACAACAAGTTTGCCAACATCCACATTCCATGGCTCTACCTTATCTAATTGGAGTACATCAGTGAGAAGGATGTAGGGTGGTGTTGCCCAGAAAGGAGAATCATCGTCCATCATGTTGATACTGCAACCTCCTCCAAATCGACAGACACAATCCTAGAGATTCCATCTTGGTTTGATACTCCAACCAACAAATCAGCTTTTCGTACAGTTGTATCTCTCAATGATACTACAACAAACTGTGAATTCTTTGACATCTCTGAGATGAGGAGCGCCACATTGTGAGCGTTTACATTGTCAAGCGCAGCATCTATCTCATCAAATATGTAGAAGCTCGCAGGACTATACATTTGAATCGCAAAAATGAGTGCAAGTCCAGTAAGTGTCTTCTCCCCACCACTCATAGCATCAAGAGTGACTAATTCTTTCCCTCGTGGTTTTGATCTGACTGTGATTCCTCCCATTAACGGATGTTCGGGATTTTCAAGCATGAGGTTAGCCTCACCATCCGGAGACAACTGTCCGAACACTTTTGAGAAATTATCTGCAATTTCGTTGTAGACAGTAAGGAACTTCTGTGTTTTCTCAGCCTCAAGCTCCTCCATGAAGGTGAGAATCTCTCTTCGCTCATCTTCTAGCCTATTCTTTTTATCAACAATCTCTTCGTATCGGTCTTTCTCAGTATCATAATCTGTGAGCGACTTCAAGTTGACAGGTCCCATTGCTTCGAGTTCTCTCTCAATCTCTTTGATTTTCTCCTCGAGTTCCTCCAGTTCCTTGTAAGTGAGTTCACGTTCATTTGCTCTCTCTTCAATGGCTTCTTGGGCATCAGCTATCTGATTCAGCTCCGCCATATACCCAACGACATCTGTTTCCAATCGGTTTTGTTCTGTCTGGAGTCTGTATACTGCCTTCTCATTTGATGTCTGGGCTTCACGTATCTCTTCATGTCTTAGTCTGAGGTTACGAAGGTCTTCTTTTAATTCAAGCTGACGCACCCGTTTGTCCTTGACAGCCTCGTCAATTCGCTCTCTTTCTTCCTTTAGTTTCTCAAACTCACTCTCTCTCTCTGCAAGTCCCATCTGTAATCGTTTCACTTGTTCCTCAAGTCCTGGGATAATTGCATCTTGGGATTGAATCTTTGACTCAATCTCAATAGCCTTGGGTCCAAGTCTTTCGTCAAGAGCGACTCTCACTGAGGTTATTTCACTCTGGAGTTTTTCTCTCTGTTTCTGATACTGCTCTTGTACTTCTTTCAAATCCTTGATTTCTTGATTTAGCTTGTTAGCATCAGAGGTTACTAATGCCTCATTGGCATCATCACGTTGAGCCCTAACTCTCTCACGTTGTACGGTGAGTTCATCATCACGCTCTTGAAGCTCCTTGACCTGAGCTTCGAGCTCACCTATTGTGAGGCTAGCTTTATCCATCCGTTCGTGTAGTATTTCAGACCTAGATTTTTGTTCCTCAAATCGTTCCTCCAATCTCTCTTGTTCAATTCGGAGCTTGTAATTGGTCTTTGAGAGGTTCTGGACCTCCTTTTCAAGGCTGATTTGTTCCTTGCGAAGAGACTCTTGCTTTGTACGAAGTTCCTTCAGTATCTCTTCCAAGCCTTGAAGCCGATTTTCAATCTCGGGACTTGTGTCCTCTACTTGTAGTGAGAGCCCAGCTGATGCTTGCTGGAAATACCCACCAGTAATTAATCCTGAACGTTCTACTAAGTCACCATCCAGCGAAACCGCTCTCTGTCCTCGGAATCCTTGCCGCTTTGCTGTATCAAAGTCCTCAGTCACTATTGTGTCAGAAAATACGAACTCAAAAGCTGGCCGCATCTTTGGGTCAAACTTAACAAGATTCAACGCGAAATCGATGACACCCTCATCCTTTGGGAGTTTTCCTAGTGTACTTGTCTTGATTTTATCAAGTGGAATAAACGAGGCTCTGCCAGCTTTTTCATTCTTCAAAACATTGACACATTCGGTTGCTACCTGCTCATTATCAACAACAATGTATGACAACCTACTACCACCAGCCACCTCTAATGCCACAGCATAGTCTGGATCAATTGTGCCCAGTTCTGCTACTGTGCCATAAATCCCGCTAATAGCACCAGCATCCCTGAGTTCAAGGACTGTAGCAATTGCCCTGCGTCTTTTCAGGAAAGCATCTTCAGCCTCTTTCAAAGCATCTTGGCGAGCTTTTACTTTAATGAGTTCTTCTCTCGTCTGAGATACGACTTTTGCACTTTCTGCAACTTCAGCATCAACAGTTGAAAGTCGTGCAGACAGACTGTCAACCTCGGTTTGCTTTGTCCTTTCAAGTTCTTCGGATTTCTCGAGTTCTGTTCTCTTCTCAGGGATTGTTGCCTCTAGTTGTTCAATCTCAGCTTCCGTCTTTTCCAAACTTTCCGTTGCATCGCTGAGTTCCTCATATGCAAGCCCAAGTTCTCTATTATCGGACTTAATTGTTGACCGAACTTCAGAAACACCCTCATCTAGGTGTCTCATCTGATTGTTTAGATCTTGGAGACGTAGCGTAGTTTCGTAGTATTCTGTTTGTGCTTTCTCTGACATCTCTTCTAGTCGGATGATTTCTGCTGCTGTGCTCGCTATCTCTTTTTCAAGAACAGAGAGTTCCTTGTTCTTGTCGGTCAAAACTTGTTCATTGTGACTAATTTCATCTTGCACCGTTTCAAGTTCCTCACTGAGAGCCATCTTCTCACTGGATACCTTGTCGAATTCTGCTTGAGCCCGTTCTAGATCTCCTCTTACATGAGAAACCGCAGCAGATACTATACCATACTGTTCAGATACTCTGGTAGAGTCACCACCGGTGATTTGGTCAATATCATGGTCTATTTTCTCAATCTCTGTTTCTGTGCTTTTAATTCCGGTTTCAACCTCTACAAATTCCTTGACAAGACTTTCTGCTTCTTCAGCTCGTTGCGCTAGTGTTTCATTAATGGTGTCTACCCTTAGTTTGCCCTTTATGGTACTCCAAGCAAGAATGTCAATTCTATGTGCTCGAATCTGCTTGTGGAGGTTCTGGTATCTGCGCGCATCAGCCATATCTTCCTCTAGTTTCTCGAGATGTCGACGTCGCTCTTGCAGCTGCATGTCAACTTTACCCAAGTTGCTCTCACTTTCAGCCAACTTCTTCAGTGCACGGTCTTTCTGTTCATCATATGCTGAAATTCCCGCGATGTCCTCTATCAATTTCCGTCGCTCAGTAGGGCTCACCTTAACCATCTGAGCAATCTCACCTTGGAGAACAAGGTTGTAGCCATTAGGGTCGACACCAATGGCGCCTAACACATCTAGCACAGCAGTACGAGTAACTACCCTTCCATTGACACGACATACCGATTTTCCTGAATCATCCAATTCTCTCTCTATAACCACGCGGTCTGCATCAATCTGCAGTTTCCTATCCTTGTTATCAAAGTGAAGTTCTACAACAGCAGACTTGGCTTTTGGAGGCATGTTTGGTTTTGGTGGAGAATAGAGAAGGTCCGAGAAGACATTAGCTCTGAGCGTCTTTGCGCTTAGCTGACCTAAAACAAAGAGGATGGCATCGATGACGTTAGACTTGCCGGATCCATTTGGTCCGACTATACAGGTGAATCCAGGATTGAGCCTAATAGTGACTGTTTCTCGTCCGAATGATTTGAAGCCCTTGCATACAAGCTTCTCAATGTGAACCAAGTCCCGTTCCCTTCCGGCAAGTTACAGTCAGAATAACCCTGGCGTGACCAAGTGTGTTATTCCGATGTTACAGAGTCCTAAATACCGTTGGTATGACCCTAGTAATACCCCAGCTACATCTGGATTATGTATTCAGGCTTAGAGGCCATCCTCTAAAGTACAGAAAAGTCTAACTCTACTGACTATTTCGGTCGCATACTAAGCAACAATTTGTAGAAGTGATCTTCTCAAAGCCATTCTTAGAAGACCTAACGACTCTCTTGCTCCTTCTCCTGCTACTCCCGTTAGTACGAGTTTTACGTCGCCAAGGATAATGATGAACCCATTATCTGATGCAATACTTACTTCCTTCAGACCTCCCTTGTCAAGACCAGCTGAAAGCTGGGAAGAGTTAGATGCAATCTTCACAGCGAGGTTGGCGATGTCAGAATGCTTCGTTCCCCCGCTGATGGTATGTCCGAATAGCACCTGTCCCTTGGCATCGCATATAACAATGCCTTCCAAATCCGCATTCGCAGCCATCGTTTCCGACACGACTTTTTCAATCTTCTCTTTATCTACCATAGAATTCCTCCCATGGGGCCTGAATTATCACCCGCAGTCTTGTTACTAGGCCTGTAAATATCTTGCGTGTTCGTCTGTGGTCATCTATTTCACATATTTATTTCCAATTGCGCGTGGCATACTTCGGCGAATCACTTAAAACGCCTCATGCAAAGGTCAGTCGAATTATTTTGGAGGCAAATATCGATGCCTATGTTGAGAACCAGCTCAGAGGCTTTTCCGGCTTCGAAAAAGGTACTGAGCGATATTCCGTATGTCCTGCGTGTAGAATTTGGTCATCTAGCGCATGAGACGACAAAGATTGTAGGAAAGCCAATAGCATGCCATAAGTGTAATGGCTTTCTCCTTAGTGTGGACCAAATCCAAGAGGATCCAAAGGTGGGTAAACACTTTGTATGCTCCTTTTGCGGAACTCTAAATGTGATAGAGGGTGAGGTCATTGTGGCTGGGGATGACACAGATTTTGTGGTGAATCCACCGCCAGACACAAGCACCGATACCGAAGCAATAGCCATAGGTGGTCGTTCATTTCTTGGTCTCATTGATGTTTCAGGATCAATGGCTGGAGCGAACCTGGCGGCGGTCAAACGTAGCTTGAACACATCAATTGACAGTCTTTCTGCAAATGCACCCGACACCATGTTTGGCTTAATCGAGTTTGAGAGCTCTGTGATTGCTCGAAATCTGGAGAATGGAAACCCAGTTGAACTTCCAAGAAACTCTTTTGCTAGTCTTAGAGACATCATGGATTCGACAAAGAAACTGCTTGATCAGGTGAAATTGGTTGGTGTGGGAAAGAATAGAGACAGGCTCAAGAAGCATGTTCAGGCACTCCGTGATCAGGGGGGTACAGCTCTTGGTCCTGCAGTTGGAATGGCATATGTCATTGCCAAACACCGTAATGTAGGTCGAGTGGTACTTCTTACTGATGGGTTGGCAAACGAAGGAATTGGCGCTCTTGAAGGCTATCAAGTGACGCCAGCGAGTAAGTACTACGAGGACCTTGGAAAGATGTTCATGGAGCTAGGTACTGCTGTGGATGTAGTTGGAATTGCTTCAGGGGCAGGTATGGAGCTTCAAACATTAGGTCTCCTACCAGAAGCCACCGGTGGACAGATGTATTATGTCACGCCAAATGAGCTTGACCGAAGCCTTTCTGAATTGGCTGGTGCATCCCTACTTGGCCGAGATGTAGAGGTCCGTCTCATCACGCCTCCTGGTGTAAAGGTAAAAGATGTCTCTGGAGTTTCTCGAGCTGTTGTTGACCAGCTGAAGAAGAGAGGCGAAAGCAAGATTGGAGTCGTTGGAGAAGACCATGAACTCTATTTTGAGGTCGAGCCTGAGAAGGAGATTAAGACACCTGAAGTACCCATACAGGTCCAGGTTTCCTATACTGATGAAGAAGGTGCGAGAAGGGTTCGTGCGGTTACAACAAAGCTTCGTGTAGCCAAGAAAGAAGAAGAAATCATGGAAACCCTTGACCCCACAGTTGGAGCAACATTTGTGACACAAAAAGCTGGAGAAGAGTCTTTCCGTGGCGATAGAGAAAAAGGTCGCGAGCGAATAGCGTCTTTCAGAAAAGCCCTAAAGACAAAGGCAAAAGCAGCCCCCGCAAGTGTTCAGGCGATGCTCGATAAGACTGATAATGTTCTGAACAATGAGGAGGCTGAAATCGTTCGTCAAGAGGAGATGCTTGCTGAAGCTCCCGAAGCAGCCCCATCAGGTGCTGCGGACGAAGCATTCACTGGTAGTCTTGCTCAAATGAAACGAAGCTCAAAGAAACTATTTGATGATGAGAAAGAAGCATAGCTCTAAACATCGCATTCAATGGTCGTGCGAATTTTTTGGCATGACCAATCCTCTTTTTTATGTAACACAACCCCAAATATTCTCCAAATGCGCAAATGGAGTCTGAGGAGTTGTAACATATCTCCACAAGTCTAAAATAGTCAACTGTGGCGTAGATGTTAAGGCACAGTTGAATCAGCGAGGCCTCTGCATGGTGATTAGTCAAGAAAAACTCCAAGGGATTCTTTCTAAAATTAAGTCACAAGAAGGAGTTCGAGGAGTTGTTGTAACCACCTTGGAAGGTCTACCACTTAGTAGTGATCTAGACCCTGATACAACAGAGAACGTCGCTGCAATAATTACCTCTCTCGTTGGAAAGGCACTTGATGCAGTGCGTGAGCTTCGAGAGGGGTCGCTGTCATTCCTGACCTTGGATACAACCAAGGGTCAGATTAACATCGCGCCGGAAGTGAACGAAGGACTTATCCTAGTAGTCCTTAAGAACACTGAGTAAGAAAATAAAATAGAGGTGTACTATTAATGAGTGATCCAAAAGCCTTCGATAAGATCCTCACCGAAATCATTAGGCAGGATAAGGGCATAAAAAAGGTCATCCTAGTTGACAAAACAGGTCTGACCATAGCCAACGTTAGTAAGCTGAGCTACTATCCTGTAGATGTGGACAGTATTGGGGCAAT
>JAEORO010000137.1 GCA_016840855.1 Candidatus Thorarchaeota archaeon | reverse complement strand
TGAGTCCTGGAGTAATAGCACTAATCATGTTCATTGTTTCGTTAATCTTTCCCCTTGGATTCATCGCCACTGAAATTGGCATACCAATATTCCTCATTATGGTGTTATTTTATCCCTTCATTTTTCTTCCATTGACAATTCTGAACATCCTCTTTGTAATCTGGATAGTCCGATACTACCAAGCAAAAGCTTCGAAGAACAGTGTACTCATGCTTGGTTTACTGAGTATCATTCTGCCTACTATGTTTGCTCTCTACATTACAGGGTTGTTCGGACAGTTCATGGTCATCTACCCGATTCCAATCCAATTCATCGTAGGATTAATCATTCTCTGGAGGATTGAGGGTCCAGAAGTAATATCTCCGTGGTCCGGCATGAGACTAGATCTCTCATGGTGGAAGAGGGATCAACCAAAGAGGAAGAGTGACTGGGACCCTTTTGAAGAAGAGAAAAAACACTAGAGCAAGAAAATTCGACTGATGCAGGTTATCTACATGTTTAGCAAGAAGAAAATATACAATCATTGTGTAGTATATACAAGTCTAAGACAATCAAAGAGCTTATCAAATTTAATACATACATCGGGAGCTGAGGGTCTGGAATGAGTACAGAAGAGTATTCGACAGAGATGGAACTCTATGGAGTGAGTCCAGGGGTCATTGCATTCTTTATGATTATTATAACCGCCACGATGCCCTTAGGATTTGTCCCTGAATCAATCTTCCTCCTCCCATCCATGGTCTATTCTTTGTTGTGGGTCTATCCATTGGGTGGTTACTTTAATCCGGGCCCTTTTGGTATTCTTCCAATAATTATCTTTGATCCAATCTGGATATACGCTACATTACCGTTCACGATTCTCAATGTTGTATACGCAATCTGGGTCGTCCGATATTATAAGGCTAAGACTTCGAGGTACAATGCAACGATGGTTGGACTAATCAGTATTATTTTTCCTCCACTATTGACCATATACTTTTCAGGTATGGCTGGAGGATTCAAACTAATCTATCCAATACCGATACAATTCATTTTCGGACTTATTATGCTCTGGAAGATTGAAGGTCCAGAGGTGATATCCCCATGGTCAGGAATGCGATTGGACTTGTCTTGGTGGAAACGACGTCGAGAGAAACGAAAAAGCGACTGGGATTCCTTTGAGGGAGAGAAGAAAGCGCAAGAGAAAGATTTGCATCTTGAGGATTGAATACTCTCTCATCTGTCCCTTTGTTAAATTCCGGGTCCGCCACCTTGGACAGTAAACCAAGATTAAGAAATACTTCAAACTCCCTTTGAAAAAATTTATTGAAACTCTTCATCGATTCACTCCTCTAACAAAGGACATAAGAGCGACACAAACTCCTGATTGATAATACGGGAGTGATTTGTGACTATGGACATTACGTTCAACATTGGTGGAGAAGCTGGTCAAGGTATCGATACAATTGGAGACCTACTGACTCAGGTTTTCGTTCAAGCTGGATTCTACACATTTACAATCAAGGATTTTGAATCAAGAATTCGAGGTGGATATAATTTCACACAAGTACGAGTCAGCGACAAACCAATTCATGCCCCAGTTGACTACATCGATGTGATAGTCGCTCTCTCACGCGATGCAATCACTGGACAACGAGATCGCCTTGTGGAGGAAGGAGTGATTATCTTTGATGATACAATCGAGTTTGATGACCTTGAAGCATGCCATTATCAAGCACCGTTAGAGAAGGTTGCGAAAGAGGTTGGTGGCAATGTTCGAATGATGAACGCTGCAGCACTCGGTGCAATCCTGTCAGTTTTGCGGTTTCCATTCACTCTTGCTGAAGAATCCCTCACCACAATTTTTGGCAGAAAAGGTAAGAAAATAGTCGAGGGAAACATTGCCGTAGCTAAGGCACTCTATGACATGACTACAGAGAAATTTACAGGGACTTGTCGATATAATCTTGATACGTTGAAGACTGGTCCCTGCAAGGACAAACTATTACTCACAGGGAGTCGTGCGCTAGCCTTTGGTGCAATGACTGCAAATCTGAAGTGGATTTCCGCATATCCAATGAGTCCATCCACATCGGTGTTTATGGATATTATATCATACTCCCGAGATCTGAATATCGGAGCATTACAAACTGAAGATGAGCTCTCTGCTATCTGTATGGCAATTGGGGCATCTTATGCTGGAGCTCGCTCAATGGTCACGACATCCGGAGGTGGTTTCTCCTTAATGGTTGAAGCAGTTGGCCTTGCTGCAATGGGTGAAGTTCCTGTTGTGATTTATAATGCTCAGAGACCTGGCCCCAGCACAGGATTACCGACCCGTACCGAGCAAGGTGACCTCCTCTTTATGGCATTTGCTAGCCAAGGGGAGTTCCCACGTATCATGCTTGCACCAAAGGATCCACTTGATGGATTTGATGTCGCGATACGAGCTTTTAATCTAGCAGACAAATTTCAGATTCCTGTAATGATTCTTGGGGATCAGTATTTTGCTGATTCAGTCATGAATGTCCCTAGAATCGACGTAGCAGGAGTGAAGATTGATCGTGGGAAACTAGCAAAAGACGGTCCAGATTCTGAATACAAGCGATACCTATTGACTGATGATGGTATCTCACCACGTGCATTTCCGGGTGATGATGGTAAATCGGTGGTGTCATCTGGAAACGTCCATCGCGAAGATGGTCACATAACTGAGAATGCAGACATACGGAATAGTATGGTGGCTAAGTTCATGAACAAGCTGCCTGCTATCATGAAGGAATTGAAATCTCCTGAGCTATTTGGTGATGAGGATGCAAAAATCACTCTACTTACTTGGGGCTCAACATGGGGTGCTGCCAACGAAGCAATGCAAATCTTGAAGGATGCAGGATTGTCAATCAATCAGCTACACTTCTGCGATATCTATCCTTTACGAACTGAGAAACTTAGGAAGGTCCTGAGAAAATCAAGACAGATTATCGCTATTGAGCAGAATGTTACCTCGCAATTTGCGCAACTTGTCAAAATGGCTACGGGGATATCAGTTCACCACAATATCAACAAGTACGACGGACGACCTATGACTGCAAGATGGATAGTTGATAAGATTAAGGAGGTTGGTATCAAATGACAGCTGCAGATCAACTTGAAGGACCACAAAAAGTGACTTGGTGCACAGGTTGCGGAAATTATGGAATTCTAGCTGCACTCAAAAAAGCTGTCCTTGAACTCGACATTCCAGTACACAATCTCGTCATTTCCTCTGGTATTGGTTGTTCTGGGAAAGCTCCTCACTATATAGGAGGTCTCAATAGTTTCCATAATCTTCATGGAAGACCAATACCTGTTGCTACTGGAATCCATTTAGCAAACAAGGATCTTGAAGTAATAGTGCATACTGGTGATGGTGACTGTCTTGGTGAAGGTCTCAGCCATTTTGTGCATGCAGCTCGACGAAATGTCAATCTGGCTGTATTTATTCACAATAATGGCGTTATGGGTCTCACAAAAGGTCAGTTCTCACCAGCAGCTCCAAGGGGCTATGTTTCAAACACATCCCCTCCTCCTCCCGGCGCACCAATGGATCCTGCAAATCCTGTTGCATTAGCCATCACTGCTGGAGCTACCTACGTAGCTCGAGGATTTTCAGGTGATCAAAAGGCTTTAGTCAATCTCATGGTTGATGCTGTAAAACACAGAGGTTTTGCTGTCGTTGACATCCTACAACCATGCGTGACATGGAACAGGCAGCTAACATGGAAATTCTATAATGAAAACACATACTCACTACAAGACAATGGACATGATACCTCCAACCGAGTTGCTGCACTTGAAAAGGCACTTTCGATGGAGGGAAAGATTCCAATTGGTGTCTTCTATAAGATAGAAGCACCCGACTTGGCTGCTGACCTTGCTTTGCCCCAAGACGTACCTCTAAAGGACCACAAAACGAATCTTGAAGATGTCCAAAAGATAATTGATGATCTGATGATATAGTAGTATTTCATCAGTTTTGCACGGGGTTCCGAATGTGGCTAAGACGAGAAAAGAAACGGATTCAATTGGCGAGCTTGATGTTCCCGATAATGTCTATTGGGGAATAAACACTCAACGTGCCTTAATGAACTTCAAGATAAGTGGCCGTACTTTTTCACCCAAGTTCATACAATCTCTAGCTCAGGTCAAGAAGGCGTGTCTAATTGCCAATCAAGCTTCAAGACTCGTGCCAGATGATATCGCTTTAGCCATTCTGACAGCAATTGATGAAGTCATTCAAGGTCAGTTTGATGACCAATTTCCAATTGATATCTATCAAACCGGTTCTGGGACTCAGACTAATATGAACATGAATGAGGTCTTGAGTAACAGAGCGAATGAAATCCTGGGCCACCCAAGAGGTAAGAAATCACCTGTTCATCCAAACAATACTGTCAATATGTCCCAGTCAAGTAATGATGTCATCCCAACAGCAATGCATGTATCAACCTTGATAGCGGTTAAAGATACTCTGTTGCCTACGCTTAACAGATTAAGAGGAGTTCTTGAAGAAAAAATCAAGCAATTCGAGAAAATTGTAAAAGTTGGTCGTACGCATCTGCAGGATGCAGTGCCTATTCCGCTCTCAACGGAATTTAGCGTCTATAAGGAACAAGTCGTATCATTACAAACAAGAGATATTGCATCTGCTATGGAGGGTCTCTTGTATATCCCATTAGGTGGAACAGCTTTAGGAACTGGGCTCAATACTCCGAGAGGTTTTAGCGAGCGAGCTACAAAAGAACTCAGTAAGATTACTGGTTTTAAATTTCAGGCAAATCCTGTCCAAGCTGAAGGCATCGCATCTCACGCTGCTATTGTTAAGACAAGTGCTGCATTACGATCTCTTGCTTTAACATGCATGAAGATGGCAAATGATATTCGTTGGTTGGGAAGTGGTCCTCGATCAGGGCTTGGTGAACTTATACTACCACAAAATGAACCAGGTTCATCGATAATGCCCGGAAAAGTGAATCCAACGCAATCCGAGGCATTAATCCAAGTCGCAATTCAAGTGATAGGTAATGATGCCTCAATAGCTGCCGCAGAGGGGTTTGGGAGTATTCTAGATCTTAACGTCACTAAGCCTTTAATGATTACCAATCTATTGGAATCGATACACCTCCTCGCTCGAGGCATCGACTCTTTTATCGAAAACTGCTTAGTAGGTTTAGAAGCGAATGAGAAAAGAATCAAGCAACAGCTAGAGCATAGTTTAATGGTTGTGACACGCCTTGCTCCTATTATTGGCTATGACAAAGCTGCAGAGATTGCTCAGACTGCTTATAAAACCGGGAAGTCAATCCGTGAGGTTGTTGTCAAGTCAGGAATTGAGATTGATGGAGACCTAGATGAAATCTTGGATCCAACAAAGATGATCTGAGAATTATCTAGCCATACACGTTATAACTGACCAGCATATAATGTATGTAGAGGTGAGTGAAAATTTCTACCTACAAGCATGATGTCATCGTCGTGGGGGCTGGTCTTGCAGGATTACGTACTGCAATTGAGCTCAGCGACAAACTCGATGTTGCTATCATGTCCAAGGTTCATCCATTGAGGTCTCATTCAGTTGCTGCTCAAGGAGGAATAAACGCATCACTTGGTGAAGATGACTCATGGGAGGCTCATGCCTTTGACACTGTAAAGGGCTCTGATTATCTTGCTGATCAGGATATTGTTGAAATCCTTGCGAAGGAGGCTCCAAGAGCCGTAATCGAGAACGAACGCTGGGGAACAGCTTTCTCGCGAACAGAAGATGGTAGGATTGCTCAGAGACCATTTGGTGGTGCGGCTTTTCCACGAACTTGCTATGCGGCGGACAAGACTGGACACAATCTATTACACACTACCTTCGAACAGGCGTTGAGGAGGGGTTTAAAATTCTATAATGAGTGGTTCGTCACATCACTTGTCCGGTCGGATGATAGGATCTGCGGCTTGACTGCTCTAGAACTTGCTACTGGAGAAGTCCATGGTTTCGCCGCAAAAGCTGTTGTTCTTGCAACAGGCGGATTTGGCAGAGTATACGGGCATTCAACAAATGCACTCATCAATACTGGTGATGGATGCGCTCTTGCTCTGAGAATAGGAGCTCCTCTGAAAGATATGGAGTTTGTTCAATTCCATCCCACATGTCTGTTTGGGTCAAGTATTTTGATAACTGAGGGAGCAAGGGGTGAAGGTGGTTATCTCATCAATGCACTTGGTGACAGGTTCATGGACAAATATGCTCCTGAAAAAATGGAACTTGCCCCTAGAGACATTGTTGCACGTGCAATTAGAACTGAAGTTCTTGAGGGTAAAGGATTCGAGGATGAATATGTGCATCTTGATCTTAGACAATTGGGTAAAGAGAAGATTATCGAACGGCTTCCGGGTATTCGAGAGATATGCCTTTATTTTGCTGGTATCGACCCAATCGAAGAACCAATCCCGATACAACCAGCTCAGCACTATTCGATGGGAGGGGTTCATACAGACAAACATGGTGCTACACTTGTTTCAGGTCTTTTCGCTGTTGGAGAAACCGCATGTATGAGTGTCCATGGCGCAAATAGGCTTGGCGGGAATTCCCTTCTTGAAACATTGGTATTTGGTAGAGTTGTTGGTAAAGCCGTAGCAGAATATATTGAATCTGTAAAATCGTTTAACCCCGCTGTTGTTGGACAAGAAGCTTTTGACTTCCGTGAAAGACTTCAAACATTGCTCCTTCATGAAGGTGGCGATTCAACAGCAAATATACGGGAAACTATGGGTCAAACAATGGATGTGCTCGTGGGTGTTTATAGAAAATCAGATGGTCTCGAAGCTGCTTTGAAGATGATTCGAGAGTTGAAAACACGATTCAAAAATGTAAGTGTTGGAAGAAGTGATGAAAAGTTCAACTTTGCACTTATCCGGACACTTGAACTCGAGAACATGTTAGATCTTGCTGAAGTTATAACAATGGGGGCTCTTATGCGGAGGGAAAGTCGTGGAGCTCATTGGAGACTTGATTACCCCGAACGTGATGACAAGAATTTCTTGAAACATTCTCTATTCACGAAGGTTGAAGATTACATCAAGACTGAACTCACTGATGTCAACTTGGGAATGTTTGAAGTGAAGGAGAGGAGCTACTAATGATTTTCAGGATTGCTAGAAGTAGAAATGGCGGTTCTATCAGCCATTATGACCTCTACAAAGTAGATATAAAAAAGGGCATGACAGTGCTTGATGCTTTATTTCAAATCCATGACAGGATGGACCATTCCCTCTCATTTAGGTATTCATGTAGAGGGGCTGTATGCGGAAGTTGTTCCATGCTTATCAACAAAGAACCTCGCCTTGCTTGTCGAACCCAGATTAGAGAAGTGAAGAAGAGTGATATGAAACTCGAGCCATTTTCAGGAATTTCAGAAAAGCCTGTTGGATGGAATCCAGAGCTGGAAATACTTGTTGAGCCATTGCCTAACATGCCTATATTGAAAGACCTCATTGTGGATATGACAAAGTTCTACGAAGCCCTCGAAAGCATGAATCTCTGGAGTGATATTGAGGAAGGCGAAACTCCTAGGTCACAGAGTATCCTTGAGCGGAAAAAGATAGAGCGATATGTCAATTGCATTCTATGCGCACTCTGTTATGGTTCCTGTCCTGTCAATGCCGAGAATGAGGAATATGTCGGTCCTGCAGCCCTCGCAAAGGCTTGGAGATTTCATGAAGACACCCGAACTTCAGAACCTAATAGGTATGAAAAGGTAGCGAAACAACCCAAAGGTGCACCTCTATGTGACCTCGTTATGAATTGCGTAAAAGCCTGTCCAAAGGGAGTGGCACCCGGAGGAGCAATCAAGAAACTAAAGAATCTCTGACAAATGTAGGAATTTTATTAAGAAACAATAGCTCAATTATCGACAATATGAGCTATATTGATAGGCAACTAGTTGCAATCGCCATGGTTACAGCTTTTCTCTTCATGACATGCTCTCCAGTTATCGATGTAGTTGCTACCGATGTGCTGAGTAATATCAATGTAGGCCCTTATGTGAACAAAATTGTCTTCAAAGTCATCAACGATTATAATTTGCAAATTCAAGCACTTCAAACTGGTACAATCGATATAATCCACAATTCACTGAAACCAGATGATATTCAAATAGTAGATGCAGATCCAGATATATCCCTCCTCAGCACCCTGAGAAATGGTTATGGTTGTATCACCATAAATTGTCGAGACTATCCGTTAAATATCAGTGCATTTCGCAGAGCTTTCGCGTATGCTTTTGATAAATCTCGAGTGACAACAGATATCTTTTATGGACTCTCACAGGACCATGATTCTCTTGTTCCCTATGTTAGTGATTGGTGCATTGAAGATGACATGCCATACCACTACTACTTAGCTGAAATTTCAAAAGGTGCTCAAATTCTTGATGCTGCTAATTTCACAATTGATCCAGTGACAGGTTACAGAAACGCTCCTGATGGTTCACCATTCGAAGTAGTGCTTGAGTTCCCTACTGGTGTGGAAGATATCATGGGTGTTATCGCTCAGATTGGTGTTAACTCACTTAGAACCTTAGATGTGAATGCAAGAGTAAGTAGTACCGCCTTCTATGAACTCATGTCGAGATTAGATAATCATGGTGATTATGATATGATTTGCCACGCGTACAATTTTCATGACGATAATGTAGAATGGCTTGCCTATTATTACTGGAGTGAGTATGCTGATGACCCGTACTTGAACCCGACGAATTTCAAGAACTCAACCTATGACTCCTGGCGAAACCAACTGCTCTATGGTGAAACCTACGAGGAGATTTACGAGGCTGCTGCTGAGATGCAAATGATTCTCCAATACAATGTACCTCGACTTGTGGTGTATGAGAATTACATGCTGCAAGCCTATCGGAACGACACGTTCACTGGACATGTTGAGGATATCAATAGATACATAGCAGGTACATGGACCTTAAAGAAAATCCACAAGATTGATGGTACTCGAGGAGGTACTGTATCAATTGCTCTTGGCGAACCTGATTCATTCAATGTCTTTCTTGGTACTGATGTCTATAGTTCAACCATTTTGGACAACTTATGGCCAAGGCTCTATTTGAAAGGCCCAAATTTTGAAGCAATCCCTTATCTTGCCGAGGAACTACTAGTAGAAACCCATAGTGAGAATCAAGATGTGCAAGAAGGTCATACTCGATTTACAGTGGACATAGTAACGAATGCAACTTGGACAGATGGCACCCCCGTCACAGCACTAGATATTGCAATTACTTTTCTCTATCTTAGTGAAAGCAGAGAATGTGGCAATCCTGCATCAGCTCGGATGGGTGATCTAGTTACCGCATATGCACCAACAACATATAGAGCAGTCATCGAGTTCAACACCGAGTCTTACTGGCATATCTGTAACTTTGCGTACGAATATATTCTACCTCATCATATCTTCAATGATAAAGGAGGTATTGATGCTTCTAAATGGGCCTCTTGGAATCCAGTATTCGATCCATCTGAACCTTATGTTACAGCTGGGCCATTCACTTTGACAGACTTCGAAGTTGGGGAGTTTACTGAGATTTCAGCGAATCCAAGTTTCTGGTTCTTTCCATCAGAAAATTCAACTATCACGCCAAGTCCAACTACATCAATTCCGCAGTTCAACTTCTTCCTAGCAATCATCGCAGGAGGAGTTGGAGCTACTGTCACTTTACTTATTGGAAGTCCTATAATTATAAAGAGGACGCCCGATTGAATGTTTTTGGGTCTTTAACTAAGACCTCTCTCGGGGTACACGTAAATCCTGGATTACTAATGCTTTGTCACGAAGAGGAGCTAAACCTTGTATGGCTGACATACGCAAGACTTCTGAAATAAGCTGCTGTGCTTCTTCATGACGACCTTGTTTAAATCTCAACTCACTCTTCAAACATAAAGCATACCCGATGAATCCTGGCAGTTCTTTCTCTCGAGCCAAGCGATCAAATCGCTCTAACCATATTCCTGATACTTCATCATCTCGATTTTTCAAAGTTGGTTCAAATGTTGCTACTTCTGTTTCAGCTAATCTCATTAAGCATATGACCATTCTCGGAAATCTTGAATTCCTCTCGTTTATTTCCAAGGCGCTTTCAAAGCTGTGAAAAGCTGAATCATAATCACCTCTTGCTCTCTCAAGCAGCCCACCAATCATATATTCGAAGGCTAAGCCTGACTCCAATCCCGCCTTAAGGTTAAGTTCTCTAGCTATGTCAACATGCACTTCTGCTTCGTCTAGACGGTTCAAGAGGATTAGTGCAGCTGCCTTATCCAGGTGTAAGTAAGGTAATAGTAGTGGTCTTGAATCCACGTTTTCCAATCCCGCCATTGCCCATTCGAGAGCCTCTCTGCCCTTTCCTAGTTCTATTGCTGCCATTGCGGCATTATGGAATTCAGTCATTGGGATGTCCCCAAGTTTCTCTCGTAAACTAAGCACCTCGAGATTGATGTTTTTACTCTCTAAGAATTCTCCCCGCGTTGCACATATGCCTCCTATATAACTTAGTACTTCCATTTTCCCGCGAATGTCCCCTAGTTCATCACAGATTTCTCTTGCTTCACGAAGAAGTGGTTTTGATTCTTCAATTCGATTTGCCCCAAAGGAGTAGAATCCTATGAGAGCTCCCAGCTCTTTCAAGGCACGTGACTCGAAGTATCTATCATCATGTTCTCTGGCTAAATCAAGTGCAGCGTCACAAGCTTCAATCGCCTTCTCCACATTTCCTTCATATCTCAGTCTCTGAGACTTGAGATAATGCAATTGAGAAAGATAACATCGCAGTGAATCATTCTTCTGAACTAGTTCCTCAATCTGTACCTCTGCTTTCTCAGCAATAAATCCATCAATTGCACGTGTGTGTGCAAGCCAATATGAAAGAATCAAGTACCCATATCTTACCCATTCATTATCGCTTTTTTGAGTGACCCGTTCAATCTCCGCGAGGATATTGACCCATTCATCCTTTTCAGCGACTAAGTTTGCAAGATAGTATGGGTAGAAGATATCACAATTGCGATATTTGTCCAATATTTTCGAATAGAGATGTCTTTTACCCAGGTTGTCTGAATGGTGTAGGGCTAACAGGACAAGTTTGTCATCCGAATCATCTTGAGCCATCACATGCTTACAAAGAAGATCAACATATGTGGAATAATCTACAGCATGTTTCATGATTTTGATAAGGAACTGCTTAGGTGACATCCCAATAAACTGGAAATCCATTGTTATTGTCCCCATTGGTTTCATAGCCCATTTCGCCTGCTGTTCTTGAAAGTTATACGTGAGAAATAGGTTCAGCGATTTATCTTTCGTTTTAGTTGGTCTGTCCGCATACTCTACTTGTCTGGTTTCTGAAGTGTTTCCAGCACTGATTCCATAGCGCTATCTCTCATCCCTTCAACTGCTTTTGCTTGTTCAACTATCTTCTCGTACAATGTACTATTAGACACGATAGAATTCTCAACATAAGCTGCCACAGCCTCAGAACGACTCTTGAACACATTAAGTGTGACAAGTGCATCAACAACCTCTACAATACTCTCACTTAGACGTGTCATGATGTGAATGTCCCGTTTGTCAAGATTGAAATCTTCCTTTGCACTAGTGCCCATAATTTGCTCTCTCAACGACTGGCCAATCTCACTCTTGGTTGTTTTTTTCCGACCTCTTGTCAACAAACCTTCCTCAATAGATTGAAGAGATTTTCTCGTTTAAATCTTTGTCATCTGACAAAATATTAGAATTCTATTCGTATTTAAATTTAGAAAAATATATAAAATCGTCAGTATATGACATGTAATAATCTTCATATTAATCGAAGAGGAGGGATTGGATTGAAAAATCAAAGAAATGTACTTCTGATCTTCTTTATCGGTCTATTACTTCTATTCGGATTTGTTCCACTCTCAACGGATGCAGGTATAGATGCCTTCATTGTCTATCCTTCTGGAGATATGACTGGATTGGAAGATGTATCGAATATTCAAGCAGCAATTGATGCTGCTGGGTCGGAAACAGTGAAGCTTGGTATAGGTGACTTCTACATCGCAAATACAATCGTAACTTCAGGATTTGAAGGGATCCTAAAAGGAACTAGTTCGAAAACGATGATTCATGCAGTTGGATCCATAGACACAATGTTTTCCTTCAATATGCCTTCTGGTTCTAACCTAAAGGTGGAGAAGTTGTCGTTTACAACAGAACTTGATTCTGTTACCGCACTTGAAATAATCACAGATGGTGATTTTTGGGTCACACACTGTGAGTTTTATAATGTTGAAATTGGTGTGTCAACCTATGACAACTTTGACTCAGAAATCATTGTAAAACACAACGAATTCTACGACGTCGGACAGGCTATCTATCTTGGTGGTCCATTTGGTAGCTGTAAGATTGTGATTTCTCACAACATTATTGATGTAGCAAGGCATGGCGTCGAGGTATACGATCTCGACGACTCTTCTGTAATAATCTGCCACAACAAAATTGTTGGTATCTATGATTCTGCTGAAAACTACCAAACTGGAGCTGCAATAATGGTGGCACAGACTACACTATTTGGTGCTTCCGGTTTAGTTGATATCATGTTCAATGAAATCCAAGGATATACTCGTTGGGACTGGGGTTATGACCTGGTAAACGTCTTAGACTATGGTCCATTATCTACTGGAGAATTCGGCAATTTAGAATCAACTATTGCTTTCAATAGTATAGAGCTTGACGAGAGTCTATGGGGTGGTATTGGTGTACATGGAGGATTCAGTGATACACTCATTGCATTTAATGATGTTTCTGGGAGTGGAGATGCTGCAATCTATGTGGCTTTCTGGTCCTTATGGGGTCTTGAAAGCCAAACAGGTCTGAAGGTCATCCTAAATGACGTGTCTGACTTCAGCGCAATACCTGTTCCCGGCTGGATTGATCCTACAGCACCTATATGGCTAGGTCCTGGTGTCTATGACAGTCTGGTCTTGGCAAAAGGTGACTCATCCAC
>JAEORO010000136.1 GCA_016840855.1 Candidatus Thorarchaeota archaeon | reverse complement strand
TTAATCGGTTCATAAGAGAAGAGCTTCAACAAGTTGTGGATAGCGTTGGTAAGCTTACACCGAAGATTGAAGGATATGTGGTAGAGCTAGGTGACATCCATGTCGATGAACCCTCTATTCGAGAGGCAGATGGGAGTGAACACAAACTCTACCCCAATGAGGCTCGAATTAGGAATCTCACGTATGCAAGCAAATTACACCTTGACATGACTCCAGTCCGAAAGGAAGGGTCCGTGTCAACTCGGCTTGAAACAATGAGGATCTATATCGGAGACCTCCCAATCATGCTTCGGAGTGAAAAATGTCATCTAAATGGTCTATCAGATGAGGAGCTCATAAAACACGGCGAGGATCCAAAGGACCCTGGTGGTTATTTCATAATCAATGGCTCAGAGCGAGTTCTAGTTACACAAGAGGATTTGGCGCCGAATAGAATCCTCATCGAGGAGGCGAGCAAGAGCTCTAGCTATACCCACATTGCAAAGGTTTTCTCAACATCTCGCGGTTTCAGAGCACCAGTGACAATTGAGCGGAAACGGACTGGTGAACTGAGAGTATCATTCCCATCTGTGCCCGGCAAGATACCTTTGGCCATCCTTCTAAAAGCACTAGGTATTGAATCTGACAGAGATATTGTTGATGTCATCTCTGATGATGATGAGATACGAAACGAACTCATTGTCACTATTGAACAATCAGCTCCAATCAATGCTCCAACTGGTGAAGAGGATGAATCTACTCGCTCGAATGCATTGGATTTCATTGGAAAGCGTGTTGCTGTAGGTCAGACAAAGGAATATCGACTTGCTCGTGCAGAAAAAGTACTAGATCGTTATCTTCTCCCACACATTGGCACAGAAGAGGATAGTCGTCTTCAGAAAGCTTACTACCTAGGCCAGATGGTTGAACGTCTTTTGGAGTTAGTGCTTAACAAACGTGCTCCTGATGACAAAGACCACTATGCGAACAAGAGACTGAAGCTCTCTGGAGACCTACTGATGTCACTGTTCAGGGTTGCTCTATATTCTCTGACTCGTGACATCAAGTACCAATTGGAGCGCACCGCTGTACGAGGTCGTAAACCCAATATCAGAACTGCAGTACGAGCAGACGTAATCACACAAAGATTGAAACATGCACTCGCTACAGGTAACTGGGTCGGAGGCAAGGCTGGAGTTTCACAGTTACTTGACCGTACCAACTACATATCATCTCTGTCACACCTTAGACGAGTTGTTTCACCTCTCTCTCGCTCACAGCCGCATTTTGAGGCTCGAGACCTCCACTCAACTCACTGGGGTAAGATATGCCCCAACGAAACGCCAGAAGGACCAAACTGTGGTCTTGTGAAGAATATTGCAATGATGGCATACATCTCAGTTGGTACAGATGAAGAAGCTGTAGAACGTGCTCTCCTTAAAGCTGAGATTGAGCCTAGTGAGAAACTTCGTGGGGAACGTGGCGCAAAGTGGGCAGATGTCTTTCTTAACGGTCGCCTTGTAGGTGTTCATCCTGCCCCGCAAGTCCTAGTGAAGACTATTCGACAGAAGCGTCGTGCTGGCGAGATTGATAATCAGACAAACATTGCATATTATGAAGATACTCATGAAGTTCAGGTCAACTGTGATGCTGGTCGAGTACGACGTCCGGTCATTGTGGTTGAAAACGGAAAGAGTCGTCTTAGCGATGAACATCTACGAATGATACTTGAAACAGAGTGGGGTTTCCTAGACCTTCTCCGTAATGGAAATGTCGAATTCATAGATGCGGAGGAGGAAGAGAACACGCTGATTGCGATGTATCCAGACGATATAGGACCCAACACAACACATCTTGAGATTGTACCTTCTACGATTCTGGGCATTTCTGCAGCTCTTATCCCATTCCCTGAGCGAAACCAGTCACCTCGTAATGTGTACATGGCTGGAATGGCAAAGCAATCAGTGGGTGTACCTGCTTCAAACTTTAGATACAGGGCTGACACACGTTCACATTTCTTCCATTACCCTCAAGTACCACTTGTGAAGACTCGAGCAATGGATTCTATTGGGTATGAGGATCGCCCAGCTGGACAAAACTTCATTGTAGCAATTCTTTCTTTTGAAGGTTATAACATTGAAGATGCTCTCATTATGAACAAAGCATCAATTGAGAGAGGCTTGGGTCGAAGTACTTTTGCAAGAGTGTATGAAAGCGAAGAGCGAAAATATCCCGGAGGTCAAGAGGACCGATTTGAAATTCCCGACCGAAGTGTCAGAGGATACAGAGCTTCAGAGTCTTACAGGAACCTTGGAGAAGATGGCATCATTGAAACTGAAGTTGAGGTCATGGGAGGCGATGTCCTCATTGGCAGAACGTCTCCACCACGGTTCTTGGAAGAGTATTCTGAGTTCGAAATTGCTTCTCCAAACCGTCGAGAAACCTCTGTAGCAGTGCGTCATGGAGAGGCAGGAGTAGTTGACAGCGTCATTCTCACGGAAACCATTGATGGCAACCGTTTGGTCAAGGTAAAAGTCAGAGACCTTAGAATCCCCGAACTGGGTGACAAATATGCATCCCGTCATGGGCAGAAAGGTGTCATCGGATATATAGTACCTCAACAGGACCTCCCATTCACAGAGGATGGAGTGGTTCCAGATCTCCTAATCAACCCACATGCTATCCCAAGCAGAATGACCATTGGTCAGATTCTAGAGATGATTGCTGGTAAAGCAGCCTGTATGATAGGCAAACAGCAAGATGCTTCTCCATTCTGTGGCGTTACTGAGGAGGAGCTCTTTGAAACCCTCAAGAAACATGGTCTAAAGCATAATGGCCGTGAAACAATGTATTCTGGAATCACAGGAGAGCGTCTTAAGGTTGATATATTCATGGGAGTCATCTTCTACCAGAAACTTCACCACATGGTCGCTGACAAAATCCATGCTCGAGCTAGAGGACCTGTACAAATATTGACACGTCAACCTACTGAGGGTCGAGCTCGAGAAGGAGGTTTAAGGTTTGGAGAGATGGAGCGTGATGTATTAATAGGGCATGGCGCTGCCATTCTCTTGAAAGGTCGATTACTAGACGAGTCTGACAAGAGCAACATGCTTGTCTGTGAGGATTGTGGTCTGATTGGCGTCTATGACCGTAATAAGGACCAATACTATTGTCCGATATGCGGGACCAACGCCAAAATCAGTAGCGTGGTCGTGTCATATGCATTCAAACTTTTGATACAAGAAATGATGTCACTCGGTCTAGCCACAAGGCTACGATTGAAGGAGATGATTTAGATGATTTCGGGATTAACAACAAAGAAAATTGATGCGATAGAGTTTGGTCTTCTTTCTCCTGAAGACATTAGAAAGATGTCTGTTGCTCAGATTGTCGTGGCTGATACATATGATGAAGATGGTTATCCGATCGATAGTGGTATCATGGATCCTAAACTAGGTGTCATTGATCCTGGTCAGCGCTGCAGAACTTGTGGTAACAGGGTTGGTAATTGTCCGGGTCATTTTGGTCACATTGAACTCGCAAGACCAATCATGCATGAGGGTTATGCCAAGGTTATCCATAAGGTTCTTCGAGCCATATGTAGAGAATGTAATAGAATACTCCTTACTGATGAAGAAATTGACCATTTTCAGCGTCTTTTCAAGAGATACCCCGAGATTGGTCAGAAGACTGCTAACCTTTCTAATGAGATACTTAAGCGGGCTGCTAAAGCAAAAACATGCCCTCATTGCGAAGAGGAACAGCTAAAGTTGAAACTTGAGAAACCAACTTCCATCTATGAAGTTGGAGAAGCTGGTTCGGTCCGACTCACTCCAATTGACATTAGAGCACGTTTAGAGAACATCACCGATGATGACTATCGTCTCCTTGGTATCAACCCTGATGCCGCACGACTCGAATGGTCTATTCTCACCGTGCTTGCAGTTCCACCCGTTACAGTCCGTCCTTCAATCACTCTTGAGTCAGGCGTGAGAAGTGAAGATGACCTTAGTCATAAGTTAATTGACATCATCCGAATTAACCAAAGACTTCGAGAGAACTTAGATGCAGGAGCACCCCAACTTATTGTTGAAGACTTATGGGAGCTACTACAATACCATTGCACCACTTACTTTGATAATGGTGTTAGTGGCATTCCACCAGCTAGGCACCGTTCTGGCCGCGCGCTTAGAACTCTGGCACAGAGACTCAAGGGTAAAGAAGGTAGATTCCGATCCAACCTGTCTGGTAAGCGTGTAGACTTCTCTGCACGTACAGTAATATCACCTGACCCTAATCTGAGCATGAACGAAGTTGGAGTGCCTGAACAGATTGCTAAGATTCTAACCATTCCCCAAAGAGTTACTGAATGGAATATTGATGAGATGAAGGAGCTTGTCATTCGCGGTCCTGACAGACATCCAGGTTCCAACTATCTCATTCGCACAGACGGTCGTCGTGTAGACTTGAGGTTTGTAAAGGAACGATCAGTCATTGCAGACACAATCGAACCTGGGTTCGTTGTAGAGCGTCATCTGAACACGGGTGACATAGTCCTGTTCAATAGACAACCATCACTCCACAGAATGTCAATAATGGCACATGAAGTGCGTGTGATGCCATACCGAACTTTCAGACTATCACTCTATGTCTGTCCACCTTACAATGCAGACTTTGATGGAGATGAGATGAATCTTCATGTTCCACAGTCTGAGGAATCACGTGCAGAAGCACGAGTCTTGATGAGAGTACAAGAACAGATTCTCTCACCTCGATACGGTGGTCCAATCATTGGAGCTCTGCAAGATTATATCTCAGCAGCATTTCTTCTCACACGTAAGTCAAGTCTATACACACTGAATCAAGTGAATCAGCTTTTAGCTACTGCAAACTTTGAAGGTTCCTTACCTGAACCAGCCATCATTGCACCAATTCCACTATGGACTGGCAAGCAAATCTTCAGTATGTTTATTCCTGAGGGAATCAACATCTCATTCAAAGCGAACATCTGCAGGAAATGCCAAGTCTGTAAGAGGGAGGACTGTGAATACGACGCCTATGTTGTTGTGCGTGATGGTAAACTCCAGTTTGGCGTTGTTGATGAGAAAGCGTTTGGTGCAGGCGAACCTGACTCGCTATTTCATAGAATAATCAAAGAGAAAGGTCCAACCACAGCACGTGTATTCATGGACTCGGTCGGACGTCTCCTAGTCAGACTAATCACTGACAGAGGGTTCTCTATGGGTCTGAATGATGTAACATTACCTCGCGCAGCATCCCAGCGCATCGAAAGAATCCTAAGTGATGCAGATGCTAAAGTAAACCAACTCATTGAAACATACAAACGTGGTGAGCTAGATCCTAATCCCGGTCAGACATTGCTTGAAACGCTTGAACAAAGAATCATGGCAACATTAGCAGAGGCGAGAGACTCAGCTGGTGAGGTTGCGGGAGAACATCTAGGTCTTGAGAATGCAGCAGTCATAATGGCACAGACAGGAGCACGAGGCTCAAGATTGAACCTTTCACAAATGGCTGCAGTCGTTGGACAACAAGCAGTCAGAGGCGAACGTATCAGCCGAGGCTATGTTGGCCGTACTCTTCCTCACTTTGAGAGAGGTGATCTTGGAGCACGCGCCAGAGGATTTGTCACATCGAGTTACAAGAATGGACTTGACCCAATTGAGTATTGGTTCCATGCAGCTGGAGGTCGTGAAGGTCTGGTTGACACAGCTGTAAGGACTTCAACATCAGGCTACATGCAGAGACGTCTGATGACAGCTCTTCAGGATTTGAAGGTTGAAAGTGATGGAACCGTTAGAACTGCACCAGGCCGGATTGTTCAGTTCCGTTTTGGTGATGATGGTGTTGATCCAAGCAAGTCGGATCATGGCCGATCTGTCAACATCGATATAGCAATTGAGAAAGTCCTAGGTAAAGGAAGAATTGAGTAGAGGAGGTTCAGAGTATGTCTAAAAAAACAAGCAAGACGAGCGCTAAATCCACCAAAAAAAGTGCAGCAAAAACGAAGACTACCACCAAGAAAACCACAGCCGCTGAGCCAAAGAAGACCACTTCAGCTACAAAGAAGTCAGCTGCTAAAGATGTCAGCACATCGATTGATAAATACATGGAAAAACGTTTCGAAACCATTCAAGAAGAACGCAGACTTCCTCCAAGAGTTTTAGAAGAGCTCCAGATGAAAGTGTCAAGCTTGGACATCACAAAGAAGGAGTTCGATGCAATTTGTGATAATGTAATTGAATCGTATGAACGCTCATTGGTCGAACCAGGTGAGGCTGTAGGCACAGTTGCAGCTCAAAGCATTGGAGAACCTGGTACACAGATGACTCTACGTACATTTCACTATGCAGGTGTTGCAGAACTAAGTGTCACACAAGGTCTTCCTAGACTGATAGAGATAGTTGATGCCAGAAATAATCCTAGCACACCAACTATGAAAATCCATTTGAAAGAAGAACAGGCAGGAGACCGCAATATGGCAAGGACAATTGCTAGAAACATAGAGATGGTACTTGTCGAAAGTGTTGCAAGTAATGTATCAATTGATCTTCTTCGACAAGCTATCGATATCCGATTCGATCCAGAATTGATGGACGACAAGGGTCTCACTGTTGAAGCTGTTGCAGAAGCGATACAAGAGAAAATCAAGGGCAAAGGAGAAGTTGAGCCCGGAGAAAATGTAATCTTTGTATATCCAGCAAATGAGTCATTAGCTGAGCTCCAAAAATTGAGTGAAAAAATAAGAGAAGTTCGCGTTAAGGGAATCAATGATGTTACTCATGTTGTAATTCGAAAAGAAAGCGATGGATATGTGCTCTACACAGAAGGGTCTAATCTAGAAGATGCTCTTGAGGTGGAAGGTGTTGACCCGAACAGAATTTACACAAATAATCTGCGTGAGATATTCCAAGTCTTAGGAATTGAGGCGACAAGAAACGCTATCATCCAAGAAGCTATGAATGTCCTCAATGAACAAGGAATGGATGTAGATGTAAGACATATTATTCTTGTCGCTGACATGATGACTGCAGATGGAACTATACGTCAAATCGGAAGACATGGTATCTCAGGGTCGAAGAATAGTGCCCTTGCACGAGCAGCTTTTGAAGTCACAATCAAACATCTTCTAGGTGCAGGGATTGCTGGAACACGAGATCCCTTAAGAGGAATTACCGAAAACGTCATTCTTGGCCAGCTAATTCCTCTTGGAACCGGATCAATCGATCTTCTTATGAATCCTCAAACTCCCACTATTCAGAAAAAGAAGAAAAAATGATTGATATAGAGAGGTCAGGGCGGAAACATTAAAACAGAATGTCATTTGACGCAATCAGTTCGGGTTTACCAACAAATCACATACGAGGTCTTAAAATGAGCCTGAATCAACCAATAGCAAGTGCAGTAAGTACAGGCGAGTGCAAGATAGGCGTGCGGTCTTCAATTGATGCGATTAAGACTGGCAAAGCCAAACTTATCGTCGTTGCAGCAAATTGTCCTAAAGATGAGCTTGAAGACATTGAGCAGTACGCCAAACTCGCTAATATCAAAGTCCAGAAGTTCGAAGGTACATCTTGGGACTTAGGGGAAGTTGTAGGTAAACCATTCATGGTTTCTGCCATTGCTGTAATCAAACCTGGTGACTCAAAAATACTGAAGATGGTCTGAGGCGAGTCAATTGGCCCGAGTTAAGCTCTCTATGGAGGACATGGCACTAATTGCCAAGTTCGAACAGATCACAGGTGCTGCAGCAATCGATGTCATCCGTGACGATGAGGGAGAACGAATCATAGTTGTAGTTCGACCAAAACAACTCGGAAAAGCAATTGGTCGAGGCGGCGTCAATGTGAAGGCTGCATCAGAAGCATTTGGTCGCCCAGTTGATGTTGTGGAAATGGCTGAAACTCCAGAGGCTTTTGTTATGAGTGCGCTCGCTCCAGCGAGAGTTGAGAGTGTAAAAATTGTAGAGCATCGAGATGGAACAAGAGTAGCATCAGTAACAGTCAATACTGAGGACCGTGGAATTGCGATTGGTCGGGAAGGTCGAAATGTTGCTCGAGCACGCATTCTTGTGCGTCGTCATTTCGATTTGAACAACGTTGTGATTGCCTGAAGTGTTCTCTTCACAATCCTTTTAAGGTTACAACAGGCCGGAGCCGACAACCACCATGCAGAGCGTACCATGAATGGTACGTCGACCATTATGAGGTAAATCAGCTTGACAGGTTCAAAATCCCCATTAGGCGAATTCGCAGCGCGACCTCTTCTTCGAAAGAGGAAGAAATACCGTTGGAAGAAGTCCGCCTACAAGAGTCGTACTCTGAATCTAAAAAAGAAGACCGACCCATTAGAGGGTGCTCCACAAGCCAGAGGCATTGTACTAGAGAAAGTTGGTATCGAATCAAAGCAGCCAAACTCTGCTATACGAAAAGCTGTCAGGATTCAATTGTCTAAAAACGGAAAACAAGTCACAGCATTCATACCTGGGGATGGTGGATTGAAGTACATAGACGAACATGACTCTGTTGTAGTCGAGGGGATTGGTGGTGCTCAAGGTGGTCCTATCGGTGACCTACCAGGAGTTTCTTGGCGTGTGACAAAGGTAAATGGTGTTTCTCTTGAGTCTTTGATATATGGCAAGAAGGAGAAACCAATTCGATAGGTGGTTAATATGTCTGAGGAAGAAACTATTGAACCAGTTGCTGAGGAAACTCCACCTCATGAACCGCCTGAACTTCTCATGTTTGGTAAGTGGGATTCTACTAATGTGCAAATTAACGATGTAGGGCTTGTAAGATACATTACATTGAAACCCGTCCTAATCCCCCACACATCAGGCAGACACGCACACAAACGATTTCACAAGTCACAAATTCCTATTGTTGAACGATTTGTGAACAAGATGATTAACGCAGGTCGTAGAAAGGAAAAGAAGACAAGAACTGGAAGGGGCGCTGGTAAGAAACTAAGAGCAATCTCGACACTCAAACGTGTCTTTGAAATCATCAACTATAGGACTGGTCTGAACCCAGTACAGGTTTTAGTCACTGCAATCGAGAACGCGGCTCCAGCCGAGGAAACAACACGTATCTCATATGGTGGCATGGCATATCCTCGTTCTGTAGATGTATCTCCACAGAGGAGAATTGACCTAGCTCTAAGATACCTCTCAGTAGGTGCGGTTCGTTCAGCACATAAGAATGCCAAATCAATCGAAGAGTGTTTGGTAGATGAGCTACTACTCGCTTACAAGAATGATCCTGGTAGCTTTGCTGTAGCTAGGAAGGAAGAACGAGAGCGAGTTGCGCGTTCTGCGAGATAGTTCACTATGATGATTTGCACGGGTTTTCCCGTGCATTTTCTCTTCAATATGTATCTGTTCAGTTCAGCTTATCAGAGAGTATAATTCTAGAAATTCATTGAGGAACAAGATATGAGCAGGATCTCTTGGGCATATCTCGCTATCATCATCACAACAGTTCTATGGTCCTCTTCTCTAATTTTTGCCAAGATTATCTTTGCTGAAGTCGGTCCTGTGGTATTTGTAGCTCTGAGATACACCTTGGCATGTCCTTTCCTCCTTGCAGTAACTTTCCAGTACAAGAAGAAACAGACACTAGCTGATGCGAAGAATAATTGGAAGATACTCATGATAGCTGGTCTGAGTGGACCATTCATCTCTCAAGTGCTACAATATATCGGACTCGAGCTGACGACTGCAAGTGACGCTCTTCTTCTCATGAATCTTACACCTATTTTTGCAGTCATACTAGCTGCACCGATACTAAGCGAGAAACTTACCATTGAGAAGATAGTTGGTCTTATTCTGGCTACAATAGGTGCGGCTCTCATAGTTCTGAATGCTACTCCAGAATTCATGGCTTTTGACATCTGGCGGATTCTTGGTGATCTCATTGTTATTGTTTCTACATTCTTCTTTGCAATCAACGGAATAGCAGGTAAGATTGCCATTAAGTCCGTTGATGCAATATCAACCACCTTCTATAGCACGCTATTCGCAGTCCCTTTCATCTGGATATCTGCTGCTCTATTTGATGATGTAACGGTACTACTCACAATGAGTATCCAAGCTTGGCTTGTTGTGATTTGGGTTGCACTTGCTAATACTGTGATTGCTTTCATTCTCTATTATGAATCAATGAAACATATTGAGGCATCACTTGTTCAAATCATGTTGAATCTGATTGCAGTCTGGGGCGTGGTGCTGTCCATTGTTGTCCTTCACGAAGTGGTGACGTATTTTCAGGTGCTCGGAGGTGCTATTACAGTGATTGGCGTAATCATAGCTCAGATGAAGCAGATTCGCCGTAGACACAATAAAGACCATCTATAAGGAGCGTTGCTGTTTCTTCCTTTGTGGCAAAACTGAATCACAGAAATCTCCTGAAAAACCTCATTATATTCATTGGCACAATACCATTGATTCTTACAGAAGCTCAATTTCTGATTGGTATTTACTCAATTGCTCTCGACCCAACACTTGGTTACTAGATTCAGGTCTTCTATTTGCTATCAATACTGACATTTCTTCTTCTTCTAGTTATATATATCGAAGTCAGAATACGGTCAGATTCTTGAGTTTCCCAAAAAGGATATTTTCACCATAACGACTAGTACATAGAGAGGTCTGTAGTATGCCTGAAGAACTCAGAGTAGGTACTGCTATTGCAAAAAGAGGTGAACTCCAGAAAGGAGTAATCAAAGGGATTGAGCTGAACACAACAACCAGCATAGATATCCCAATTCTTGTTCTGAATGGAACAAAAGATGGACCAACTATGCTCATGGTTTCCACACAACATGGAATAGAGATTCAAGGTATCGAAGTAATACTGAAGATAATGAGAGAAAAGGTAAATCCAAAGGATCTCAAAGGCGCCATTATCGGGATTCCTGTTGAGAACCCTCTAGCTTTCATGCACCATCAATATCTGTCATGGATTGACAATCAAGACTTGGGCGGAGGTGGAAGTGCCAGTCCACTAACAGCGGACAGACCCAGCGGCACAGCCACAGAGCGATTGGCTCATGTACTCTGGCAAGAGGCATGGAGTAAGGCTGACATGGTCCTCAACATGCACACCAATGTTCGACCCGATTCCCTCTTCTTCACGGAAATAAACATCGGTAATCCGAAGACGAAGGAGAAACTCAAGAGGATGGCTGAAGCCTTTGGCGTGACCAATGTGGTTGAAAATATCCCAATCACTGACGATGCACCAGACACGCTTGCTAATCTGGCTGTGAAGAATGGAATTCCTGACATTCTTATCGAGTTCATTGATGGTAGATGGATTTCCAAACCTTCAACCACAGTCGGAGTTCGTGGAGTCCTCAATATTATGAAAGCCTTTGACATGATAGATGGAGATATTGAACCCCAGGAGGGAATCATAATCATCCCTGGAATCTGTACATTCCATGGAATTGTACGAGCAAACCGAGGAGGCATCATACGATTTCTGAAAACACCTGGTGATTTCATGAAGAAAGGAGAAGTGTTTGCCGAAATCTATAACCTCTACGGCGATGTTTTAGAGAGAGTGGAGTGTCCTGTTGATGGCTACATCTGGGCATACCCATGCGGTGACATCCTCGGTACTCCAGGCAGTCTTCAAGTAGTCCAGACTGGTGCTAACATCGCATATGTTTTCACATCAGACTTGCAATGAAAGAAGATCATTCAACATCTAGTAAAACCATCCGCGAATTAATACTATAGTAACTCTTAGTCGAAATGATTTTCTTGGCTTTTGTTTATCTCTTGCGATTGATTATGATGAAGAAGGTCCTGATTTGTTACGGAACTCGATATGGAACAACTACTGAAGTAGTTCAAGAGATGAGTAATACTGCAAGAGATCGCGGAGCTGAAGTAGATGTTGTTCATCTGGAGAAAGGAGTTCCTTTTCCTGAACCGGAAGAATATGATCTTGTGATTATAGGAAGTGGAATTCAAGCTGGCCAGTGGACAAAGCGCCCTCTCAAATTCATCGAGCAGAAGTTAGACTCCCTCTCCAAGACCAAAGTCGCACTCTTTGTCGTTAGTGGATACGCAGGTAATCCAGACAAGGTCGCTGAGGCACAAGCTAACTACTTGGACAATATGCCTGAGAAATATCCGGGACTTTCTCCTATCTCGACTGCTTTAATCGGGGGAAAGTTTGAATTTAAGAAATACAACCTTGTTGTTCGTGCACTTGTAAAGAGAATAGTAAAAAGTCAGTTGCCACCCGGTGAGAACGTTCCTGAAAAGATTGATTTTCGTGATTGGGACATGATACGTGATTGGATTAAAGAACTTGTTTAGTGAGTGAAGCAAATGAAGATTCGAAAAGTGATTAAGAGTCATAAAAATGAGTTTCAAGTTCCATTGGTTGCAAAGAAAGGAGAATTGGTTGAAGGCGAGGAGCGGGAAACCGAGTTTAAGGGATGGCTCTGGTGTCGAAATAGTTCTGGAATTCATGGATGGGTACCTAAACCATACCTTGAACCCACATTAAAATCAGGGCAGTATCAGTTTCTTCAGGACTACAATGCACGAGAGCTAACAATTGAAGCAGGCAAAGAAGTCATTGTCTTAGATGAAGAAAGTAGTTGGGCTTGGGTACGCACATCTCTGGGAGAAGAAGGTTGGATTCCTTTAGAGAACCTGCAAGATTTGAAAGAAAAACCAGATTCGATACCAGATCTTGCTGGATGATATCTTCTAGTAAAACTATTCGCCTATTATTATTGTATTGAAGGCTCTTTTATCCACTGGTCAAGTGAACCTGTCGAAACGATTAAAAGCATCCCACAAGGTGAGAGCCAAGCAGGTTCCCATCTTAGGGGACCGACTAACACAAAATAAGGAGAATAATGCCTTGTCCAAGAAAGATAAGGAGCACCTGAATCTGGTGGTCATCGGTCACGTTGACCATGGTAAGTCCACCATGACAGGCCGCCTCCTATATGAAACAGGCGCTGTTGACGAGCGTACTTTCCAACAGCATAAGGCCGAAGCAGAAAGACTTGGGCGGCCCAGCTGGGCATGGGCTTTTGCGCTGGACCGTCTGAAGGAAGAGCGAGAGCGTGGTCTTACTATTGACATCGCTTTCTTCAAGTTCCTCACTGACAAGTACTATTACACTATCATTGATGCTCCTGGACACAAGGACTTCATCAAGAACATGATCAC
>JAEORO010000135.1 GCA_016840855.1 Candidatus Thorarchaeota archaeon | reverse complement strand
GAGTGGTTAGAATACACACATGATTGGGGTTATTGGATAAATCCTGATACTTTCCGAACACCAAGGATAAAGAAGTCCGTAAGAGTGGGAGCTGTAATTTTTCTCAAAGACCGTGAAACCCTAGATGATGGTCGTCAGATAATTGTCACCACTTTTGGTGTTGCTGGAAAATCTGGAATTAGGGAAATGGGAAAGAAAGATGCTAGTACCATCATATCTTCGCAGATGTTGGATTTCATGAAGGCACGAAACATGTATCCTCCCAAGACGAAAATAAAGAAGGCGTACTCTAATGGAAATGTTGACCTAGACTATTCTCCGACTGAGTACGACTCATTTACAATTCATCTCACTCCGAAGATGGTTGGAGGTGATGTCGAAGATTTCTTAGATGATTTGGACCCATTCAAAGATGAGGCGCCTGATCCTCAGATGTCTTGGAAAGTCGAACCAGCAAGATCTAGTAGAGCTACATGCAAGACCTGTTCTCAATCTATTCAGAAGGGCGAATTGCGGTTGGGTGAACCGTCGCTTTTTGATGAGCACATCACATATCGTTGGCATCATCTGACATGTGCTGCTCATCTGATCAAGGATACAACGCTTGATACACTAGAGGGTTACGAGGAACTCAATAAAGAACAGAAAGAGCAACTGCAACAGATAGTATAGACCGGTCTTTACTCAAGTTTCTCATATCAGCCTTCTTATCATAACCAAGTTCCATTCCAAGACATGAGGTTGAAATCAGCAACTGTTCTAGAATACTCGTTTATGTTGAGTATCTTTTTAATCCATCCAGCAAGGGTCACACCTACATTGATTCTTAGATTAAGGCTTATTGCCCAAGTACCTGATGCTCCTGATTGACCAACTGATACCTGAAGACTGATTGGTGCATATGCCATCGCTTCAACAAAAGGTCCGCCAACATCATACAGCAAGAATGCTAATCTACACTTAGTGTATGGGGTGACTGTCACCCCTGCTGAAGCAGTGATTGTGGGTCTTCCATATGATGCATCTCTACCGCTTTGCCATATCGGACTCCATCCATTCTGCCATCTGACACCTGCTTTATACCATGCACTTGCTTGTGCCCATGTAGAGATTGAAAACTGACCATTTGCATTAAGCTCAACACCAACACTCACTGTGAGTTTTAGTTTAGCCCAAACAAGAACTGCACCAGCCCAGAAAGTGAATCGTGTTGAAAAAGTCCAGAGAACATATTCTCTCGTGACAGTATAATCAACAGAAACTCCTGCAGAAGCATCAACTCTAATTGCAGGAGTGATTTTCATCCATGATTCAAACCACTCTAATCTATAGCTCCCCTTAGACCATTTCCTTTCCCACCCCATGAACCAATCTACATTCAATGTAGGAGTGGCTTTTAATGTCACTGAAAAAGGACCAACACTAATCGTCTTTGTAAAAGCTCCTGGGGCTATTCTGTAGGACCAGGTCTTTGACCAATCACTTTCGATCTCTGTTCTTTGCAGCTCCGTTAGAAGTAGAGGTGCTGTATAGGTATAATTAATCGCGAACATTCGATATGTTCCTAGTGCAGCTGATAGATACGTTTCCGAGGCGGTTATGTTCCCTTCAGTCACATTAAGTAATTCATCTATAATCACTCTGTTAGCAATTACGGACACATTGGCTTGCATTATGGTACCTTCACCAAAGTCAACAGTCCAATTCAAGTTCTCAAGCTTGGTTTGATCTTGAAGCACACTGCCGCTAGGTAAGTTGAATACAATCTGCCAGCGTGAGGTATAGATCTGGTCACCTGGGATTGACTGTAACATGAGCATCATATATTGTATCTTTGTGAATATGAACTCCGCAGCTGAATTTGTTGTGTTTTCATCAATTGGTCCCACTCTAATTTGCCAATCAGTGCCACCAATGAAATCAGCTAGTTGTGGTGTGCTGGCCAGTAATGTGACTTTAGTTTCGTTATTCGTGCTCCAAGGTATGGTTTTAGAATCATATATGCTAACATCAAAACCAAGCAGAATCAGCTGCTCCATTGAAATTCCCTCATACAGGGATTGCTTTACAGGTGCAGAGTTTTGTTGTGCTTGAGGTGCAGCTATTCCTCCATAGTCCAATTGTACATATGTCACTTGCCCCGCAGTCACTACAGCATCAGTGCTCTTTTCAGTACCGTTGAAAGTGCCATAAACAGTATAGGATCCGGGGAGAAGATGATACCATACATGTCCTGAAGCGGACACATTAATTTTTATTGACCCTTCTGGTCCTCTATAGTACACTTCAGTAAGATTGACGAGTTCTCCATCATAATATCCTGAAAGGAATAGACTCCCTGTGTTATTGTCTGTCTTGCCATAGTTATGGGCTGCTATCGCAAGGTCTCTCACATCAACCCTTCCATCTCCGTTCAAATCGAGGTTAGAATTCCAATCATCATCACCAACAGAAACTCCAATGTGGTTAGAGATTAAGTCTAGATCTTCCAAATCGACTTGGCCATTGTAATTGCCCACATCACCCAGAAGCGACGCATCTTTGATAGTGTCCTCAGTATTAGATTCCTCTTTGATGGCTATAGTTTCAGGTACATCATATTCGACATCCTTCTGAAGATTCAAAGGATTCTCAAAGAATGCTTCACGAAGCATGTCAGACAGTGGGGACTCTGGAATGGAAATGGTGAGTGTCATTAATGCACTACCATCTTCTTGAATTGTGATATTCTGAGTCGTTGAGGTTTCTAATTTTGTTGTAACACTCTCCACTTCGGAAGCGACTAGAACTCTCCCTCTTGATGTTGCTTTTGTGGCTTGAAATGAATAGCTATCATCCAAGACTAACTTTGTCAACGGGTAGTTCTCAGTGGGGTAATATCCATTGTTCACAATGTGAAATGTATCATTTGTCCCGCTTGCAGTCACAATACCATTTCCAATGCCCATCTCTTCTGTTTGTACTACTGATACAGTGATGAATGGAACATTCGCGTTGATAACATTGGTTGACATGTAATCAATTGTACTCCAATAGATGACTAGGTCTGTGTCAAGATAATAATCTGGATCGAATTCTTCAATATTGGCTGCAGTCTGATTATTAATATTCCCTGTCAAGTATCCTCCCTCAACCAACCAATCTCGTACAAACTCCGCGTAGGAGTCTCCAGGATTATTATAGAATACAATATTCACTTCGTCAGGACTCATGTGGCTTGAAGCCCATTGTATTGTCCTATTCAGGAGGTTCAGCATCTCTATAGCAAACGTAGTTGGTCTATACCATCCAAAGAACGCATACTTATTTGGGTCATTGATGATTACAACCGCCTTTTCTGTTTCTAAGGATGCAACTGTTAAATTACGAGCCAAGGTTGGATTTACCAAATTAGTCGTCAGATACACGCCTGCAATGCTCGATGCAAATATCACTAGAATCACGAATGTTGATTTTAGCTTTGAATTATTCATCCGGCTTAACCCTCCTTCTTTTGACAATTCCAATTGCTACTAATATCAACACACCAATAATGATGGCTACTATTACTAGGTCACGAACGAGATTATCTTGAGGATGAAAGATGGAGATTGCTGCTCCGTCGATGTGCTCTACAGCAATTGTGTCTAGGTATGAATCAAGAACAAATGTGTCGACACCATATGGCATAGAGAATGAAATACCAAACTGTTCCTCTGTTGGCAAGGTTTTCATGCTGAACTCAATCCAAATAAGACTCCCATAACCGGAGGTTCTTGTATTATTTTCAAGCAATGTTTCGCCAGCAATGACGTAGCCTTGACTACTCTCAATAATGGGAGCTATAGTAATAGTTGTGTGGTCGGAGAAGAAATCACTTTTTTCACCATTCGTATAACCAACTCGTGAAACATCACAATATGTTGAATTGAAGAGAATCTTCAACTGCCACGCAAAACACTCATCTGTGATATTCAACCAAACGGTCAGATTGAACTTCTCGCCTGCTGCCTGTACTGATGTAGCTGATGGCTCAATCCATAATGAGTCTGCTTGATGCGTTTCATTGGGTTCAAGTGCAACAGCAGTGTTTGGTGAGCACAGTATTAAGACTGCGGAAAACATGAGAAGAACTACAAGGCTTAACCCTCTCTGTTTTCCAAACCTTGCGAATCCCATGGTGTACTTCTTTCATAAAGCGAGTTTTTAAATTATAGTGGATGAATTAGGATTCCTTTAAGATTCAATCATATCAGAACTACTAAATACATCATCATACTTGTTCAGGATGGCAGACCATGACCAAACTCATGATTACTGATACTGTTCTTCGCGATGCGCATCAATCCCTTCTAGCAACCAGAATGCGTACTGAGGATATGATACCAATCTGCGAGAAACTCGACCGTGTTGGGTATTGGTCCCTAGAGATGTTTGGCGGAGCCACCTTTGACTCCATGATGCGTTTTCTGGATGAGGATCCCTGGGAACGACTTGAAATGCTAAGGCAGGCAATGCCAAACACACGACTCCAGATGCTCTTGCGTGGTCAGAATATTGTTGGTTATCGCCACTATGCAGATGATGTTCTCGAATCTTTTGTGGTTGAGGGAGTGAAAGCAGGACTTGATGTCTTTAGGATTTTTGACGCTTTGAATGATATTCGCAATATGGAAGCTGCAATCAAGTTTGTCAAACGTGAAGGCGGTCATGTCCAATCAAGCATTTGCTATACACTAAGTCCATTTCACACAAATGACAAGTTTGTAGAAATGGCAAAAGAGCTCTATGCACTTGATGCTGATTCAATTTGTATCAAAGACATGGCTGGTCTCATATCGCCTGAGGCCGCTTTTGATTTGGTCACAAAGCTGAAGGATGAATTGGATATACCCATTCAACTCCACTCACATTATACAAGTGGTATGGCTGCCATGGCTTATCTGAAAGCTGCCGAAGCTGGAGTGGATGTTGTGGATTGCGCCATATCAGCACTCTCGATGGCAACATCGCAACCTGCCACTGAGTCTATTGTTGAAGCTCTGAAGGGCAATATACGTGATACCGGACTTGATATCAAGCTCCTCTCTGAGATTGCATCCTACTTTAGAAAAATCCGTAGAAAGTATGGTCAGTTTGAAGGAAGCCTTCAAGGCGTAGACCCCCAAGTTCTTGTTTTCCAGATTCCTGGTGGCATGTTGTCAAACCTAGACAACCAACTCAGAGAACAGGGTGCACTCGACCGCTATGATGAAGTCCTTGAAGAAGTGCCAAGGGTGAGGGCTGAGTTGGGATATCCTCCACTAGTTACTCCTTCGAGTCAAATTGTGGGAACACAGGCAACTCTTAATGTCATCACTGGTGAGCGGTATAGCATGATTCCCACTGAGGTCAAACAATACATCAGAGGATATTATGGACGTCCTCCTGCTGAGATTGATCCGGAAGTAAGGAAGAAAGCCATCGGTGATGAGAAACCACTAGACTGCCGACCTGCAGATATGCTTGAACCCGAATTAGCTGCAGCTCGTGAAGCTTTGAAAGACATCCCTCATGTTCCAAGAGACCTTGTTTCGTACGCTCTTTATCCGCAATATGCACTTGACTTCCTCAAACGCAAGGCGCAACGTATGAGCCTAGGGACTATGACTAAAGAGCTTGAGGTTGCAATAGCTGCAGCAGTGTTGCATATGAATGGAGCAGGTCCATCAATAATCTCTGCCGCCTCTGGTCGAATGCAGACATGGGGTGATGCAGGTCGATTAGACCTTGTCGATGGTCGTACCATCAATTATAGTCCTGGACAATGGGAAAGGTCTTCATCAGCTTGGTCTTCAGCAGGTCGCAAAGACATTATGCGTGGAAGAAGCAGGGGGCAATGAGATGAGTCCAGAGTACAAGATTACACTGGATGAGAAGCTGTTTGATGTT
>JAEORO010000134.1 GCA_016840855.1 Candidatus Thorarchaeota archaeon | reverse complement strand
TCCCGGCCCATTTGTCGAGTACCAATGCAAACAAAAGGGATACCGAGAGATGGTGCTTCAATTATTCCACTACTTGAGTTACCAACGAAAGTCGCGGACATTCCAAGAACTGCCAAATAATCAACGTTGGGAAGATTTTCAATAATATGGAAATTAGTTCCCTTTTTACTAAAGCTACGTAAGACTTCCACAATGGCTATTCCACCGGGATAGTCATTCGGAAAGATAACAACTATTTCCATGTCGAGCTCATTAGCAATTGAAGTAACAGCACGCAGTACGGCATCAACTTGCTGCTCTGACTGTTGCCATTCAGTCGAGGTAGGATGGTAAGCAACTAAGATGAATGGTTTACTTGGGATAGAGTATTTCTCTTCAAGAATCGCCTTGCTTGGAAGATTGGAGTTAAAGATTGTATCCAAAGTAAGAGCTCCAACGTTGTAGACTCTCCACGATTCTTCACCTAGCTTCAACACACGCTCCGTACTTTGCTCACTCATTGTGAAATGAACATGAGCCATCTTTGTGATAGCATGTCTCATAACATGATCGATGTCACCAATGCCAACATCTCCACCAGCGATATGAGCCACTGGAATGTTCATGGTTGTTGCACTAACGGTTGCTGCAAATGGCTCAATTCGGTCTCCAAATACAATGAGAATATCAGGTCGTTCTTCTGTGAATACTTGAGAAAATTCAATAATCCCATTCCCAATCGACACAGCTAAATCATATTCATTGCTCATTGCTTTTGATCCCATATCGACAATCCGAGATATCTTGTATCCGTCTCTTTCAATCTCCTTAATCGAATTACCATACTCTTTTAGAAGATGCATTCCAGTTACAAAGAGCTGAAGATCGAGATCTGGATCATTCTCAATGGCATTAAGCAGAGGTTTTAGATAGCCATACTCTGCACGGGTTCCGGTTACCACACCTATTTTGCGTTTCATTCAAATCCAACCTTATAGCTAAGTTAATCGATCATATCCCAAGTTAGAATACTGTCTTCTTGAATGGCTTTAATGGCTTTTCTGCCAATAATATCATTGTAAAACTTAGGAGGAATGCCTAAACCTGGTCTCTTGATATCAATCATATCTTGGGTTATCACTGCTCCTTTAGGTATTGTTTTTACTGAAACAATGCTTTTACGAACGATTTCTCGAATCTTGATTTCTTGCTCTGTAGGTTCTTTGAGTCCAGTCCCTAATGCAGCCTCAGTATTTCGTATAGTTTCAACTAGTTCAGTTAGTTGTTCTGGTTCTAGAGATGCTTTGTGGTCTGGTCCTGGAAGATTTCTATTCGTGGTGAAGTGTTTCTCTATCATGCATGCTCCGAGAGCAACTGCAGCAATTGAAGCCGCTATTCCCATCGTATGATCAGAAAATCCTACCGGGAGATTAAACTCAGACTTCATAGTTCTTATTGCTCGAAGGTTAGAATCTCTGATATCTGCTGGATAATTTGTTAGGCAATGAAGTAATAGCAATTCACTTTTCCCAACTTCTTGAATTGCTTGAACTGCTTCTCGTACTTCCTGTAAATTCGCCATTCCTGTTGATAGAAATATGGGCTTACCTCTTGAAGCAACCATCCTAAGAAACGGGAGATTTGTCAAGTCACCTGAACCAATCTTAAAAGCAGGCATTATTGGGTCTAAAAAATCAACTGCATCTGAGGAGTGTGGAGTAGACAGGAAAAGTATTCCTTTTTTATCGCAATATTCCTTCAGCTCAACAAACGAGTCGTATGAAAGTTCTAACTGTTTAATCATATCAAATTGACTTTCATGTTCTTTGATCTGATCTTTTTGGTATTCAGCTAAATTGGCTTGTTTTGTTGTCAACATCTCTGATTTAAACGTTTGAAATTTTACTGCATCTACACCTGACGCCACAGCATCATCCACAAGTTGTTTTGCTATCTTTATTTTGCCATTGTGATTTACCCCAGCTTCTGCAACTATGAAGACTGGTGCTCCATTACCAATTCGTCTGTTACCAAATTTTATACTATAAGACACTTTAATTAACTCCTTAAATTTCGGAATGTTTCATTGCTGTTGCATATGCTACTCTTTCATTGTGCCGATTGTGTTGGAAATGTGTGGTACTCCATTTAACTCTCTATGTTCTAATTCTTGATGCCTAGAAACCTCCTAATGAATAGATTATACCTAAAAGGCACCTTGGATTATACTCAATTAATAGTCTTAAAAAATAGTCGAGCTGTTTTGATATAAATTGAGTATTGATTATGAATCAGATAAAAAGTAGGAAGGTGCAGCATGAACTGGAGTTCCTTACACCTTCGAATACTAATCAAATGGTTAGGCTATTGGTAATGACATTTCACCAATACACTTGAAATATCAAGACCCTTGGGAGCTGATGCCACACAGAACAATCGCGCTATAACTTTCTCGTGTGCACTAACATCAACAGGAGGGAACTCGGAAGGATATGATCCCTTCATAGTCCGCTTCGTTTTTTCGTCTATCAGAATCTGGTATCCATTGTAGCTTGCAGCATAAAGAACCACACAATCAACATAATCCGCTGGATTAGCATCAAAGACACCAATTTTCACTCCACTCACGTACAATCTTTGATACCCCTTCATTGTTGGTAATGGAAGAAGGAATAAAGCTTGAAAATCAGCATCGGATGCTGAAGTGTAATTTGTTCCACCCATGAAGAATCGTGTATCAATTGAAACATCTTCTAACACACATGGTACCCACATAATTTCTGTCAAGATATCACCTCAAAGCAGTATCCTAAGTTTTTAATTAATAAGAGATACTAGTATTGTGAAATTTATTGCTGTATCAATTTACTGACATGAAATATAGATGACACATGCTGATTTTTCTGTGATAGTTCTTCTCAGAAGTCTGCATAAAGCAGTAATTGAAAATATCAAATCTAATTTCAGCTTGACTCAGTCGATACTTTGTCACCATATCTCATTAGAAATTCAGCGAAAAGAAAATCGAGCTCATTATCAATATCAACAGATGAAATCTTATCCATTATGAAAATCCGCTCCCTTTCACAGTGAAGTCCTTTCGCTCTCAGTAAATGATTCCTTTGATAAAAATACATGGAGCCGTTGATAGTATATACTTTGGGAGCATCTTGACGCCTGGAAAGTTCACCTTCTAGTTTTTTCGACAGATGAGCATTCCCATTCTCATCTAGTTGAACCATGTTGAAATATGGATTAGTATCAGATTCAACAACACTATATAGCACATAAGCCTCAGATCGGATAAACTCATCAAATGCAGCATCTAAATCCTGAATCTTTCTAAATGGAGATGTTGGTTGTAAGTCAATTACAACATCATATCTGGTTTTGTCCTCTTCCTCACAGAAACGAAGTGCATGTTGCAGAACAGGCAGTTTTGGAGCCGCATCAGTTGCTAATTCGGGAGGTCTCAAGAATGGTGTTTCAGCACCATATTCATTCGCTATTCGTGCAATATCAGGCGAATCTGTTGAGCAGATAATTCGGTCTGCCTTCCCCCATTTCCTAAAGATCTCAATAGTGTATGAAATAAGTGGTTTTCCATTCAATTTTCGGATGTTCTTGTTTTGCACACCTTTTGAACCACCTCTAGCACAAACCAAACCGAGTATTTTCAAATTTATAGCCACACCGTCTAAAGATTTCTGAAGACTTGATTAAAATATCCATTGGATATCAGAGTCGAGATGGATGTGTTTCCATCTATTTCAACCTGAATAACACCCAGTCTCCGTAATTACCTACTTCCTCCCAATTGGAATACCAATATCCATACTTCCTCTCCTCAACTGCAAGTGTGGGATTGTATTCTAGGAAACGTTTGTCAAAATGGTCTTGATTATACAAATGGAGATTAACTGGTACGACTTCGCAGTCAGTGAAAAACGAAACAGCTCTGTAAACTTTACTAGGCGCGAACATAGTGCCATGGTCGCCAACTAGCGAAGCACTGCCAAGTAGTTCAACGAGGTTTTTGTCAACATGTTCAAAACGAAGCTGGAAATAGAGAGATTGAACTAATGATCCAAGTGCAATGATTATTGCTAGGAGGAGGAAGACTTGATTTGTAAATGCTAACAATGATGTGAGATATGCGAATGGTCCAGCAGCCATCGACAGATGCTTATACGATTCACCAGCCACCCAGAAAATAAGCAAAAGAAAACAGGCAGATGCCCAGATTATCATAACCAATTCAAACAAGATATTAAATGAAAGGAGTTCAGGAATTATTAATCCTCCAATAGAAATGGGATTGGAGGAATATGACTGAACAATGAAAAAAATGAGATAGAGTAAATACCCAAAGAATGCAGGAGTGAATAAAACTCCAACCACTCTATCATTCGGATATCCTTTCTGTCTATAATATGTAAGGATTGCAGATACATGGGCACGAAGAATTTCGATATACTTACCTTTGGTAACAATAACCGCGAAGATGAATCCAGCAATGAATATGAGTGGGAACTGTATGTCTAAAAATGAAAGTCCAACATAGACCACGAACAAAGTCTGTGTAGATAGCCTATGCGCTAGTAATGTCATTGCTATGGGTACCAGAGCAGACCAGTTCCATGGAAATGGAAGTGTGTTGAGAAGGACCGAAGTACTTGCAAGCAACAATCCAAATGGCCTAGCAGATAAGGTCGAGCCTTGTTTTACAATAAAGGGACTGATAGAGAATAAGAGAGCAGTAAAAAGAGCGATTTCAATTGAAGAATTACTTCTTATGAACAAATAGAGGATTGACACAGTGATAGCATCAAGCACGATTGATAGACGATTAGTTGTACGCCCATCGATTAATTTTCCAGCACGAGCGAATAATCTGAGTGTCTGATCGAACAATTTTGGGTAAAGCACTTCCTCAGACAAATACTCAGGGTTCTTGATTTTATTTAGAAAGAAGAATGTGTCAGGCGTTCCTGGAAAATAATACTTAACGTGAGGAATCGCACGAAGAGTCAAACCAATTACAAGAATGGAGCAGAAATAGATTATTTCGAATAATGTCTCCATGACTTGCTCTCCTTATTTTTAACGCATAGACATATGGGACACCATAGCCAACTTTGAAGAAAGTATCGAACGACTAAAAGAATTATTCCCTTTTCACAAGATAAGACGTAGCACAATTCTTGAATAATCACAATTTTAATGATAATCAAGTTAAGAGAGTATAAATAGAGACTAAGCCGCAGGTTGACATAATGACCGTTGAAATGCCATCAGATGAACAAGTAGATGCAAGAAAGAAGATGCTACGTGGCGGAGTCTTTATGTCTCTGAGTCCTTTTGCATCCTTAATCTTAGGGCTCGTTGTTTCTTGGCAAATACAGCTCTACATTTCTACGGATCAGTATGGTCTTTTTGTGTGGTATGATGTGCTCACTTCCTTCCTCATTACTTTAGTTCCATTTAGAATTCACAACGCAATAGGTCGTTACATGGCGTACTCAATTGGCAAAGAAGATGAGGAATCAGTGGTTAATCTGAGAAAATCATTAACTGTAAGTACATTGATTTTAGTGCCGCTAAGTGGTCTCATCGCTTTTTTTATCACACCAATTGTGCTGACATTATCTGGGCGAGGTTCAGAATATCTGCTAATTGATGGATTGGTTTTCACTTTTGGAGTCATGAGTATTAATTTATCATCATTTCCGAGCGTTGTGGCTTCAGCATATCGAGAGTTTCGTAATCTTGGTATTGGTAACTTGCTTGCCAATGTGGCCAGCCAAGTTGTTGTAATGGTATTGATTCCTTTGAACTGGGGAATTCGAGCACTACTCATGAAATCAATAATCTTGGGATTGGTAACAGCTATCTTTCTTTATTCCACAGTCAAAAACATCTGGTCTTTGAAAGGGTCATTGTATCCATTAAAACCACTCATCAAATTTGCATATCCGCCGATAATTGCATTTTTGTTTGCATATGTATTAAATGAGGTCTTGATAAGAGCAATTTTCCAATATTATGACACTTTAGGATATGGCGGAGAACTGGGACTTTATGGCTTTGCTGTGAGAATAGTCACGTTTGTTAATGCATTTACTTTAGGCTATTATGGCACTCTGGGTTCATACTATACTGTAGCATTGGGAAAAAGTATTAAGGATCTTGATGATATCTTTCAATGGACAGTACGTATGTCATTCTTTATTTTTACGCCAGTAATTGTTGTATGCCTTGTAATGGCTCCATCTGCATTTCTAATAGTCTTCCCGCGTTATTATTGGGCATATCAATACTTTGGGATTTTAATAATTCAAATGTTCTTCTACTTATTCTTGAGACCATTACATGCAATTCTTTCAGCTTCGGCAAATACACAATATATACTGGCATCCTCAATTTTAGCTTCGATACTGAGTGGATTTTTAATGTTCATCTTTATGGATTTTGGCCTCATGTTTGTTGTTTTAGGGTATATTTCAAATCCCATCTTTAGTGCTCTCTTTTCAGTAGTCTTTGTTAAAAAGAGCGTGCCAGACTTGAATCTACGAGTCGGAAGAATTATGCATTTTAGCGCAATAGCATTTTCTGGATTGGTACCAGCAGTTGTAGTCCATTTTCTACGAATTAACCCAATACTTGAGCTAGCGGCAAATGCATCAATATTCATTGTGATTTACATTGGTGCTACGCGAATTCTCAAATTGGTCACTGAATCAGAAATTAGGAAAGCTACTGTCTTTTTACCTTCTCGACTTGTGGATCCTGTAACGAGGTTTCTGATTTCCCTTTTTATCAGGAGAGGAGAACTAAGCAATCAAATTTCTGGCGATTAGAATTTGTTCTTCAACAAAGAAGGGTTTAAAGCGTGTTCCTTATCCCAATCGCATAGAGAGAAGGTTTCTACTATCCCACAAAACGGGTTGTAAAAAAATGCTAGGTTTTGATGATATATTTCAGAAAATCCTTGAAATAGAAGACAAGCTAAAGCTCTTTGATAGAACCATTGCTAATGTTAGATTTTGGGAATATGTACGGCAACCAATCGTTGTAACCATCTATGAACTTCTTAAAGGTCAAGGGAGTTCTCTGATAAAAGGACCTTCTCTTCGCGAGAGAATTTGGTCAATTATTATTTCATTTGGGAGACTATGGAAGAACCCGATTTTTGCAGGAAAACGGGACCTTTTGTTTATTTCAAGTCCTCGCAGAATTTTAAGGAAAGATGGATTCTGGTGGGACATCTATACAGACCCCATAATGGAAAAGATCAATCTAAGCTGTGCGGCTATTGAGCATAGTATCAATCTTCAACATCAAAGCCCACCAAAGACCTCAAACCTTTGGTATTTTGATTTTGAAACGTCACTCATCTATATTGCAGAAAAGTTGAGGTTATTTCGAGTTTCATTAAACCATGATGAAAGAATCATACTAAAGAAAATCAGAAAAATGATAGATCTCTCATTTGGTGTGAACCTTGATGTTGAGAAACTAGTGTTAAGACATTTGGGATATAGGAGAATTAGAATTCACTATTTTCAATTTGTACTGAAAAGAATCAGGCCTCGAGCGATAATACTACTTACAAGCTATGGTAAGGAAGATCTTATAGAACCTGCAAAATCCTTACGTATTCCTGTTATTGAGCTTCAGCATGGAGTAATCAACCGATCCCATGCAGGTTATTCCTTTCCTAATAAGAAACATAGGAAGATGACGTTTCCGGATTGGTTGTTTACATTTGGTGATTATTGGACTGAAAGCGTGGACTATACAATTGAGAATCAGCATGTGGTTAGTGTAGGATTTCCTTACTTGGATGAAGAGCGTAAAGTATTTTCAAATCTGCGAAAGAGGAAACAGATTCTAGTAATCTCTCAATGGACAATCGGTGAAGATCTATCCAAGTTTATAGTTGATTTATCAAAAGTAAAGGATCTAGATTATGATATCGTCTACAAACTACATCCATTAGAGGTCAAAGGATGGCAGGAGAAATATCCTTGGTTGGTTGATAGTAGTGTAGATGTGATTTCTGACTCTAGGATTCCACTCTATAAGCTATTTGCAGAATCAGAAATCCAGATTGGAGTGTATTCCACGGCAGTTTTTGAGGGTCTTGCTTTTGGATTGAAGACCTATATACCTGGTATTCAAGATGTGGATTACCCCAAACAGCTAGTAGAAGAAGAAGTCGCTGTAAAAGTTTCGAACGTAGAAGAGTTAGTCCACCATCTTAAAGAGAATCAGAATTTCAAGCATTTCGATTCAGAGAGATTCTTTCGAAGTGGAGCTAAAAAACGAATGATCGACCTGATACTGGAAATCATCTCAAAATGATATAACAATCAGTAGACAGCCAATATTTGGACATAGATGATTATATGTTCAGCTCTAAAAGAAAATAAATGTAAGAAACCACTCGTTGATTCTTGTAGTGAGACCTAGAAGGTAAGAATAAGTGAATAGTGAATTGGAAAATAAAAGTAAAGACAAATTAAGAGTCTTAATTCTCTGGAATACTGGTGGCTCTCTTGCAGAGGTATGCGACTGGCTGAATAAGAACGGTCATGAGTCAGTCATCATCATGAGAGCGGGGTACGACAAGTATGGACATACATCTAGAGTGTCAGGTTCTGTAATGGTGGATTCTGCGAGGGACTTCTACAAAGAATGCAGAAAATATCTCAAAGAATGGAATCCGACTCACATTCATGTTTCAACTGTGATTCGTGCCTTGGTATTGGCTCGTCAATATCAAAAAAGGACGCCTATTGTATTCGAGTACCATGGAGGAGAGATTCGTTCTCGGAAAAAGCCACATCCAGAAGTATCTCTTGCGGACATCATTGCTGTATCTACTAATGATATGTTGAGGTATGGAGACATCTGGCTTGATAGACCTATACCAACATGGTTTGAATACAAAGGTGGTAGAGTTCCAGGAACAGCTGTTATGACATATCACCCTAATTATCACAAAGACCAGCGAGAGATGGCAAAGAAGTGGTGTAAAGAACGAGGTCTTGAACTCACAATTGTTGACAGAAGTATCGATCCTCCAATACCATACAAGGAGATGCCTGAGTTTCTATCGAAGTATGAATATTTCTTAGAATTCAAAGGATTTCCAGGAATATCACTGAGTAAGAATGCAATCGAAGCAATAGCCTGTGGATGCAAAGTAGTGGCTGATGCCAAACCAAATGAAATCATAGAGGATTACAAAATAGTAACTCCTGTGGACTACTATGACTTATACAAGTCAATGCACAAACCTAAGTTTACTTTGAGAAGAGCTCTTAGACTACTCATTTCCTATCCTAAATGGCTTATAGGTCGTTTGGGGGTCAAACCTCTGAAAGAGGGAGAAAAGTACGCAGATGGTTTCTAATTGATATGCTATTTCCTCTTGGGAATCCTCACTACTTTATTATTCACACTATCATCACGATTGATGATAGCATTCCCATTCTTATCAAATTCCAGTGATGTTTGGTAGACTTTTTCCAGCTGATGCGATTTTCCTTGTAGTGTAGGCAAAGGATATTTTCCATCACTCATATCTGGTCTTGGTAGTCCTAGATTTCCCGTCTGCCAAAGTTCAACGAGTGTGTTAATGATTGAGGTACCAGCATTGCCTTTGAATGGATTCATGCTTTTCTTTGTAGTGGTTTTAGATCGTAACAGAACCTCATTACAAAATTTAGTAACGTTCATTGCGTTAGAACCTGCAAGACGATTTCCTCCAACCCATACTGTTTCTGGCCATTCCGTTGTATCCCGTGCAGTAATACAAGGTGTTCCAAGCATAACAGCTTCTTCTTGAACACCACCACTATCTGTGATTACAACTTTTGATTCCTCCATGAGCTTCATGAAAGAGAGGAAGTTGAGAGGTTTTATGAGCTTCAGGTTTGTTGTTGATTCAACTAAGTCCATTAAACCAAACTCTTCAATTCTTTTTCTAGTCCTTGGATGTATTGGAAAGATGACCTTTCCACCAATTTCACTTAACGCAACTATCAGTTCTCTCAAGCGTTTCTCATGATCCACATTTTCTTGTCGATGGATAGTAACTACAACATCATATTCCTCGATGATTGTTGAATCAAGCTTCATTGATTTTCGTAGTTCACTTGTTTCTTCCACGATATCGACAACTGTATTTCCAGAGAAAAATACACGATCTTGTGAATGGCCTTCATAGAGAAGATTGAGAGCTGCAACTTCTGATGGAGCAAATAGGATAGAACTAATAGCATCTGCTGTCAGCCGATTGATTTCTTCTGGCATTGCCATATCAAAGGACCTACAACCCGCTTCAACATGAGCTACTGGTATTCCCAGCTTTGATGCCGCTAAAGCTCCAGCCATTGTTGTGTTTGTATCTCCAAGCACAATCACCACATCAGGTTGTTCTTTCATGAGCGTCTTTTCAAGTTCAACTAAGAGGAGAGCTGTTTGACTTGCATGAGAGCCTGATTTGACATCTAGAAAATAATGAAACTCTGGTAACTTTAACTCCTCTAGAAAAACTTGGGACATTTCAAAATCATAGTGTTGTCCAGTATGAATGAAAATAGGTGTGACCATCTTGTGTACTTCAGCAGCTTTCATCACTGAGTATAGCTTGATTATTTCAGGTCTAGTTCCAAGTACAAAGCTGATCTTCATTTTGTTCTTCTTCATAATCATCAAGCCCTCCTCTTCCTTCTTGAGAGAACAACATGATATGCATTGACTGTCATATCTGTAGCCACATCGATTCCAAAGTTTTCCAACACATATTTCCGTCCAGCTTTCCCAAGACTCTTCTGAAAATTCTCATCTCTGAGTATCTTTTTCAGGTTCTCAGCTATTTCAGGTACTTCAAGGCAAATTATCATGCCACCCACCATCTTATAGTCATTATAAGTCAGGACAGGTGTTTCACAGGCCAATGCCTCCAAATGAGAAATTCCTAACTCTGGAGTATCAGGATTGAAACCTCTAACTTCAACCTTTGAGGCATTCAAATATCTTGGAATCTCTGTGTTTGACACTTCACCAAGAAAGTGAACACTAGCAGTCATATTAAGGTCATCAATTAACATACGCATATTCTTCTCTTCTTCACCAATTCCAAGTATCAAGAGATTTGCGTCAGGAAATTCATCAAGTGCGAATCTAAATGCCTGTAATGTTTTTTCAGGAGTTTTAATTTTGTGAAGCCTCGCAATAAATGTCACAATTCTATTCCCATACTTGTTGATGAGATCTTCTGCGTTAATCCCAGGCCGGAATGTATCAGTGTCTATCATTCGTGGAATATACACGCGATTCTTTGGTGAAACGATTCCTTGCATATATTTATGATAATATTCAGCAGTTAGAATGACCATATCAGTTCGTTTCAGGAACCACTTCTGGATTCTACCACGAAATCTTGATCTTGGGACCTCAAGAACCTCCCATCCATGGCCTGTGGCGACAATCGGTATTCGAAGAAGTTTCGAAGCTATAAAAGCGATAAAAAATTGTGACCATAGATACTGAGCGTGGACAATATGAGGTCTACTTCTTATGATAGCAAGGAGCATTGGTACAAACAATCCTAATGCTCTAGGTCGAAGTGGCCATGGTTTAATCCACTTCACCTCAGCACCTTTCTGCACTGAATGAGTGAAAAGCAATCGGTTCAGCTGTCGTTTTACATCTAGTACTGCAACTACTAAATGTCCTTTCCGTGTCAAGCCTGTTGTCAAGTGATAGGCGCAGTTTGCTATTTCCTCAACCATGCAGACTCGCATAAACCCAAATTCACCTTTATGACAGAGAACTCTACTAAAGGGAATCATGGTGACCCTTTAAGGCTTCTTCATTATTGAAATAGAATTTCGACTACTCGACGTGCTTTTCTTATGAACTCATTATGATAGTAATTCAGAATGTCCTCATCCTCACATTTCCATGTCCCTTTGAAAAACTCAAACCAATAACCTCTAAGGAATTCTGAATCAAAACTTGTTAGTGCCTTGAATATAGCATAAAGAGAATTTATCCCGCCATAATAAGCAAGTCTGCCAGCTCTAAATCGTCCTTTCTTTGTGCCAAGATGGGAAGTTCTTGCATTCACTTTCATCTCATTGATAATTTCTAATTCGTAACCTAGTTTTAGTGCTTTGATATTGAGAAATGAATCAATGGATATATCCCAGTATTTGTCAATATATTGAATGACATTAGAACGAACAACTTTTCCCGTGAACATAGGGAATGTTCTTCTACGTTCTCCAGTTACTTGCCCAGCTACAACGCCCACCTTCGGGTGGCTTTCTAAGAAATTTACCATGAATTCGAAGTAGTTTGGTGGAAATCTTGTATCCACATCAGCGGTAGCGAAATATGGGACATCAGATAGCAGTTCTTTGATTAGAGGTTGAGCTTTATTCCATGCTCTACCAAGAGTGTCTAGATTACCCTTTGCTTTTACGGGCATAGACACTATTTCATAATTCAAGTTATATGTCGAAGAAACTTTCTTGGCAATCTCAGCGCTATCATCATTTGATCCATCGTTTACAAATAGAATTACAACAGGTTTCACGGTTTGCTCTGCAATATTAGCAATGAATAATGGAAGTTGCTCCCGCTCATTGAAGAACTTAGTAGCGAGTAAATATTCTTCCATTTTTCTCAGCACCAAATGTTATTCTCATCACTATAATGATGCTTATGAATGCAAGCATAATATCAAACCAATCATTTGAATTTCAACGATTTTTGTCGTACCAAGGGATTAAAAAACAGTGTAAAGGTTTAAGGAGAAAATCTATCGAAACCCGCATTAACAAATCTTAATGTGTGGTACATTGGTAGTGTCCAAAGTAATTTGATTTCAATGCCACAATTAGAAATAAAGAAAAGATCATCAAATCCAGGAGGCTATCACATCGATGAAAGTAATTGACTCACACGTACACGTTATTGAGGATAGAAATCTCTTTGGGAGAGATATGACATTCACATGGGCGGATTTAACGTCATACCTAGGAATTGTATCTAGGGTTCAGCTTATGCCATCTATGGAGAATAATCATGACTCTCGTGAAGTCAACCACCTTTTCTTTAAGCAACTAAAGGCATTCAGTTTGAATAAACAAGTTTGGGGTTTTTATTGGCCTCATGCAAATGAGGTGGATCCTGAAATTGTCAAAACCTATGATGTTGCAGGCATTAAATATCATCCATCAATATCACAGATGGAGGTCCACCAAGCCAAAGATGTATTGGATCTCGTTGAGGACACGGGCCTTCCACTCATAGTCCATTGTGGCAGGAATATCAAAAGCAGAATTGAATATTGTATTGAGGCTTACAAAAAGAGGAACATCACAATTGTTGCAGCTCACCTTGGTGGAGTTTCCCCACCATTGATTAGTCGCGCATTAGAGATGTTAGAAACAATAAGTGATTTTGAAAACTTCTACCTTGACACATCCTCAGTTGATGTTTCAAGGCTTATTGTGAGAGCAATCAATGTAGTGGGGTCAGAACACATACTTTTTGGAACCGATATTCCATTTCATGAGTATCATGTTCTAAGATATGCAATGCAACAAGTTTGGGAACGAGACGATGTGGACATATCCACCCAGGACATGAAGAACATAATGTATGAAAATGTTGAGAGAATTCATAGCAGATAATTAGCTAGGCATTTTTTGTGGTAGCCACTCTTCCTCTGGAACTGTACCGATACAACGAGCTGGATTTCCAGCCCAAACCTCTCTTGTTCCAACATTCCTTGTCACTACTGCACCGGCGGCTATGAGAGCTTCCTCGCCAATCTCCACTCTTGGTAGAATTGTGGCACCTCCGCCAATACGAGTACCTCGTCTTATGATTGGAGCTTCTGTAATTGCTTTTATGTCAGGGCGCTTGTATCCAATCTTCCATGTATTCACAGTTGTCACATTAGGACCAAAGAACACATAGTCCTCAATGACGATATTGTTGGTGATGTGACACTGAGAAACGATGCTGCAATGGTTACCTATTTTGGCATCGGTTTCTACACAGACACCATTTCCAATAGTTGTGTTCTTGCCAATACGAGTTCCCTCTCTTAGCACAACAAAATCAAAGACTCTACTGTTGTCCCCTATTTCTACATCGTGATAAATTACTGCTGTATCTGAAATAAACACATTTTCTCCTGTCTTAGGCTTATCTTTGGGCATGTTCTCCACCTAACTCCTCAATCAGTATTTGATCCTACTTATGGATTATCATATCCAATTAGATTTAACCGAATCCATTTCCAAATAAAAAAGGCTGATTTTGAACTTAGTTAATTAGGAAAACCCTTTATCAGTAAGGTCAATGAGTCAGCATCTGAGGTACACCATTGAAGAAGATAGCAGTTGTGTTGGGTAGAGGAGGCCACACTGCACAGACTTTTGCCCTAGTGGATTCCTTAGGGGAAGATTTTGAATATATCTACATCACCGGTCTTCTCGATAGATTGACACCAAAGCAGATTCGTCTAAAAGGGAGAGTACTTCGTGTTCTCACACCTAGGTTGTTACCTCAAGATTCTCGACTGATGTCTGTGATTCGTACAATTCTCACGCTCTTCCTTTCATTCATCTATCTGCTAGTACTTCGACCGAACTTGATAGTCAGTTGTGGAACAGGAATGACAGTTCCAATATTCTATTCTGCTAGGGCACTTCGTATACCAACAGTATTCATAGAAAGTATGTCACGTGTTGAGTCACTTTCAAAGACCGGACGTTTACTTCTTGGAAGAGTAAGTCTTTTCATGGTTCAGTGGAAAGAGCTCGCAGAAAAAAATCCAGGTGTGATCTACGGAGGTCAGTTACTATGATTTTTGTTACTGTTGGAACAGCTCATTATGACCCTCTAATTTCGAAAATGGATGAATTGGTTCGGAGTGGCGTGCTAGAAGAGCAGGTTGTTGGACAGATAGGTAGAGGAATGTATATTCCAAAGCATTTCAGATACTTCCGATATCTAAAGAGCCTTAGTGAAGCATATCAAAAAGCTTCAGTTGTCGTGAGCACAGGCGGCGCAGGCACAACTATGGAATGTGTTACTCGTGGGCTCAAACTTGTTGTGGTGGAGAACACAACCCTCATGGAAGGTCATCAAGCTCAACTGATTCATGAGATGGCATCTCGTGGCTACTTGATTTGGTGTAAAGATCTGAACAATTTAATGACCTGTATAGAAGAAGCAAAGAAGAAAACTTTCACTAAATATGTTACAGATAAGAACCTAGCTGCAGATCATATTAGAAAACTTCTGGCAACCTGATGATTCGGTACTAGTCTGAGTTCACAAAATTGGTATACTCATTGATACAATTCTTAAGCACCACAACATTTGTGTTTCTCGTTGACCCAAGATGAAGGAGAACATTGAGCACAATCTAATGATGATTGTTGAGTCTTCAACTAGAAAAGCAGCAATTGAAGAATGGAGAACTGCTGGCGAAAAACAAGTAGCCCCACTCTACAACTATCGATTTGACCATATTAAAGAAGTGGTTAATCTTGCTAAGTATATTGCAGATGAAACTAATGCGAATATGGAAATCGTCATATTGGCATCATGGTTGCACGACTTGGCAAAACCTGGAGTTGGGGGCATTTCTGCACAGCATCATGGAGTTGTGAGTGCTAAGCTAGCTGAAGACATCCTTTCAGCAGAAGGTGTAGATATTGAGATAATAGCTAGGGTTTCAGATACAATACAGAAGCATGTTGGCTTGACAATCAAAGAAGCACTTGAACCAATTGAGGCGCAGGTTCTTTGGGAGGCGGATAAGATCCTTAAACTTGGGATGATAGGGCTTATACAATATATCCTAAATGGTGTTCGAATTGAACCCGGAAGAAGTATGGTACAGATAGCAGAGAGTCTCAGAAACTTTCTTCCTCTTGCATCAGATATTGCAAAATGCATGGTGACGGAACGGGGGATTAAGCTTGCTCAAAAGCGACTGAATACTCTTAGAGAAATGTCAAGATGTCTTGATGTTGAGTTGAAACTTTGAATCGAGGATGTGATCTTGTGAATAGTAGGAATTCAATTGAAGGAGTACTCACTGTAGGAATCATGGCAATTGGTAATGAGGTCCTAGATGGTATCGTGCTGGACACGAACTCAAACTGGATGGAAACCAAACTAGTCGGATTAGGAGCTCAGATTAGAAGACTCGTGTCGGTACGAGATGAAATGGAAGAAATTGGATATGCGTTGAGATTCCTTCGAGAGTCTTGTAATGTGATAGTTAGTTCTGGAGGTTTAGGTCCAACACATGACGACATGACACTGGCAGCATTAGCAAAAGCTCTTGGAAGGAAAATTGTTGAAAATCAAGATGCTGCAAAAATCATTAGGCGTCAATACAAGTCACTATATGAAAAAGGCATTGTCACAGCACCAGATTTCACTGAAGCCAGAAGAAAAATGGCTCAATTTCCAGAGGGAGCCAAACCACTTGATAATCGTGTAGGAGGCGCACCAGGTGTGATAATTCAAGATGGAAATATCACCATTTTCTGTCTCCCTGGAGTTCCTGCTGAGCTGAAATTTATCTTCCAAGATTCTGTGATTCCTTGGATAGAGGAAAATGTCGTTCAAAAATTCCATGAACAAATTGTTGAATTTGAAATGAAAGATGAGTCTGTGTTTGCTCCAGCGATTGACTTCGTAATGAAAGAAATTCCAAGTGTGTATATCAAATCACTGCCAAAGCCATATGGGACATCAAAGGGAATCAGGGTATGGATATCAGCTCGAGGAAATGATGTTAGCGAATTGAAAATGCTTGTTGAGGAAGCAATCTCAAGTTTGGAGAAATCTACAGGAGTTACTTCTAAACCAGCGGAAAAGTAAGTTGTAACCTGCCGATAGATATATTCACTCGTTTAGTTCGATTCTTCAGAGAGTGGAACTGTCATGCAAGTGGAGTTCTCGATTGTACTTGAGGATATTGTTGTTTACTTCATCGCCGTGTTCTATGCTGTAATAATTCTAACAATAGCAGATATAACAAGAAAGAGGCGCAATCTTGGTTCAGAAACAACAAGACGAATTGTGCATCTCTTTGCTGGAGCTGCAATCTGGACTGTGCCTTATTATCCTCACCCTTGGGTAGCTACCCTTGTCGCGTTAACGTTTGTTATCATGCTTGCTCTTGCAAATACTGAAAGATTTAGTGGATTTTTTGCTGCGATGGCTCGACCTGAGGATTTAGAACATAATAGTGTTAGAGGACCATTCTGGTATGCGGTTTCAATAACACTACTCACTGGAATATTCACCTTTACTGGGTATCAAGAACTCTATTTCATTCCAGCAGCTGCAATTCACATTATGATGTTTGGTGATGGAATGAGTGCTCCAATTGGTATGAGATATGGTCGCACCACAACTAGAGTCATCTTTGGATCAAACCGGAGTGTACCAGGTACACTTGCAGTTTTCATATTCGGATTCTTTGGTTCTCTTCTGGCGTTCTGGTGGTTCGGAATATTTAGTTTGGCTAGCCCTGTATTCATTGTAGGAGGAAATGTTCTCTGGTTTGAAATGATTGTGCTAGCATTGGTCGGAGCAATTTCTGCAACAACAGTGGAATTTGTGAGTCCAAAAGGTACTGATAATATCACACTGCCCCTGATTACTTGTATGATAATATTTCTAGCTGCATTTTGGATGGGACTAATAGCAATCTAAAATTAAGAGTCGACAACCAATCGATAATAATATGATAGTCCGGCGGTAGGGCTCAACCGCTCCACGCGAATCACTTGACCAGGGCGAGCACCCAAGACACGGGCTGCTGGGTCTCTGCTTTGAATTCTTGGTAAATGGGTTTTCTTGATGCCATAGTGCTCAAGAACCAATTGAATTTCTGCTTCTTCAGCTATAACATGAGGTGGTACTATTTCATGTCCAAAAAGGTCAAATGAAGCATAATGACCTTCCACAAGTTCAACCTTGGAAACTTTCGCATACTTGTTGGATGCAGGAGTAAACCGAGACCCACCAACAAGCATACCTCGTTGAGACCCAGTTTCTTCCATCTCCTTGACGACCTCTCTCACTAATGCGACACCGATAACCTTCTCTTCCTTTAAAATCCAGACAACATACTTTCGCAAGACGTCCTTCACCAGTTTTGATGGATGTAGTACGTACCGATCATCATACTCAAGAAGCTCGGTAGTTGTAAAACCTCTGAGTGCGAGTAGTGCTCTGGTCTTCATTACAATAGCTGGTATTTCAGGCAGATTTGGCAATTTAGAAAACACCCGTGATGATGACCAGTTTCAAAGCCTTTGATATAAACATTATCAAAGAATTGAATTTTTGATATGCAATAAAGACTAACTTGTTGAGTCAACTACTAGACGATAGTAAAAGCTCTGACCAGCTGTAGGACTGTTACGTTCAATCCGAATAACCTGCCCAGGTCGTGCACCTAGTACTTTGACAGCGGGGTCGTCTCGATGAATTCTAGGAAGTTGATTCTTTTTGATACCATAATAATTCAGAACAAGTTTCAGTTCTTCATCTTTTGCGATGATATGTGTCGGCACTAATTCATGTTCAAAGAGTTCGAATGAAGCATATCCACCATCAACCAGTTCAACCCGGGATATCTTAGCCATCTTCTTTGCAGCAGGAGTGAACCTGAGTCCACCAACGAGCATCCCTCGTTGAGATTCAGTTTCTTCCATTTCACGAGCAAGATCCTTTATAGAGGCGACTCCAATTACTTTAGAATCTTTAAGTATCCAGATAACGTATTTTTGGACTACTCCTTGAAATTCTCTTGTGGGGTACATTACATATCTGTCATCGTATTCAAAAACTTCGTTGACTGAAAAAGACCTCAAATTAAGAAGACTTCTTGTCCTGATTACATTACTGGGCAGCTCTATCATCACTAATACACCCCAAGAAGCGTTGGCTTCGCCCCTCTAGAGGCAATATAAACATTGTCAAGTGTGAAAATAACATATCTATTCACAGAAAATGGTTCATTTCCATTTCTTGAAATAAAATATGAAGAGTCCGAAATACCAGCTAAGTCTAATCGTCCTCATAAAGTCGCATAGGTTGGTTGCAGCAAACTAGAGTTCCTACTCCAGACTTCTGAACCAAGACAACCTGTTGACACACATCACAAACATAGATTCCGCCTTCTTTTGCCATTTTGTGAGTTCCTCCAATATTAACTCGAAAATTCGTGAAACAGTACAATTTATGGCTTTCTGACAATATTTTTAATGATTTGAAAGCCTCTACACGTGTACGCTTTTACGAGATTACTCTTTAGCGACACTCGCTAAAGACTCAAATACAGATAAAACCTTCAAGCAGTACCATAGGTAAGAGGCGATATGCTTGGCCGGTATTACAAAGGGAATGATTGCGGACGTTCATAATAAGAGGGAGATTCGCCTTCCAGAAGACTTCTTCAAAAATCCAGAACTACAAGATATGAAGGCGGCGATGGTAATCTACTTCGAGAGGTCAGGGGAAATTCGTCTCATCCCTATGACCAAAGAAGGTGGAGCTCGTGTAAGGCTTGAAGTCGAGAAAGTCAATCCTGCGTTAATGCAGACGATGACTCAGCTTTTCAAGCAGCATGATCTCAAGGTCTTATTCACTACAGGTTTCTGCTTTGAACAGAATCGTTGCATCTATGAAGTCTATTTTTCAGCAGATGCCATCAAGGAAAAACAAGCAACGATTAGAACGACCATTGAGAGTATTCCAGGTCTATACGAGAGTGAATTTGAGATACTTGAGATTGGCCAAGAATGGTAGATTCACTCCTTCCGTGATATAGATATTTGTGGTCGATTAGTTTCATCTTTATTTGATTCGTAAAGCTACATTCTCCTTAGATGTAGTTTCTACCACATCTAGTTTCACTTTGAGTAAAGATTCAAGATACCCTCGAATAAAGGGAGCTGGATAAAATGGGCTTCCAATAACAATTAGATCATCATTAAGAGAAATGGAACCCCATCCATTCTCTTGAAGAAGTTTGAGAACGAGCTCGCGACTCTCCTTGTGTGTTGGGTCGCCGCCATAGAATAGACGTACAACATCTGCAATTGGTGATTGACTCCCTGCAGTTTCTCCAAGTTCATACTGGTCGGTAGGTGTAAATTTAGAGAAGAACAATGATGATAATGTTTCAGACTCGAAGACAGCTCTAAATGAGCTGACATAAACACCGCGTTCATTCCATTTGTGGACTGTGAAGTCTAAGAACCATCTTACTGCATCCTCTATCAGCTGGGCTCGAGAACGACCTACCCTCTCTTGTACAAGATCATCAATCCGGTTGACCAATGATTGACTCATCGTGACACTGATGATCTTTTTCTTGTCAGAATCATCTGATGACATACACGATGCCTCCTATCGTAAACCCTGTTCTTTCTCCTATGAACAAATATACACTACTAGAAGTGATGCAATGCTACTATAAGAACCCTTTGGGCACTTTTATTGGTCCCCATAGGCAAACCTTAATCGACGGAAATACAATCCTCAATAGACCATTTATGACATATTGTGAACTCTGGTTGGAATCCAAAGGTGGTCTATCACAGTTTCGAGTAGCACTACTTGTTCCAGATGGATTTGAATTACCTGAAGGTTTCACTCTTACAAATACTCAACACGATCCTGACAAGAAATTCTATGTTTCAGAATGGTATGATGGAATAGTTAAAGCGAAGAAAGCAATTGATGCCGCGGCAAAGTTCTATTCGGATAGGGATCTCAAATTCCTATATTTTAGAGAGATAAGGAAACCAAAATGAATTGGAAAAACAAGAGAAGAGGGGTGAAGCACCCCTCTGAACTCATTATGGCCAAGGTACTACAAGTCCAACTAATGCAGGGTTGAGAATAACAATCACACCAATTGCGATTGCTGCTAGTCCCACGAGAGCACTCACTGGACGTGATGCAAATATTTTCCCGATCAGTTGGATAAGCTTGATTATCAGTCCACCAATTACATATGCGACGCAAAATATGATGAATCCGATTACAAGCAAGCCTTTACCCGATGTTAACCAAACAGCAATGTCTCCAAGTACAGGAATGAGTGGATCTGCATAGGGAAGCAAGAAGAAATAGATAGTTGCCGCTCCGAAAACTGCTACAGCCAATGCAAATACTAAGGCTAATGGGAACTTCGATAAGACTCTCATGACTAGTGAGAAGCCCATGAGTACTAAAATCCCAGCTACAATAATTGCATTCGACTGTACAGGATCCGACCATACTACATATCCAACGAAAATGTCTAAGATTCCGACAAAGAATCCTATGTAAGTTCCTACAGCAACAAGTCCGTCGAAGATGGTGCCTAACAATGGTATTGGATCAGTGATGTTCTCCAATAACCAGACTGCTAAGAGCCCACCTGAAAGTATGAGTACCCAGGCAAGTATCCAATCATCCTTGAAGAACGCCATGATTTCATCCAAGGTCCAATCTAAAAATGGGATTTGAAGCATTATTTCACCTCATCCTAACTATGTCGGCAATAAGCATCAGAGCAAATAAATTATTCCTAAATCATCCAAAACCCATCATTATAGATGATAGACCAAAAGCTATCCAGAACAGTAATCCGCACACAAGTCCTATTAGAACCGGACGATTCCCGCCAACCATCTTAGTATTTTGGTATCCTGTAGACAATGTTGTAATTCCGAGAGTGACAAGAAGTGGTAAGATGTCAATAGTTGTTATACTTCCAGGAGTCCATGTTGGACCTTGGGAGAGAAGCGAGCCGATGAAGAGGAATGGTGAGAGTGAGGCAAGCATTCCTAATACAGCAGCACTTGTAATAGTTAGTAAGTATACTTTCATTCTTTGAGCAGCAATGATGGAGTCTCTTTCTTTTGCAACAGCAGATCGTTTAACAAGACGAGCTGCAATTCTTGATATTCTATCTCCAGCAGCTTGGGCAGAGGTTTCGCACATAATGGCAATCATATTCAGCATTTGAGATACTCTCTGTCCCAGAGCTGATTTCGATGCGCGATCCAAGGCTTCGACAATACTAGCATTTTCGTGATATATAGCGTCAATCGCAATATCAACAAGTATCTGTACCTCAGGCTCTAAGTCATCACGAATTGAGTCTAGAGATACTTCTAGATTGTCACCTGATTTTAGACGTTCTCCGAGCAAGATTAGAAAATTTAGAAAAGCATCATACTCGGAAATTATTTGATTCTGTGAAGGAGCAATTATCGAGGTTTCACGCGGTCTATCAAAATAGGCTGAGAATTGTCTTGAAAATCTGCTCTTCAATAAGGCGTTCATCAAAATGAAAATTGGTGCAATAAGGACTAGCAATATACTTGTAGCAAATCCTGCGAGTGAAACTGCTAGTGTGAACATTATGGGTAGGTATGTAACCAAAGCAGCTACTATCAGCAGCCTACTCTCCAATTCGAGATTTTTTTGGCGAAGAGCTAGGTCAGCTTCGAAAGACTCTCCAGAGAGCATGTCTATCAAATCAGTCTTCCTCTCCAAGGATGAAACTATAGCCGTAAAGTATCTTCGAAGGTCGTCAGATGGTTGGTTTCTAGCAAACTCCATCAAACAGGTTTCAGGAGGGATTCCTTCATTGATATCACCAATCAGCTTTCTGAATGCTAATGAAAGGTAAGGATGATTCGATTGAGCTACCATCTCAACTGCATCAAAGATGGTTCCTCCTGATTGAAATACGAGAATGAACTGCTCAAACACCAAATCAGCTTCTTCGGATAGGCCAAGTTTGTAGCTATTCATCACAGATATGGGATAGGAGGCAATTATGTAATAAGTGACTACGCCGGCAATCCCTGCGAGTGGTGCAACGATGATGAGGCTCAGCTCAAGATAGGTGAGTAGAAAGACCACAGAAACAAGAATGAGGACTGAAAAGAGATTTGCAGCCGCTTTAACGCCCTTGACTGAAATATCCATTAAAGGAGCAAGAAACTTGACAGCTCTTTGAAGCTCCCTATCGTGAGTAGATTGAACTGTACGCCCTACGATTCGTTCGCTAAATCTGCAGAGTTTCTCGTACAGCAACATCAGGTCCTCTTAGAGCTATGTCGTCTATGCTTCTCTTAAATTACCCGATGTTTGAAAAGAAAGAGGAACCCTGGAGTTCCACTATTGAAACCCAGGGATTTTAGAACTGTATTAACGGCGTCGACGGACTAGCCATACCACAGCAACAACACCAACAACAAGTATTATGACGAGGACTCCACCAGCATCACTTGGTTCCGTGTACAAATTGGTATAAGCTGTGTAGACAGGATCTTGTTGGATTCGCAGACCATCCCATTCGGGGAATGTAACGGCGTACCACCAATCACTATTATGGAATGCAGTCCCCGCCACTGTTGCTGAAACCATGTCTCCAACAGTCGAGTAATCTGACCTTAGTTTCTCTGACAAGCCATAAGCCATGTGGGCGAATAGCCATGCAGAGAGAGGTGCTTGCCAAGCTACTAGAAACAGGTCACTTAGTCGAGCTCCTAGTAGGCAATTGAGTGCATTCTCATCATTCGAAACAGTTGTCCAAGGATCAGTGGTTTCGTTAATCAGTGAATATTGCCTTCCAAGTCCAATATCGAAAGCACGTTCATTGGCACCAACCTTGATGCTGATATCTTCATCAAGCAGTTCAGTTGATGTTGGGGGATCAATAGTGTTACCTGAGGTTGCTCGAGTGACTGTGTATTGAGATGTAAATATTGATAGATAGTGAACAGCTGAAACTTCAAACAAGTCACCAATTACATCTGTTGGTGGAAGTTCCACACCCCAGAGTTTGAGTTTCAACACTTGTCCAAGTGTATATAATGTTTCAGCGTGTACTTGACCGGTTTCATCAATTGTTATGTCATATTGAATTGTAAGTTCACTGATTACAACATTCAAAATAGGTAGAATAAGCGAAGCCCAGAAACCACCAGGTGTGTTGGCATCAACTACTCTACAAGTTAAATTGTAATAATGCATTCCAAAACGATAGTGGTTATCACCTACCTTTGTCGCGGGGATTGGAACAACTGATGGGATATACTCTGGCCAAGTGTTGTCAGAGGCTAGAGGTACAACATACCAAGCGGGTTCATTTCCCACATCAGGTAAATCATAGGTAGGATTGTAGGTATCATTGTGAGCAAGCAAAAATGCAAAAATTGCACCAATGAAGACTTCTCTATTAGCTGGAGTTTTGAAATACATACCAAACAATTGGTAGGGCAGTATCATCTTGGTTCCGTCAGTCTTGTTTGCATTATTGAATGCGATTAAGAAAGACGAGAACTCTCCAACATGCACATATGAAGCTGTGAAGCTTGAGTTCGTTCCATCCGTCCCTTCGATTCTGATTGAATCATTTGTCCAATACTCTTCCTCGAAGGTGTGGCCAAAAACAGCTGCTTCATCACCAGCAGTCCAAGCATTGGCGTTTGGAATGAGAACGAATGGCATTGCTATTAAAACCACGACCCATAGAGTCATGACTTTGCTTTTTGTAGCGCGCATTGTATAAAACTCTCCATCAATTCTTTCTGCATTTTATATTAAAAGACAAATGTATGATAGATTCATTGATTGATTTTATTAGAAATCAGTGAGTTTTGTCTGATTCATGAACACAGAATAGATTTTACTCGTTTCCAACCATCTGTTCATAGGGATTCTAAAGTGGGGAGCGATTTCATTTAGAGCCTCGTCGATTGTGCCAAAACTTTTCACATTAGTTTGCAAGGCGCGCATAGCAATCTCTCTAAATCTCCATACACCAAGCGGTACCCACTGTTGAGGATCAATCTCCATGAAAACGATAACACCAGATTGTCGTCGGATATTGACTAAGTACTCAAGTGCGGGAAGTCTGGTTGCGTAATAAGCCCCAACAACATCCTCTGCATAGTCCTTTCTACCTTTGAACCATTCGTGATCAGAAATTATTGGTGGTTTTAGACCTCCAAGCCATGATTCCATAGCTTCAAACTGCCAACCACTTGGAAGAAAGAGAAGAGCAACAGTGTTACCAAGTGCATGGTCCACACTCACTCGGAAATCATTGATCCAGGGATTTCTCAAAACTTCCTTATGGAGCTGCTTTCCAATTATATCATCTGTTGCAGTAATACTCCATTTTGTTGGAACCAGTCTTCGTTTCTTCTTCTGGCCAATTGTTCCCACAGAGAGGAGTCTTGTGATATGCTCAAGTCGAATCCCTCCATCAAAAAGGTCTCTGATTCCAACCTCCGCTTTCAGATCTGTATCAAATGCCACCCTATCAATCACCTTTGGAACTGAAGGATTCTCATCAATTTTGAAAGTTCGAAGGGGAGCTGAAGGTCCTATTGGTAAAGTTACATCGGAGAAGACTGTCGTAAATTGAGGTCTCTTAAGGAGAGTTGCTTCTGACAACAATGGTGATTCAGAAAGCGCCAGTGTCTGTGTTTCAGCAAGGTCTTTCGGAGGATCTTGAGCTGCTGTAATCGGGATATACTTCTTTGTTCGGACTAAACTAAATCGTAGAGCTAGAATCTCATCAATTGTCTTGGTTAACCAATGATCAGGTCTTTCCATATACATTGCATCTTCCGATCGGAGAGGAGGAATAAGAGGCCCAGCTAGTACCTTTGGATACCCACTCTCTCCAACAAAAACTGAAGGGGGTGAAGACCCGGTCAAATCCATTCCAACAAATGCATTATCGATTTGGGCTTGTGCTTTTGCCCTCATTAAAATCGGACACGGTTTGATTCCACATAGATGTCGATGTCCCATGCACTTACTACAGACTCTATCGTTATATGATGGCCTTTTAGCCACTTTTGGTGTAGGGTCGAGTTTTATCTGTTCCATGCAGGATTCATCCGGTTCTATTATCTTCTCCACGCTATTGTATGGGATATCATCACATTTAGACCTATATCTTTGTCACTCTCGATAAAACCGAGATACTAAAATGGCTTGAGTAACCAAATCTGTCTGGTTTCATAAAATGAGAATAGAACAGCAATAACGCTCATTGAAATTACCATGATATCAGCACTAGTCAGGGGCCATGATGCAAAGACCAAGATGTAGACAATGAGCATTCCACAAAATAAAGTACCAAGAAAGAGAAATCTAGGGAGAAGACGTGTACCAAATTTAATGAAGAGAGAGAGTGACCCTACGCGAACCGTTCGTGTGACACCATAAATTCCGTTTGAATCCTTTGTGACTAAATCTAGCTCCATCAGCTTCGTGAGATGGTGGAGAGCTAAGCTAGGACTTGAAAACCCAAGGGCTCTTTGGACATCTCTCACACCCATATCACCACTGGAAAGCAGGAGGGCATACACACTCATAGTTCTACCTTTGAGGAGTCTGTCAACAAGTGCCTCATCTGCATCCGTGTCCATAGAATCACTTCAATCCATTCCTTAGTATGAATAATATCGAATAAAACAGAAATGATGGGCGCAAAGACCCATCATTAAGGGTAGGAAACATTAGTGGTTATTGCTGCATGCAATGCATTCATTCCAGCTGACAGGTAACCTCCTTCTAAGAGCCATGCCCCGGAATCCCAACTCGTTGGGATTGGCCATCCAAAGTCGCTAAATTCGCCACTCCATGTACCATTTTGGATGTATAGATAGCCATCTATAGAGGAAAAACCTGCAAGAAAGCAAGAACCATCATCAAAGTAGATTTCGAAATAGAATGTTATTGGCCAGGATAGTGGAAAATATCCTGTAGGTGGAGTAATTGGTTCCTCCATTAGACCTATTCCATCGTCTATGATTGATCCACTAAGACTATCCCACTCTGCAGTTGAGATTTCACCAGCTCCAACGATATTTGATTGCCAAGGGGAGAATAAAACACCGATGTCACCACCAGTGGCTGTTCGATTCATGAGGACCCCATCGACATATGCACTAGGTTCAGACTGTGCATAGAAATCAGTTAGGTCTTCATTTACAAATGTAGAGTTGCACATGAAATAGAACTGCACATCATCTCTCTTAGAGTTAAGGAATTCAGCTGTTGTCGCACCGAGACTTTTTGGACCAGTGGTTGGCCCGTTGCCCAGACCTGGAAAGTAAATGGATATAGCAAACACTCCTGCTGTTAAGATCACTGCAGCTATGACTGCTGCTGCCATCTTACTTGAAACACCAGTGTTGTAGTTTCTCATTTAATGTCACATGAATCATTATGATAAAATCCCATATGATTCTACGTTTTGTACAGCCTGTTCAAAACACTGTACAGCCCAAAGTATATTTCTAGGAACCGAGTAATGTTGAATCCCGATGCAAACCAGAAGAGAAACTATTGCAGAACTTCTAGAAAAGACCGAATACCCAATGACAGCTGAGGAGATCTGTGAGCGGCTTGACATAAAGAAAAGATCAATTGTGTATGAGGACCTCGATCATATATCAAAATCAGTGAAGAGAGATAACAAGGAACTTCTGATTCGTCCAGCAAGTTGTGGCAAATGTCAATTTGTGTTCAAAGTTGGAAAGACCGCAAAAGCACCCAGCAAATGTCCCAAGTGCAGGTCTCAATGGATACTTGCACCTGCTTTCTTAATCAGATCCAAAAAAAAGTAACATCAGTCTAACTTATGGACTCGTTTCAAACCAGCACCTTCATGTTTTATATCGGTAACACGTGAAACAACAAAATCAGACAGACCATATTCAGCCTCTTCTACATATCCATGAAGGATAATCTTCATACCAACTCGTGGGAGAAATCTGTGCTTATCCATAACAGTAGCTGAGAGTCTTACACTATATGTCTTGCCTGTTTCCTCGTCCTGAACAACAATATCAGTTGTTCCATACCAGCGGCGTGTAGATACTTGAGTTGTCCGGCTTTTACCAATCTCACGAATGATTCCTTGTACAACAGTCATCTCAAATCACTTTCCCATGGAGGAATGAGTTTACCATACCGACCACCCCCACCAGATATATAGCCAATCGATTTGTTTCGATATGCTTCTATCATCTGAGCGACTCGGTCATTAAGCTCACCTATTTCAGTGATAGAGGTTTCAGTAAGGATGATTGTTTCAGGACCAAACACCTCACGCATGTTGTTGTAAAGACTCTGCACCTGTTTTGATGAAGACGATTTCACTTCGAGTGATAGAGCAATGATATCCAAAAGTGGCGCAATATGTAAGTAGGGTGGACGATGAGGAGGCGTCTTTATCTCTCCGTCCCCGATAGCAGCTGCTCTGTCTCGAACTCCTAGTCTGAGTTTCTTTCCATCAGCTGGACACTTCACCCTTCTCTCGTGAATGTCATCCAAAAGGCGCTGTTTCTCCTTGGTATCCTTACAACCGATGTATATATTCAAATTGTCAAAACTTGGTGGTTTCTCTCCGGTTTGAATTACCAACGTCCTCCTGCAGTTTGAGCAGAATGAAAGATAATATTTGCCAAGTCTTGGATCGAGGCCTATATTCAGGACTGGTCTTCTTCCTCCTTTTTGTGTAATTGCTAACCTTAACTCGTCAAAGGTTGATCCCTGCATCTTAAACCTTACAAACTCTCGCCCAAGTTTGTTTGGAACTGGTGAATGTGCATCGCTCGAAGTGATGAAAGTGAGTGGTCTAAGATCTGGAATGAAATCTGCTGTGTCTGAATCAGCTGAAAGACCTAGTTCTAGAAATTTTATGTGGGGAGTTTCGTTTCCATAACATGATTTTAGACTAGAGTGTTTGTTCTCTCGAAAAATCGACTTGAAGGGTGTAAAAGCGTGGGCAGGTCCAATCATTCCTGCCACATCTCGAACAAATCCTGCAAGAATTTCTCCATTCACGTTGACGCGAGGACGTCCTCCCCATTCATCATCTATGTTTGGAGAATGAGGTTTCAAGATTTTTCTCAATGCATCAACGGACTCAAAATCAGGCAGAAGCAGAACATGATGAATGGACTCATTATCTTCAATTTCAACAGTTAGAATAAACGACACCGCATCATAAATGAGCGAATTATCCTTCAATGTGAGGTTTTTTCGCAAGTGACGAAGCCAGTCTGGTTGGGTTGCATCGCCTGTACCAATAATATGAAGCCCTTTTTCAACAGCGCCTTTAGCAATCATCGGTACTGTCATCTCCTTACTTACGCCGATAGAATGCCTTGAGTGAATATGTAAATCCGTATTGTAAAGAGGCATTCACGGACCCCTCAAATATTGATTACAACTTTTGTTACTGCGGGTTGATCTGCATACTCAAAAGCTTTAGTCCCATCTTCGAGTCTGAAACTTTTAGAAACGAGACGTTTAACCTCAATACGACCTTTCTGAAGCATTTCAAGTGCCTTGGAATAAGGGCCTCTACTTGCTCCTAACACAGTAAGTTCTTTGTTTACTATGTTGGTTGGATCAAATGAGAAATCATGGCCATGCATGCTTTTTAGATTAACAATACCTCCATTTCGGACAATATCAAATGCCATTCTAATGCCATCAGTATTCCCAGTTGCCTCTACTACAACCCTAGGACCAACATCATGAGTTGCGGCCAATATTTTCTTCTTCCAATCACCACCTGTTATATCAATGGTATTCAATAAACCCAATTGACGCGCAAGTCCTAGCTGCCACCTGTTTCGCCCAACGATGTAAACATCTGCTCCACTTGCATCATAAACCTGGGCAAGGAGTAAAGCTATCTTTCCACTTCCTACGATTAGCACTGGTTCACCTACTTCTGCAGGACTATCAGTGACAGTTTTGATGGCAGATGCAAGAGGTTCTACGAATGTACCAGATAAGACATCAACGCCTGCAGGAAGTGGATGAACAAGATCAGCTGGAACGCTAATGTACTCTGAGAGTCCTCCGTCTCGTGTTATACCTAAAATTTCTTTATCTGCACAATGTTGACGTTTTCCATTCCTACAATACCAACATCTTCCACATGACATATCGATCTCAGTTGTCACTAATGTTCCAAGACCAAGTTCAGGTACCGAACTCTCGTGAACAGATCCAGTAATCTCATGTCCAAGTACAATTGGGAGAGGGACTTCAAAATCGCCTTTCCAGATTGCTATATCAGTACCACAGATGCCAACCGAACGGACTTCTATCCGAACATCACCAGGCATTAGGGGAGGAATAGGCGTGTCCGCAATTTGAAGGCCATCTGCAGTTAATACAAGTGACTGCATTTTCAATTCTGAGCAAGACTCTTGAGCATGAATAAATCCTTCGATGGTAAGTACATATGACTTATGAGCTTCGCAATGACCATTATCCTTGAAACAAATATTGGAGATTTTTGAGGGAATCGAATGGACAAGCCAATGATGTTCAACGGGAGATTGAGCAAGGACAAAGTAGACACTTGGTTGGATTTTCTAAATGAAGTAAGTGAATCAGGTTCGATAAATCAACCCCTCGCAAAGGCATTCTTACAACTTCCAGAAAGTATCACTTTTGTATCATCCATAGAGGACCATATTGTTGGAGGTACTTCAATCTATAGAGACAGAACTAGGCTCTCTATGGTGTTAACCTCTGTTGGCGTAATCGAAAAATTCAGAGAGTCAGCAACATATCAAATTATCAAGTCCTCGTTACCATTTTTTAAAACTGTTGCAATACGAGATGTTGATGCATTAATCCCTCTTGAGGCCAAAAAGAATAGCCTTGCATTTCCGTTAAGTCTCGAATTGGATTCATGGGTCAAACCTGATATCAAACGGTTAGGATTTTCACAGGAGGGAGTCCTTGACTATTATTCACTAGAAATTAATGACGGAAGGGAGCGGAAATCTTTACGATGGACAAAGGGATATAATTTGAATCTAGTGAAGGAATTAATTTGGGAGCAGAGTAAACCAATGGGATTGACGAATTCTCTTGTATGGGTTTTGCGAGATTTTGCTGCTAGCAGGAAATGCCTAATGGCAGCCCTTCAAGAAGGGAAGATAGGAGCTGTAGCAGGCTTCTGGAAATTACCTGATGCGGTTTGTGTTTCACCAATATTGATCAATCCAAATTTAATCAGTTGGGAACTCGTTGCAGAAAGTCTTGTTTCTGAGGCTCAAATCAATGATTTGAAATTCATTGAACTTCCTCTCATTGGAGATGGGCAGGGAGAACTGATTTCACAGCTTGAAAATAAATGTAACATAACTTCACATAGGAGATTATCTCTGTTTAGAAAACCACTCTAGTTTGTTGATGCTGAGAAACCCTTTTGTTCAACACAAATCTGTCAAAGGATGATTGTCGAATGTCTACTGTCAGCCTGAAAAAAAGTGGTTCCGGATTTCTATTGAAATATGGCGATGTGAAACTGGCTTTAGACACTGGAATTAAGGGCGAAACTACACTTCTAACGCATTCTCATTCAGACCACATCGGTGGCTTGAAGAATGCGCAACATATCATTGCAACAAAAGGGACTTTTGAAACATGGCAAGCAAGGAGGACAGATTCATTTTCGAATAAGACTATTATCAAACATGATGATATGTTTGGCCAGATAGGTGTCAATATCACAGCTCTGAATGCAGGTCATGTCCTAGGTTCAACAATGTTTCTTCTAGAATTTCATGATGGTCTCAAGGTTCTGTATACAGGCGATTTTAACAATGTAGACAGTTTAGTGCATAGGGCCGCTAAACCTGTTGAAACAGATGTTCTGATAACTGAGGCAACCTACGGTACACCTCAATGGGTCTTTCCTAAAAGAAAAGTGGTCTATGAAGATATCTTAGAAACTGCCACAAGAATGATGGAGGAAGAACGAATTCCATTATTTCATGCATATTCGTTGGGAAAATCACAAGAGGCAATTACGCTTCTCCAGAGTGGAGGATTCAGTGTAATATCTGGAAATACAAGTATTGACAAGGTATGTTCAGTCTATCAACAACATGGATTCGATTTGCAACATCAAACTCTTCAGAGTCATAATCTTACAAAGAGCCTTGATGAAGGCGCAGTTATTGTAAGTTCATCCTCACGTCATACTATCGACAATTTGAAACGAACCTTGGGGAGCAAGGTTTTCGCCCAATATGAAGCAAAGCTTGAGTATTTCAATCTCTCAGGATGGACTTTGGGCAAGTTCAGAGAGAGAGGCTTTCCCCTGAGTGCTCACTCCGATTTCAATGGCTTGCTTAAATTTGCAAGCGAGGTTAATCCCAGAGTTGCTTACTGTTTCACAGAGAATGGAAGAGCACTCTCAAAACATCTTTCAGACAATGGGATTCATGCAGTACCACTTGAGTAGGTGATGTGACTTGGAAAAAGCTCTCTCAGAGTTGGTCGAGCCTGTTCATGCTGATTCATTTTTTTCTGTTTCTCGATTGGGAGAGGTGCATGAACGTCTCTGCTATGAGTATCTTGATCCGGAAGGGTACTATCGAAGAGTAATTCGTGACGAGAAACTCTTCAGAAAAGAAATCGAAAAGTTATCAGACAACATGCAGTACTTTCTTGATCAAGAACGAGTTGAGATAAATAGTAAGCAAGTGAAATCTCAAGTTGATTATTGCGATATATTCCTAAAGGGAACAACAGAAGTTGTAGCGGTCATTTATTTGATTGATTTTACTGGTAGGTTTCAGAAAGGCATGAACAAGATAGAAACTTGGCTTGAAGAGGAAGAAGCACCTTATGATTTTGAAATTATCTGGAGATTTCCAGTTGGCACTCATATCAAGGAAATTGAAACCACTCTAGAATTCGAGATTTATGGAGACCTAGTGACCCTATGGGCACAAGAGGGAGATGAAGTTGGGGGATATGAGAAAATGGTATTTGATTTAGCAGAGGGAGCACATTCGACAAGGTGAAAATAATGCAAGCACCAAATATTGTTGACTTTGTTGCATGGGCGCTTATCATTATAGGTTGCTTGATAATATTGTCAGGAATTGCTTCGATGTTTAGGCACTCAGACATTGAAACTGTTGGACAAAAAAGCGAGAGCAAGGGTATTATTCTGCTAGGTCCAATACCTATAGTGTGGGGCTATGGTAGAAAAACATGGATTGCTGCTGCTATTGTAGCAATATCGCTTTTTATTCTTGCATACATCATGCTGCCTTAACTACTCCATCCACATTCAGGACATTGTTTGAAGCCAGCAATTGTACGAACTATTCTCCCATTAAGAAGACATTCTGGACAAATATCAAGATGCTTATGGCATGTAGGGCAGATAGCTTTTCGATTCAAATCTCGTATGCAAGTAATAGTGCCACAAAAGGGGCATTTGATAGCATGGTCTTGACAAAATTCGTTTCGGCATCGATCGCATCGAATTTTCGATTTTTCACGACAAAGCGTGCATAAACGAGCCAACTTCAACACCCCAACAAAAATCGTTAACTAGCACCAAATAAGTCTAGCCCCATAATAACGAGTATTACCCAAGCCATACCAATCCTCATAGATACTTGTTTATCTTTATTTTTGGAGCGATGACAAGATGTTGTTTGTCTGTAGAATGTGTGGAAAAACTTCTGTGGATATCGATATGGTTCTAGAAGGTGCATGCAGTTGTGGTTGCACTCATTTTCATTTAGTTTCTGAAGACAGGTCGGAATTCCCACCAGAACTGAGTGAGAAAGAAACCATCCGAAGAGACTTGCATAAATGGCTAGACTTGAATCTTGATTCTATGCCTCCGAATCTTGTCGGAAATATTAGAGTTCTATTTGAAATCGCAAATGACAAAGAAAAGACAGCGCCTTGAGTACATTATTCGCTTGTTTCAACATTTTCTAATGGTCGCTCAATCCGGGCTATTTGATCTTCAATCTGGACATGAAGATCCGTTTTTCCTGCAACATTAGCAATCCTTTGTACAGCTTTGAGACTATGGATTAGTGAATCAAGCCATGAAAAAATATCACCTGGATAAGCCCATAACTCAAAATCATCATGAAGCTTTTGTGCAAGTCCAGAAGGATTAAGACCTTCTTTTCGTTTCTCGACTAGCCATCTTCCTAGACTGACCTTCCCATGGTCACATTCGGGATAGTCACGACACCCACAATTGAAGAAGGTGGTGGTCCACTTACTAAACACCTCAAAGACCCATTGAGGAAGGCGTCCAACTCCTGTCTTTGGGTGGCTTGCATCACTAATTTCACTAAACACACCAGAAAAGAGCCTTGTTGGCATGTGAGTCCTAAATGCAGAGTTGATCTCTTCTTGGAGTTTCGCAGTGAGATAGACATTCTCAAAGGGTTCCAGCATAATAGCAATATCAATGACATCGTATGTGGATGTGAGCTTCATGACTTCAAGACCAGTGCTCGGAGTCAAGAACGATAGTGATGTTGCACGTCCAAGATCTGTTGGATAGACACCACCTTCTTTAACGCGCACCATATGTGTTCGAACTAAATGCTTGAGAGCTTCTGAAGGAGGGATTGACATCGAAAGCATGCGTTTGTACGCAAGAGCTACTTCCTTCAAATCCACAAGACCAGTCGAGCAAATAGTAGCAAGAATTTGTTCTGCACATTCCTCTTTATCTGCAAACGGTTCAACATCTTCGATTATTCCATTCAATAATTCTACTGCGATCTCATCCTCAGCTTTGTCCTGACCACCATGATATTTCTTCTCAGGCTGAACAATGATGTAGACTTTGCCTCGATCATGCTTTCCAAGACGACCAGCCCTTCCAAGCATCTGTTCAAACTCTGCAGTAGAAAGCCAATCAGCACCCATTGCTAGAGATTCAAAAATCACTTGGGATGCTGCAAGGTCTACACCAGCTCCAAGAGCTGCAGTGGTCACAATACTGGCAAATCGTTGTTTTGAAAATGAATATTCTACTCTACGACGACGAGAATATGATAAACCTCCATGGTATACAGCTGTTGAAACGCGATGTTCTCTTAGCCAATCGCTCAATGCATGCGCTCGTCTTCTTGAATAAGTAAAGATGATAGATTGTCCTTTGTTTCCTGAGCTACTGGTGTGTCGAAACTCTTGATTAACAAGTCGTCGTATCATTGTACGCTTATCTTCTTCTGAACGAGCGAACACAAGATGTCGTTCCAAAGGAATTGGTCGCCCTTCATAATTTACCAGCTTCATATGCAATTCCTTCGCCAATTCTTCTGGAGAACCGACGGTGGCAGAAAGTGCAAGAAACTGAGCTTTTGGATAGTGCATACGCATTCGTGTTAGAAGTCCGTCAAGCTCAGGACCTCTTTCTGGATCAGCAAGATTCTGAATTTCATCGATTATTACTGTTCCAACCGTTCCTAGCTCAGCGGTATTACCTGATCTAAATATTAGATCAAGCGCTTCATAGGTAGCACAGATAACATCAGCTTTCGTAATGTCAGTATCAACAATTGGCTTACCTTCATCACCAACATCTAAACGCGACATGCCAACTTTGATACCAACGCGCAGCCCGACTGACTTGAATCGTTTTCTAAATTGTTCATACTTTTCGTTTGTTAGAGCCACTAAGGGCGACATATACACCATTTTCTTTCCCTGGATAGCCTTGGGAACTCCTGCAAGCTCGCCCAGCAATGTCTTTCCTGATGATGTAGATGACACAATTAGCATGTTCACATCGTTGAAAAGACCTGCATCAACCACTTGAGATTGAATGGGTAGTAGAGATTCTAGTCCTTCTGACGTGAGTTGTTCTTTGAATTTAGATGGAATTGGAAGATCTGCTATTCTTCGGGAAATTCCTGTTTCGTGAGCAACAACAGTATCAACTAAGGTTAAATCAGGTTCACTTGCAGGATCAAATCCTGGTGTCATCATTTCGATTATCCTTGGAACGGATTTTACTCTGGATACCTGTTTTTCCAGTTGAGTAAGCATGACCTTAGATAGATGAATACCCAAGTTCTTCAATTCTATTCGGAGGTCAGCTTGTGCACAATTTGAACATACAACCTGTTTTTGAGTAATTTTTACAGCATTGCGTTTTGTCAAGATTGTAAGTCTGTCATCCCGAAGACAGTGTTGACATGTTGGTACTACTCGTGGTTTTTGGGCTTCCAAACGAATTAGAAGATTTTCGAGATCTATGATGAAAGCGGGTTTCTGTTCTCTTGGAATAATAATCGTCTTTGCTTTTCTGATAATTTCATGAGTTTCCTTTGGTTGATAATAGACAGGCTTATTGTATTTGACAAACCAGAACCGTTTGATTTCTAAGAGACCTGACTCTCGATATCCATATTCCACCATTCCATTGAGCATAGATCGTTGACGGTCGCGAAGCACATCCGAAAAGATATCCACTCTAGTTGTTAGCTCCTGCCGTCCAGCTCTGAAAATGAGTGTATAGGGCTTTTCGAGCCGCTTTTGTATGTCGGCGTCAGCAATCTCCAACTAGAAACCTCATACTTTCGGCATAACATTATACCAATGACTGTTGTGGTTGTATCATAGTTCAAAGATGAAGGACTCACTCTGCGACTCTACAATAGAGAGCGTCCTTTCAAACTCTTCACCAATAGCTTCCATTCCAGTCTTGGAGTCCGCTCCTGCTTTCTCAACAATCATCCAATCAGACATGACATCAATATCAACAAAGCTACTAAACTTAAAGAAAGGAGCTGCCATGACCTTAGTTTTTTCGCGACTCCAAAATTTGCGTTCATTGTAGTATTCAACAAAGGGTTTGTATAAAGGACCATTAGTACCTGCAAGGATAAATTTGGCTCTCTGTAGTCCAGATACATGTGAAACATTGATTCGCTTGAAAATCTCCTCATAATGAGCAGTCTGTGGAACATTAGCTTTCATCTGAACAGTTGCCAAAGTGTCAGCAGCTAAGATATTCCCCTTCTCGACTACCAGATTTCGGATAACGGTGATAATCTCTTCCTGCTTCCGAGCACTTAGAGGGTCAATGACCTCTGGATTTACGATGTCAACTTGAGGAAGTGGTTCGTCAAGGCGTAACAGTGTAGGATCAAAGATCAAAGCAGAAAGATACTCTAAGACATCGATCTGTATTTTTCCTCTTGTAGCTACACCTTTGAAAATTCCAGGACCTATCAGAATAGAATAAACAAGAGTTCCGCGAATAATAGACCATAACTGATTTGATAGAATTAATGCTTTCCCTTTCAAATCAGCATCTTTGAAAGCGCCGACTTGAAAATCATAGCTCTCAACATCTATCAACCAAAAGAGTGGAGTATGGACGTGGCTCATGCCAATTCTGCTCCATAAATATTTGAATTAACGAAATTGAAAATAATTCTCACTGATATTATGTCTCTCTCAGCCTCAGGCGCGTTAGTAAGAGTAGCTTTGGAATCCTCAATAATCGTATCTAATTGAGAACTTTCAATCTTAAGCCTTTCAACAATCTCTGTCAAACACTGTTCTACACTCTCTGCATGAGTGTTATCTTGATATTTTAAGACACGCAACACGCGCGCAATTTTTTCCTTCAGATATTCTTCTCGCTCTTCACCCCAACGCCTTTTTGCTAGTTTAACATCTCGTTCAAGGAAATCAAACGGAGAATTAAGATCAGGCTCGGCTTTGTTTCCTCTGGTGGATGTGACTCCTACAGAAACATATGGAGACCTATCTCCTTTACCAGTGGCTTGTCGAGGTGCAATATGAAGTACGAAATGAGAAACTGCTCTTAGTGGCATTTCTTCAAAAGGACTTCCAAGTTCTTCTATGAGACTGTCTATACGATTGATAGCTGCATCCAGTGTAAAGGAGTCTGATGCAGTGAGTAAACTTTCCCGCAATACTCGAAATAATGCTTGTGTCCTTCGTTGAACATGTAGAAATTTACCATTTAGCGTACTTACATTCCACTTTGTTATTCCTTGACCAAAAGAAATGAGTGCATCTTTGCTTGTAGCTTTTGGATGTTCTTTTTGCCATTCTTCAATGACTGGGGCAATCATTGTTTCAGACATCTTTGTCCTAGCAGCTATGATTGAAAGAGCCTTTTCAACTTCAATTGAAGCGCCATCAATTCCCTCTTCTAGATTCGCTAACCCACGAACAGATATTTCGAGCTGCCTCACAAAACTTCCATAGATATGTGATATCCATTTACCTTCAGCAAGAGCAAACTCCATGATATTCCCAGGTAGATTGGGAACCCCATCACCAACCTTAGCCCTTCTTTGAAGCTCAGCACTGAGAAGTCCAACAGCTTGTTTAACTCCCATGATACCATCCATGTTTATCAGATACGCAATCATAGCAATCTCTAAAGGGCAACATAGTTTCTCTGCAATCTTATTTGCATCAGCTTCAGGTACTCGTTTAACTCGCTCTCTGAGGTTTGCATATTTATCTGCGAATTCTTGAACTAGCCTCTGGCGGCTCTCTACGGCTAGCTTCTGAATATCGGGCTCAAGTAACACGGCGAGATTCCTCTTAGACTCAAAATACGCTATCCACTATGGGCAGCAAAACTAGTTCTCAAAGTGTCTAAATAATGGTATTTCGTTCATAATAGGCGTTTACTAGGATGCTGAGGAAATAGTGTTGATGTTCTTATAATCCAACAGAAAGTAGTATGAAATGAATTCCAAAACCTATCAAAATTGATGCAAGAAATAATGCTGAAATCACCTTAAATCTCGAGAAGTGACGACCATGCTCAATGTGAATGATTAGCCAAGCCGCTGCAAAAAGGCCTAGAAAAATGAATACAAGTGAGATTGGAAAATAATATCCTTCAAATCCTTGGAGCATACATATCGCCTCTTCTTTCTGTAATAGGGTCGCCATTCGTTTCGAATTTAAACGTCACGGTGTTGTAATTACACAAGGAAATCATACTCTGTGGTGTGGTCCTTTCCATCGATAGTAATATTCCGAATTAGCTTGCCTCGTTTCTTAGCAAGTCGACGCTTCTCTGAGAAGCTAAGAGATGAATCACTAGGAATCTCAATGTCTTTGATTTCAACATTATTTCTGATGGTGATATTCTTTGTTTTGGAACTTACCTTGTCTTTCAAATCCGGAAGGAACGTCTTTAGAATATAATCAAACACCTCAGGAGTATTACCCAAAGCACCTTTTGTGAAGACAGGGTCCTTTTCATCAGACTCCCCATCCTCTTCAGCAGGACCTCCCTTCGGGAAAGAAGTTTTCGTAGTAATTTTCCAAGGCTTAGATCCATCTCGTGGATTTATTGATAGAAGGTAGAATGTTGTTGGATCATCAACATCAAATAAAGCTCTAATATCCTCAATTGGAGCTACTTCATCAACCTTTGCTTTAAAGACAGGAGCTCCTTTGCCTTTTGATTTCGACCATGAAATGGGCATGTTCAATTGACTAAATTCATTCGTACGATCACTATATGTGATGATTGTTCCCTTAACCTTATGAGTTCCAGAAGGTGCACCTAAGACGTACCCGCGAAGAATATCTTTCTCTTGGTCTAAGTCAGCCTTGAATTTGATGCTAGCTTTACTCAGGGTGAGCTTGGTTCTAGGACCGGGGTGAGAGCCAATTCCATACTTGACCAATTTTGCATGTGTGAATTCATCTGGAGTTCCATTGATTATTTTTGCGACCCAGCTCATGTCTTGCCACCTTAATCAGGTTCCTTCTTTGGAGTGATTTAAACCCTTCGTGAATTCCAAAGATGCACTAGAGATTTCAGATTACAATGAAACCTAGGAAACTCCACAACCATACTGCGATAATAGTGACAACAGTAATTGCAATTAGGTCCACAACTAGTCCTGTAGTCACCATTTCACGCAGCTCTAGCTTCCCAGTGCTGTAGGCTATGGTTGATGGTGGAGTCCCTGTTGGTAACGCAAAGTCCATCGAAACAGCAATGGCAATCACCATCACAATTAGGAGTGGATCAATGCCAAGGCCTGTGGCTAGAGGTATCGCTATTGGTATCAAGATTACAGCAGCGCCTGTATTCGATGCCACCATTGTCACGAGTACTGCAATAGTACCAATTATCACTATCACAAGAAATGATGGGAGTACACCTAAGCCAACCATCTGATGAGCAATGAATGTAGAAAGTCCTGTATCAATCATAGCTCCTCCAAGTGCAATACCGCCACCTAGAATCATTAGCGATGACCAATTTATACCTGAAGACACATCCTTTTCGTCGAGGAGGCGAAGAATTAACAACGATAAGCCACCCATCAACGCAACGATTGAACTTGATATTCCATGCCCTGGCCAACCTATTGCAGTCGCTATAAAGTCTGGAAGTTTCTCTGTAAACCACAATGCTATGGTTGAGATAAAAACTATGACAACTAATTTTTGTTCTACTGGCATGGGACCAAGTTTGAGATATTCCTTGAACGAGATCTCTTTCAGTTCATTCATCTCTTCAATGCTCTTCGGGAGTTTAAATCGAAACATAATCCATTGCCAAATTAAAGGCAGCATTATCAAAACAACTGGAAGTCCAAAGGGTAACCAACTCATAAAGGTAAACTGGATTCCAAGAAATGAATTGATGTATGTGGCTGCCAAAGGATTTGGGGGAGAACCAACGAGACTTGCCACTCCACCCAATGTCGCAGAATAAGCTACACCTAATACAAGTGCTTTCCCATATCGATCTCTTGTGTCTGTGCTTTTGATGCGACTAATCATAGCTAGAGCAATTGGAATCATAATAGCTGCGGATGCTGTGTTACTAATCCACATTGAAAGAAAAGCTGTTATTCCCATTACAGCAAGAATGAGGCTAGAGCCAGATCCAGCACTCCTAGATAGTATGAGAAGAGCAAGTCTCTTGTCAAGCTCATACTTGTCCAATGCTCTACCTATTAGAAATCCGCCAAGTATCAAAGCTACTGCAGGATCAAAGAATGGAGCTAATGCAGCATTAGGTGTTCGGATATCAGCCAGAACTATCAAGATTGGAATTAGTAGAGATGTTGCCACAAGACTGATTCCTTCAGTGAACCATAGAATAGCAACGACTGTGAGTATCATTACCGCAGCATTTGAGTTAACCAATGGTTGATACTCGATAATGAATGTCTGTCCTGATTGCTTACTGGGACGAAGAGTGAGATTAAAACCACTCTCATCTGTGAGGAAAGCAACAATATTGCTCGCTGATAACGCAGTTCCGCTCGCATCAAGAATTATTCTGAGCTGATTATCTGAAGATATCACAACATTATGCGGGATTGTCACAGTAACATTAGTTGAGGTTCCAATGAGCAAGTGAGTGCTACTTCCATCTGTAACTTCATTTACAAAGGACACATTATAGAATTGAGAAGTGTCAATACCCTCAGAGTGAATCTGTATTTCAAGGCGGTACAGTCCTGGTTCAATCTCAGTGGGGGCGAGGTTATACATCGCATAACCTGCTACGATAGCAATGAAAAGAATGACAGCAGTCTTCCGTGAGAATTTGTACTGCACCCTGACGACCCTCTCAATCTACCGGACGTTCTTCGATAATCTTCTGGAACTCAGCGGTAGGAAGTGAAAGCCCCTTTGTTCCAATAATTGTTAGAATCTTTTCGACAAATCCTTGTGAGTACTCTTCAATCATATCTGCAAGCTCTTGGAATTTATCAAGAGGCCCCTCATAGACTGTGAAGCCAGTGTATTCAGTTCCAAAGGCGCTTGTTGCTTCAGTTACAATCCTCATTCCTTTTGGCATTTTGCTCTTTATATCTCGCCATGATTTGAACCATTTCTTCTTGTCGTCATCGTCCAAGACTCGGAGTCGATAGAGTGATAGATAGATATAATCTGTTGAACCAATGTCCCCTGGAATCCTACTGCCTGCCATACTTCAATTCTTGGACCTACCAAGCTTATAAACGCTAACGCATGGGCCAGATGCACATTACACGGAGACCAAAAGAATGGGACTTAGAAAATCAGGTCATTTCCTGACCCTAATGATGTTGTATCTTGTGACATTGATAATGCGTGCTTCCTTCTATGTTACAATTGCTGTAATTTCAAGTAGTGCATATATGGGGGGAGCTCTGGTTGGTTGGGGAGTTGCAGTAGTTCTTGCCATCTATCCAGTTGCAGAGTTAAGTTCGGTTTCATTCTTTGGTTCATATAGCGATAAAGTTGGGAGAAAACCAATTTTCATAGCTAGTCTTTTCATGACAGGCATTGCTGCACTTCTTTTCGGAGTTGCAACTTTTGAATTCCTCGCATATGTTCTTGCAGCACTTTTTGGATTGGGTGCAGCATCTCAAGTAACTACAACTCTTTCAATGATTGCAGACTGTTCAACAGAAACGAATAGAGCCAGATTGATGGGATATTACGATCTCAGTACGCTCATGGGTCTTGCTGGAGGCTTTGGGCTTGGCATCCTACTATTAGAATTTGGATGGGCACCCAATATCCTTCTTTTTGCTGCAGCTGGTGCTTGTTTCATTGGTGGAGTTATTACTATTATTTTGATCAAGGAAACTCGTACTGTTGTACATACTGAAGCGAGTATGCTCGCGCTCTTGAAGCAGGTTGCAAGTGATCGGAGAATACAATTGATGCTGCCGGTTTACGTCCCAATAATTTCTCTATATGGTCTAGTAATTTCAAAGGCAAAGCATATCATAGAGGTCTATTTTTCACTCAGTGCACCCGACATGTTAATTCTCTTTGGTATGCTTGGAGGATCATTGTTTCTTGGTATCGTCGCAATGGGGCATTTGTCTGATTATTTGATGAAGAGAAGACCATTCATTGTAGTTGGTTTAATTGGTTTTGGCGCTCTTGCATATCTGCTCGTAGCAAACGCAGATAGTTTTGAATTGGTGTGGGCAATATGGCCAGTATTACCAGCACTTGGATTCATCGCAGGAGCATTTCCTCCAGCTGCAATGGCATACCTCACCGATATTTCATCTGAAGAAGCCCGTGGAAGTACTATGGGAGTGTACAGTATTTTCTTTGGCTCAGGGATGATAATAGGGCCTCTTGCAGGGGAATATGCATACTCGATAGGAGGGCTATTTCCCGGTCTAGGTGCACTTGTTGCGATTCTGATTGCTATTGCGTGCATTGGAACCTATTTCCTTAAAGAAGCAGCACCCGTTGTTTTGATAGAAGAATAAACACAGGTTATGCTAATCAAAGATAGCAAAGAGTTAATAGAAACTAGACCTAGAAAGCCTTCAAATACTCTGATTAGGGAGAGTCGAATATGAGAGTTACGACAATTGGTAACTTCCTTTCTGGAATTGGACTTACTCTGCTTGGTGTTACCATCGGGCTGAAATACCTACTTGATTCATTGTCTGCAACTCCTGAACAATTACTCTATCCGTTTTACATATGGATTGGAGCCATTATTGTATTAGGGGTTGTACTGATTATTAGTATAATCAACACTTTTACAGAAATGACTGGGTTTGTACATCCCGATGACAAACTGATATCTAACATGCTTGTTTACATACACGCTCTTGGAACTCTACTTACATATGGACTCCTAACTGGCATCGATGCAGTCACACAAGGTTACTTGTTTGATATGGGGACTATGGTTGTGATTGCATATATTTTCCTCTTTGTGTTTGTCTTCTTCGGAAGTAAGATTGCAGTTGGAGCTGAAACAG
>JAEORO010000133.1 GCA_016840855.1 Candidatus Thorarchaeota archaeon | reverse complement strand
TGATCCAATGACATCAGTCTATCATCTATTATCACGACACACTCATACATACAATTACAACAATTATACATAGTTCTAATCTTAGAACGGCGCTTTTTTCTTGATACCGATTTCTCCCCAGCCCAAACTCTGAATTTAGTTTCTCTCCGAATTCTCATATAATACTTGTAATACAAGAAATACAATATCATCTGTAGAAATAATACATTTAATCATATAGCAATCACTCAGTTATTTTCAGCAATCAATATTCATGGGGTCCACCATTGGCAGAAGACGATAATCGTGCAACAATTCTGAGAACTGTCAAGGATCGTGTTCGACAGTCTGAAGAACAACAACGTGTGCAGATGATAGCGGATGCTATTGGCGAGCGGAGAGACCGTGACCTCCTCGATATCCTTTCTTCGATTGAGCAAGATAAAGGGTGGCCAGAAACGCTGAGTTATCTAACTAAGGCTCAGCACTTTAGTTATGCTATTCCCATTGGTACAGGATTACCTATGAGCAAAATTGAGGACTTGAAATTTCGCGAGATGTTATTCTCTGTGTTAGGATCTCGTGGGCTTGAACCCATTCAAATTGATACTGAAGACCTCCTGACCCGGATTAAGGACGAGTCCTCATTGGTAGATGCCTCTGCCTCATTACGTGATTATGCTGAATCAGTTGTATGCAATCAAATAGAATCTGGTGATACCCTATTTTTTGATTCAGATGATCTCGATATTCAAGTTTCAGAAAATATTGCTCAAATGATTGAACAGATGAAATATGAAGAGATTCAGAAAATCACTCTGGAAAGAAAAGATGGTAAAACCAACATCGCCCCACTTTGGTATTGTGAAACTGGTCGACAAGCATTATCGAACCTTGGAGTCAAGGGATACATCATTGATTCAAGGCAGTTAGAGGAGGTATTATCTGTAATACAATTTTCCATTGCTGTTAAAGATGTCAGCAGGTATGCAGCATCAAAAAGGCAGTCAGAATTTCCTTCCAATACACTGTATCGTGATCTGCATACTTGCATCATTAATCAAAATGATGAGGGATTATCAAACCACTCAAGCAGGCATTCATTTGCTACATTGAAATCTATGCTGGAGGAAATGCTTGATGTCTATAACAAGGACTCTTCAAGTGATAATTTCAGGCGATTTCTATACCTCGTTCATAAACACGTTAAGGTTCGAGCACTAGACTCAATCCAATTACTTGAAAGACTATCCTACCTTAGGGACATAAGAATAGCAACTGTAACTATTACTGCACTTGGTAATTTTTATCATGAATCTGCAGCATCTTCATTGGCAGAAATTCTTTGTACGAGTAAGAATCGTGAGGTTGTTAAGACTGCAACAGCTGCAATTTTGAATGTGGGGAAGAGATGTCCAGAAACTGTTTCAGTTATTGAAACTGCTCTTGAATCATCAACTTGCACATACAAGGGACGACTGAAACGACTTTTGAAAAAAGTGGGAAAGAAAAATTGAGTGTATTACTAGTACTACATGTATTTAGGTTCACACGACAGACATAAAACGAACTCTTCTATCGCGTCAGACTATGCCAAGCTCACAGGTTGAATTATACCAAAGTATTGATTCATTCTTCAATCCAAAGAAAGTTGCTCTAGTGGGTGCATCGGCAGATTACAGAAAACTGGGTAACTCTATACTAATGAATCTCCTGAGCTCTGAGATTGGCGTTTTTCCTATAACTCATAGCAAGGATCAAGTACTAGGTGTAAGAACCTATCCAGGTCTTGCTGACTTACCAGAACCTGTTGATTTAGTCATTGTTGCAGTTGCAGCAAAGCACTGTCCTTCCTTAATGCCTGAGATTCGTTATGCAGGAGCCAAAAACGCAGTAATAATCTCGGGCGGCTTTAGTGAAACTGGGCCTGAAGGTGCTGAGATAGAAAGAGCCCTGATTAAAGCTGCTAGAGATGCAGGTGTACGGTTTATTGGACCAAATTGCGTCGGTGTATCCAATAGTCGTCTTTTCAATGGTACTTTCACTATGATGCCCGAGCGAGGCAACATCGCTTTCATCTCTCAAAGTGGCGCACTTGGCGGCATGAGTATCTACACTACTAGGGCTAAGAGAATTGGAATGAGTAAATTTGCTAGTATAGGTAACGCAGCTGA
>JAEORO010000019.1 GCA_016840855.1 Candidatus Thorarchaeota archaeon | reverse complement strand
GGAAGTGACTTCAGAGAGATTCCTGATGTATACAGATTCTTGTCAGTTGGCTCAGGTGGTTCAATTCTCCTATCAATTCCATCCATCCCTGCAGCAAGAATGGTTGCTATAACAAGGTGTGGTGAAGATGTTGCATCTGGACACCGAAGCTCGATTCTGGCAGCTTTCTCAGATCCATTGAAGTGAGGAATGCGAATCATTGTACTCCTATTCCTATATCCCCAAGCAACTCGAGTCGGAGCTTCAAATCCCGGCACCAATCTCTTGTATGAGTTTACTGTAGGCGCCAGTATTGCAGCTAGAGTCGAAGCATGCTCAAGAATGCCTCCAATATAGTTCAAAGCCAATGGTGATAGAGACCCTCCATTTGGTGATGCGAAGAGATTTTGTGAATTATCATGTGACCATATACTTTGGTGAAGATGCATTCCAGATCCATTCTGATTTGAGAATGGTTTTGGCATGAAGGTAGCAATCAATCCTTGTTTGTATGCCATCTCTGAGATGACAATACGTGACAGCATGATATTGTCTGCAGCTACTTCCGCCTCGACATATTGGAGCCCAATCTCCTGTTGTCCTTTTGCAACCTCATGATGGTGCGAAGTTGTATGAATCATGATATCTCTAAGTGTCCGGATTACGCATCTACGGAAATCAAGGCCAACATCCTGCGGTTGGGAAGAGAAATAGCCGCCATTATCAAGTGGTATGATTTCACTCTCTGCTCTTTTTGCTACTGCGAAAAACTCGAGTTCAGCCCCAACCATAAGATTTAGTCCTTTCTCAGCAGCTTTAGATACGATTGTTCTGAGAATGTTTCTAGGATCCCTTGGATGAGGTTTTCCTGAAACCTCATGAATTCGACACAGAAGAAATGCCGCTGATGGGTCCCATGGTTGGAGGAGAGGTGGAGCGCGGGACGGGAGGAGAAGAACATCACTTTCGTTTACTGATGCGTAGCCGGGTACTGAGGATCCATCGATTACAATTCCATGGTCGACGACCTCTTCCAATTTGTTATATCCGATCTCGATGCTTCGCGTGTATCCAAGAAGATCGGAAAAAACCAGTCTTAGGAAGTCAGGTTGTCCATGTTCTTTGCACATCAAGGGTGACCTCTGTTAGTCCTAATGTTAGAATTTGAGAGATTACATTGCCCCTGTGCGGATTTACCCTTGGGGGTGATGAAACTCAAACGTTTCCATAACATATTTTTGAGGCAATGATTTCTCTCGAATTTTCCATAGCTGCAATGGATATATTATTTTCCTGCAAAATACAGAAAGTTTTTCATTTTTTTCGTTGTATTAGATGATATGGCCGAAAAAATTTCGAAAAAGAAAAAGATTGATGCAAAAGATGAAGAGTTACTTCACCTTCTCCAACAAGACAGTAAACAGAGCATCGCGCAACTCTCAAAAGCTCTCGGCATTGGGATTTCTTCAGTCCATGCTAGAATGAAAGCACTGAAGGACTCAAGAGTCATCCAAAGATATACGGCGATTGTTAATCCTGTAGAGGTTAATCGAGGAACGCTCGCATTCATTCTCGTCACCGTAAGATATCGTGTGCCTGGACGAAAAGGTGTGCTTTCACAAAGAGAGTTTTGCGAACAGATTGCTGTTCACCCGTTAGTTCAGGGTGTTCATGTACTAAGTGGTGAATATGATGTTCTGTTGAAGGTACGTGCTGAGAATATCAGTGAAATGAACAATTTCATTGTTGACTTCCTGCGTGAGCTACCAGAGGTAGATAAAACTCTAACAATGTTTGCCATGGATTCCTATCTCGACACGCTTGAGTTACGAGACCTATCCAATAATCGCAGACTCTAAATCGCTCTCATTTGCAGACCGGTTAATATTCTAATCTTGTCAATCTCCGTTTCAACTTCGCGGATTCTCTCAAGATTCGGATGATAGAGTGGTTTTCGCATATCCATTAGATTTGGTACCTTCCGTAGAAGTTGTATTTTCAGAAGCTTTTGGATGGCAAATGTGACAGTTCTAAGTGGTATCTTTGCCTTCTTTGCAATGTCTCTCGGCGCCATTGGTCCATTTTCTCTAAGATGGTCAAGAAGGATCAGTGCACTTCTGGGGATGTCATTTTGGGTGAACATCTTCTCTCGCAGTCCATTGGATATTCGGCAAACAATTTTAATAAAAATTGCCGAATCTATGCTATAATGATATATACGGCAATTTATAAAGGTTAGTTTCTCCGTAAGTAGGGTACAAAGAAAAACAATTTACTGGGGCGAGCACGATGGTTGCTAAAAAGAAACGTAAACTTACCAATACCATGCTTCTCGACGCACTCACCAGATTTGGGGGGAAAGTCACAGCCACAGAATTAGGTCAAGTATTAGGTTTTCCAGATAGAACCATCAGATACCGACTGAACCGCCTCAGGGAGAAAGGATATCTTGATAGAATTTGGACCCAAACACTTGATACCAAACTTGGACTGGGTGATGTTGGACTCTTTCTTGAGATGTCAAAGGAATATCGAGCACTACCCAGAGAGTTCCTCTTTTCTTTTCGCAACTTCTATGCCAGCTTTGCTACCTATGGACGATATAATGGATATTTCATTGCCGGAGGTTATCCAATCGCGACACCTCAAATCGTTGACAGAATACTTAGGGCTCTAACTCAAATGAACATCATCAGCGATTTTTATAGATTCTATACACTCGACTTCATTTCACTCCCACCAGATTTGTCAAAATATAGTCCCTCCGCTGGATGGAAGTGGGATTGGAAAGAATGGGTCGAACAGTCAGAGAAAACAATCAAAGCTGGCGAGCCCTCTGGTTTAGAATTCAACATGAATCCCGGCACATTGGATTATGACCATAAAGACATCGCAATTATTGCTGAGTTGAAGGCACATGATCAAGCCACTCTCAAAGAAATCAGTAAGAATGTTGGCCTGTCAGAATCACAGGTGGGTGTCCGGATTAGACGACTCGAAGAAGCGGATGTGATTAGAGGGTCCCTGTGGCTGATAAGACCCACTCCAGAATCTGTCGTTCTGTATACTTTTGTGGAACTCAACGAACCTGATGACCCTGCCTTATCCTGCTTCAAGCACCTCCCCTTCCGAAGAGAGATATTCATCGAATCGCCCGACAAGGTTGGTGTCCGGATGACAATGGATTCCAGCGACATAGTTGGTTATATGAGCGCGTTTGAATCTCTGAGGTCATATTTCAGGTCATATTTCATTCAGACCGCTGTGAATCTCCAAGTGGCTCCAGGAGGGATGCATCGGTTCTATCATCTTCACAAGGAGTCTACAGGTAGATGGGAGATGCCAGTTGAGGAGTATATTAGGAACTTAGAGGAGTTTATGAAGAAGCATTAAGATTGGAACACTTACATTTATGGCATTAGATAACTCCTAAGTCATCAAAGCGAGGTGGTTTTCGGTTGGAGTCAAGAAATCAGGAAAGGCCGAACTTTAAAACAAATGAAGTAGGTGATATTGTCAAATCACTCTATGGTCTTTCAGGTGATATTAGAGAATTACCAAGCGAGCGAGATCAGAATTTTCACATAATTGCAGATACAGGTGAGGAGTATGTTCTGAAGATTGCTGCAGAAACAGAACGACGAGAAACCCTTGAAATGCAGAACAGTGCAATGCATCATCTCTCAACATCTTGCAGTAAGATTAATTCTCCAATGATTAGGAGAAGTGTCAATGGTCTTGAGATTGAAACAAGTGCTCGAGCTGGGAAAACTCATTTTGTGAGGCTTGTATCCTATCTTCCAGGTAGGGTTCTTGCTCAAGTCAATCCTCACACATCAGAACTACTTGCTGACCTTGGACGATTTGTAGGTTCAATCAGTGAATGTCTTGCTAGCTTTGACCACCCCGCCGCTCATCGTGATTTCTATTGGGACCTACAAAACGCAAGTTTGGTAATTAAGAAATATAAAGAACTCATAACTGAAGATACCAAGCGCGATCTGGTTGATTATTTCTTGTATCTCTTTGAATCCCTAGTATCTCCCAAGTTGAAGGAACTGAAATCAAGTGTTATTCATAATGATGCCAATGACTATAATGTAATCGTTAATCATCCACATGATAACGAGTTGCGTTCTTTGGGAATCTTAGACTTTGGAGATATGGTTTATTCCTATACAATCAATGAACTTGCTGTATTAATCGCGTACACAATACTTGACAAACCAGATCCAGTAGGAGTCGCTCAGAAGATTGTGTCTGGATATCATGCAGTATTTCCATTGTCAGAAATAGAGCTAGAAGTTTTGTATCCCCTAGTCTGCTTACGACTAGCTATGAGTGTGACAATAGCCGCACACCAGCAAAAACTTGAACCTGACAACGAGTATCTTAGCATTAGTCAGATACCTGCATGGAAAACCCTAACGATACTCAAAGAGATACATCCTCGCTTTGCATCATATTGCCTTAGAGCTGCTGTTGGTCTTGAACCATGTCAAAACTCTCAAGTTGTAGTGGATTGGATTAAGAAAAATCGAAAGCAATTTGGCAGTCCTCTTGGTATTCACATTAATGTAAGAAACTGTATTGTAGTAGACCTAAGTGTAGGCAGCTTGGATATTACTTCACCTCACCACCTTACAGACCATACAGCCTTTGGAGACCTCATTGACAAGAAACTTGTAGCTGCTGGGGTCAACATTGCTATTGGCAGATATGACGAACCTCGTCTGATTTATACCGGTGACCAATATACTCTAGATGACGAAGAGAAACGTACAGTTCATCTTGCTATGGACCTGTTCGTTGATGGTGACACTCCTGTATTTTCTGTCTATGATGGAATTATCCACAGCTTTCAGGACAACGCTCTTCCACTGGATAATGGACCAACTGTTATTATTGAACATACAACTACTCCTGATGGTCCGCCATTTTACATTCTTTATAGCCATCTGACTCGAAACTCACTTGATGGACTGTCTGTTGGTAAATATATCAAGAAAGGGCAGCAGATAGGATGTGTTGGTGAATATCCCGAAAATGGCGGGTGGCCTTCACATCTTCATTTTCAGATAATTGTAGATATGATGGATGAGCAAGGAGATTTTTTTGGTGTTGCCCCATCTAGCAAACGGGATGTCTGGCTAAGCATATCTCCCGATCCCAACGTGATTCTTCAGATTCCCTCTGATATTTTTCCAGAACAAGACCTATCTAAAAAGGAAATCCTTGAGATTCGAGGTAAGTCAATTGGGCGCTCTCTCAGTGTTTCATATGGAACGCCTCTAAACATCGTTCGAGGATTCATGCAATATCTCTACGACGAAACTGGCAGAGAATATCTAGATGTTCGTAACAATGTCCCTCAAGTTGGTCATAGTAATCCTAGAATAGTGAAAGTGCTTGGTCAACAAGCAGCAGTCCTAAACACGAACACTCGATATCTGCATAAAAATCTCGTGCGGTATGCACAGCAATTGACTGAAAGATTGCCAAAAGAACTCAGCGTTTGTTTCTTTGTTAATAGCGGGAGTGAAGCAAACGAGCTTGCACTAAGAATAGCTCGAATTCATACCAATCAAAAAGACATTATTGCCATCAAAGGAGCCTATCATGGAAATACAGCGGAGCTTGTAAACATCAGTTCATACAAGCATGATGGTCCTGGTGGCAAAGGTGCACCTCCATACGTGCATGTTGTGAAAATGCCTGATACATATCGTGGAGAATACAGGGGTTCTGATGCAGGAGAGAGATACGCTAATGACATTCTTCAGACAACTCAAAAGATCATACAAGATGGGCGGGGTCTTGCTGCTTTCATTTGTGAGCCACTCATGGGTTGTGGCGGTCAAATCGTTTTTCCCAGAAATTACCTAAAATACGCTTTCAAGTATGTCCATGATGCTGGTGGAATGTGCATCGTCGATGAGGTGCAAGTAGGCTTTGGGAGAATGGGGGATTACTTCTGGGGATTCGAAACCCAGGGTGTTGTTCCAGATATTGTAACGATGGGTAAACCGATTGGTAATGGTCATCCAATTGGAGCTGTAGTTACAACTCGCGAGATAGCAGAATCATTCACTACTGGTATGGAGTTC
>JAEORO010000132.1 GCA_016840855.1 Candidatus Thorarchaeota archaeon | reverse complement strand
TCACGTCGGGGATTTAGAGTGAGGACATATCCATTCTTTATGAGGATAGATTTCGGTGGCAAGACCTGATTCCTCCTTGCAAGTCGGGTATCTACTCCCATGTGACATAACAGTTGTGGTGTGCCAAGGTTACTCAGCAATCTGGAAATTGACTACGATTTTCAATCCATGGTCAGGTTTACCTTTGACACGGTCCTTCACCTCAGGTGCACCGCCATACTTTTCCGCCAGCCTCCTGACAAGATGTAGCCCCACTCCACCATATCGACGAGTTGGCTCAAAAAGGGCTAGCTTCTTATCATCAGTAAGGCCAGGACCATTGTCAGCGATGCTAAGAATAAATTGGTCGCCTGTAACTCTGCCTTTCACCTTTACCTCTTTCTTATCATCTGATTTGGGATTATGCACAACAGCATTCTCAAAAAGATTCCAGATTAACTGGCTCAGTGCTTGGTCAGCTAGCACCATTACCTTAGGTGGCAACTTTCCAACATCAACTCGCACGCCACGTTGTTTGAATAGCAGCTCAGATTCAGCACGAATGACTCCGATGACATCTACAGGACAAAGTGGTTCTGTCTTTGCTTCCTCTGCCTTTCGAACCTTTTGGATGAGCTCAAGGCATCTCAAAGCCCCATCCATGACGTATCGCTTCGACCGCAAGATTTGGTCAGCAGATGCATCTTTCTCGAGAAAGTCCCCTCCTGCTAATATGAGTTGAAGTTGATTACCAATGTCATGAAGTAATAGGTCAAGAAGGAAGTGTACTTCTGCTTCAGCCTTTTTCACGTCTGAGATGTCAGTGAATATGGCAAGACTACCAATGTACTCGCCATCTGGACCGAACAAGGGAGATGCACTGACCATTACTGGGACAACCCCACCAGACTTGTGCTTCAATGAAGCCTCATAGTGCTCAATCTTGCCACTCTTGCGTTCTTCCATCTTCTCGATTACTTGATTCTCTGTCCATCCATGCATTATGTCGGTAATTGGTATGCCAATGAGGGACTCTGGGTCCTCGCAGTCCATCATTTTGCACAAAGCATCATTTGCCAGGACCATCTTTCCTTCTGCATTATCCACACCAAGACCAGAATCCATCGTTTCAATGAGGGACCTGTATCTTCGCTCACTCTCTTGAAGTGCATATGCACTTCTCTTTTCATCTGTAATGTCAACAAGCTGTGCGACTGTCTTTATTGTTCCATCACCGCTTCTAATAGTTCCTACATTCATTCGGATGTCAGCAGTTTCACCATCCTTCCTGACAACTTGGAACTCATAGACAGAGGGGACAGTTTCACCTCTTTGGCGTTTCTTATACCTCGCAGCGACAAGGTCTAAATCGTTAGGATGAACGAACTTCCTGAAATCGTTCCCCAAGAGCTCACTCCGTCTCCGACCGAGGATGTCGCACATTTTGTCATTTACGTATTCAAACTGATAATTAGTATCAACAACAATCATGCCAGCAAAACTGTAGTAGTCAACCATGAACTCGAGAATCTCTTTTCGCGCCAACATCTTCTCTTCTGCGACTTCTCTCCTGCTCAAATCCACAACGTAGACGACATATCCAGTTATGTTGCCATCGTCAACAATTGTGTTTGAGTAGACTTGAGTTGGAATTCTGACATTATCACTTCTTACAGCTCTCAAGGAGATAGATACCGAATCTTCTCCATTTCGGAGCAATCTAAGTCCATCCTCTACGAGCGATATTTGTTCAGGCGCTACAAGATCCGCTGCAGTCATGTCTGGAGAGATTGTGTCCTTTGAGAGTTGGAGGAGTTTCAATGCAGGAGGATTAGCATATTGGAGTATGAACTTCTTGTCAAACTCGAAGACAGGGATAAGCATACCGTCTGCCACTTGGCGAAATTGCTTCCTTTTTGGGGACGGCTCTCGTTCATACGACTCTTTCATGGTCCCACTTCTGTGTCAGTTGCTAACTCCTAACTTGCGCGGCATGTATTGATGGGTGTGTGGTTCGATGAAGACGTTCTTCATATACTTTAGTAAGATGTATTGGACAAAGGACAACAACTTAAAGTGGCAAACGTAAGAGGATAGAGGTTGTATAATCAATCGGAGAGACCACCTGTTGAAGAGCTTTTTAGCAATTGACCTCCGCAAATGCACTGGTTGCAGGAACTGTGAACTGGCTTGTTCTTCTGCTCACACAAAATCGTTCAACCCTAGAAGATCAAGGATACAGATCCTCAAGGACGAGCCTCGGAACCTGACAGTTCCTATGGTATGTCTGCAATGTGATGAACCACTATGTGAACAAGCCTGCCCAACTGGAGCAATCTCATACAACGAAAAAGGTACGCTCTTTGTAGACAGTGAGGTCTGTATTGGCTGTATGAACTGTGTCACAGCATGCATCTATGGAGGAATAGAGATTGATCCAGAGTCATTGAAAGCTGTGAAGTGCGATCTTTGCTGGGGAGATCCTGCATGCATCAAAGCTTGTGAATATGGAGCAATCAGCCTAGTTAAAGCTAAAAGACCGGGACTCAAAGCGAGGAGGGAAGGTATCGACATAGCATTGCAAATAATTGGACTGAAGACCGGGGAGGTAGTAGAATGACGTTTCCATACAAGGGCTATGCAGGGCACTATTTAGATGTAGACCTGACTAAAGGTAAAGTCCACAAGAAAGAGCTCGAGAAGGATTGGGCTAGGCTTTACCTAGGAGGCACTGGAGTTGCAGCAAGGATTCTCTGGGATAGAACAGGTCCAGACACAGACCCCCTCGGTCCAGAGAATGTTCTCGTGGTTGGGACTGGTCCTCTCACTGGTGTGATGTTCTCACCATCAGGAAGGATGATGTTTGCCGCAAAAGGACCGCTCACTGGTGTGTGGGCGGAGAGTCATGTTGGAGGATTCCTCGGACCTGAAATCAAGTATGCGGGTTTCGATTTTGTGGTGTTCAATGGACGCTCAAAGAAGCCGGTCTATCTTTCGCTTCGAGATGGTAAGGCTGAGCTTCTCGACGCAACACACCTCTGGGGGAGAGAGACCAATGTGACCGCAGAGATGATACGAGAGGAGCAAAAGGACCCCACATTGAAGACTGGAGTTATTGGTCCTGCAGGTGAGAACAAAGTATTGTATGGTTCCATCATTGTTGATTTCTATCGGGCTGCTGGCAGAACCGGGTTGGGATCGGTTTTAGGTTCAAAGAATGTTAAGGGGATTGCAGCAAGTGGAGCTCAAGGAATAGAAGCGCATGACATGGACAAGTTTCTTGAAACAAACGAAAGAGAGATGGAAAGACTGAGAGACCCTCTCTGGACTGAATCCCTATCATCACTCAGAAAGTATGGCACGACAGACTTGGTTGCTATCATCAATGAGATTGGTAGATTACCAACTAAGAACCATTGGACAGGATTCTATGAAGATGCTGATGACATTGGTCCGGAGATCATCGCTGAAAGGTATAGAATCGCACAGGAAGCCTGTCATGGGTGTGCCATCGGATGTAAGTACATCATTCGTGTCAATGAGGGTAAGTATGCCACGGGTCCAATAGGAGGACCTGAATATGAAACAATCATGGCATTTGGCTCAAATTGCCTCAACAACGACATTGAGTCTATATTCCATCTGGGGAAGCGGTGTGACCTGCTTGGAATGGACACTATCAGTTGTGGAAAGACAATTGGTTTTGCGATGGACCTTTTTGAACAAGGAATTATCACAAGTAAGGATGCTGATGGGTTAGACCTCAGCTGGGGAAATGCCGAAACACAAACGGTCCTAGTAGAAAAGATTGCCAAGCGTGAAGGGTTTGGTGACATCTTAGCAAATGGTGTTAGGAAGGCTGCAGAAAAGATTGGAGGAGATGCTTGGAGATATGCAGTGCATGTCAAGGGTCTCGAGGCTTCTGGGCAGGACCCACGAGCCCACCAGAGTATTGGGCTCACCTATGCAACTAATGTGAGAGGTGCAGACCATCTGAGAAGTCTTTCTAGCCTTGAAGAACTTGGCTATCCTGATATTGTCATAGAGCGGTTTGGTAAAGACAAAGCGGATGAAATTCTTGATATCATGTCACCAGTGCACAAGGGACAGGTAGTTTGGGACATGGAAGACCTCTATGCGATTGTGGACTCAGCGGTCATCTGCAAATACGGAACCATGTGGCCACCAGTGTATTACTTTGACACTTTCGTCAACGTGATTCCTCCCCTTACAGGTATGACTGATTGGGCAGATCCTAAGTTTGTCAGAACAACAGGAGAGAGAATCAGTCATCTGAGAAGAGCATACAATCATAGGCTTGGTGTGACACGCAAAGAGGAGACCTTACCACCCAGACTGCTGAAAGACCCTATGCCTACGGGACCTTCAAAGGGCGGACTCCCGGACCTTGATTATATGCTCGATGATTACTACAAGTATCGAGGTTGTGATCCTGAAACTGGGTACCCCAAAGAATCAAAACTCAAAGAACTTGGTCTTGATTTCGTGGTTGAAGATCTCAAACCTCGTGGAATGATAAGGTAAAGGCATATTGGACATTTCAACAAGATTATCATCAAAGTGAAATGCTAAAATCCAATGATAGGTAAATGGGCAAGTTGTTTTACATAATCGATGGCAGGTAGAAGACATGATTGAAAGGAGTGAGATGAGACCGCAAGTTGCTCTCTACATATTAGGAGCTCTTATTGGTGTTATTTCAGGTATAACCTCAGTCATGTTCAAACTGCTCATTCTTGGTATGAGCAGAATTTTTGTCATCATCCCGCAGGTCTTGGGTTTAGTTGGATGGGTCGTCCTTCCGTGCTTGGGTGGTTTGGTTGTTGCAATAATTGTCGTGAGATATGCACCAGAAGCAAGAGGACATGGAGTTCCTGAAGCTATGGAAGCATACTCCTTACGCGGAGGAAACATTCGTTTTCGAGTTCCTCTTCTAAAAAGTATAGGCTCTGCTATTAGTATAAGTACAGGTGGTTCGTGTGGTCGTGAGGGACCAATTGCTCAGATTGGCGCGGGTGTTGGGTCAGCTGTGGCAACTGTCCTAAACCTTGACAAGAGAGCAAAAAAGACGCTTCTCGTTTGTGGTCTTTCGTCAGGAATAGCTGCTACATTCAATGCACCACTGGGAGGTACGCTTTTTGGAATAGAGGTGCTAGCAGGGGGCATTATTGGATTTTCTATTCTTCCTGTGATCCTAGCATCAGTTGTCGCTACAGCAATTTCTTTGTACATGCTTGGACCTGCTGCATCATTCCAAGCGCCCACATTCGGTATAGGTCATCCAATTGAACTCATTTTCTACCTTGGGCTTGGAGCTGCACTTGGAGTTACAAGTGTCATCTGGATGCGAGGATTCTATTCTATCGAGGATCTTTTCGAAAAAATTCGTGCCTCAAGATATCTTCTCCCGGCTATTGGAGGTGTGCTTACAGGGCTATTGGGGATTGGTACAATCTATTTTGAATCGGTGTTCGCCTACTCTGGAGCATTTTACGAAGATCAACCATATTATCCTGCAATAATGGGAGTGGAGTATGCTTTTGTTGATGCTGCGCTGGTCGGTCACGTAGCGATTGGAGCCCTTTTCCTATTCAGTTTACTGAAGATTTTTGCTACCTCTTTTACCTTAGGATCTGGGGGATCCGGCGGTGTGTTTGCACCAACTCTCTTCATGGGCGCAGGATTTGGAGGCGCCTTTGGTTTGATGTGTTCAGAGATTTTGCCAGGTAGTGTATCTCAACCAACAGCTTTTGCATTGGTTGGTATGGCGGCACTATTCGCTGGGACTGGTCGAGCACCAATCACATGCATTGTCATGATAATGGAAATGACAGCAGACTATTCGTTGATACTACCACTAATGATTGCAGTACCTACATCCTTTTTGGTTTCTTCACTTATCGAGTCTGAAAGCATTTACACGATGAAGTTAGTCAGAAAAGGGGTGCGCCTCAGAAGTGAGCCTCATATTGAAGTCCTTCGGACAATCAAAGTGAACGAGATAATGACGACTAAGCCAACTACATTAACAAGAGAGATGACACTGTCAGATGTATTTGATGTAATTGATAGGACTCATCACACAAAGTTTCCTGTGACTGATAGTGAGAACAACGTACTTGGAATCCTAATAGCTGAGAATCTATTCCGTGATCCAAAGGAGGATGGGCAGGATTATACAGTCGGGGAACTCATGAATCCAGATTTCTTGCATCTTTCACCAGAAACAACTATTGATGGGGCATTACAGGCTATGATTAAGCGGGATGAAGGACATGCAGTAATTGTTGATCCCATAGACCCAAGACGAATGTTAGGGTATATCACCAAGACGGATGTTCTCAAGGCTTATGAGGTTGCCATCATCAAGTTACAAAAATCAGGTGTGGAAGTAGAAGACATTAGTCCCATAGACATTGAAGCTGCAACCATGCGAGACATAACTTAACTGAAATAAAATTAGGGAAGTCGAAAAATAGTTTGGCAATAAATGGCTTCAAAGTTAATAGAATGTCTATTCAAGACAGTCGCGTTTAGTATGTAATGATTAGCTTTAAGTAATATCCCATGACCCAAACAAATAGTGTAGATGCCTAGTCCAAGAAGGCGAATTGGTGTAATGATTGAACGAAAAGCAATGAGGCAACAAGTCGTTCTTTACTCGTTGGGAGCTCTAATTGGAGTCATTTCAGGCATCACAGCAGTATTGTTTAGACTTCTAATTTTAGGATTAAGTCTGGTTTTCGTAACAATCCCACAAGTATTGGGTGTTTGGGGATGGGTTGCTGTACCAGGAATCGGAGGTTTGATTGTTGGCTTCTTAGTCACAAGATATGCAACAGAAGCCAAAGGTCATGGGGTTCCTGAAGTGATAGAAGCGTATGCATTGCATGGTGGAAGAATCCGGTTTCGTGTACCACTGATTAAAAGCATAGTATCCGCAATTTGTATAGGATCCGGAGGATCCTGTGGCCGCGAGGGGCCGATTGCTCAAATTGGTGCTGGAGCTGGTTCAGTGGTTGCCAGTATCCTTAATCTTGATAAAAGAGAGAGAAGGACACTACTTGTAGCAGGACTCTCTTCAGGAATAGCTGCAACGTTTAATGCACCGTTGGGAGGAGCCCTTTTTGGGATAGAGGTATTAGCTGGAGGAATAATTGGATTTTCTATTCTTCCTGTGATCCTAGCATCAGTTGTCGCTACAGCAACTGCTGACTTGATACTTGGTACTTCTGTTTCCTTTCAGGCACCTTTTTTTGAAATGGGCCATCCAATTGAGCTTGTCCTATACTTGGTTCTTGGAGTCATTCTTGGTTTTGTTAGCGTCATCTGGATGAGGGGTTTCTATGGCATCGAAGACCTCTTGGAAAAACTACGCGTTTCAAAATATATCCTACCAGCAATTGGAGGAGTACTCACCGGACTTCTTGCGCTTATCACTTATCAGGCCGAAGGATTTTTCGGATACTCTGGATTGTTTCCAAGCGATCAGCCATATTATCCAGCTATAATGGGTGTAGGATATCCATTCATTGATGCCACATTGATAGGTCATGTAACATTGGGAGCTCTACTGCTATTCGGTATATTGAAGATGCTAGCTACAAGCTTGACTTTAGGTTCAGGAGGGTCTGGTGGTGTGTTTGCACCTACGCTCTTCATAGGTGCAGGATTTGGAGGCGCATTTGGTCTGTTTTGTTTTACACTGAATCCTTGGGGCGTACTACAACCGATGGCTTTCGCGCTAGTTGGTATGGCAGCCCTCTTTGCAGGAACTGCAAGAGCTCCAATCACATGTATCGTTATGTTGATGGAGATGACAGCTGATTATTCCTTGATACTACCTCTAATGATTTCGGTTTCAACCTCTTATCTGGTCTCTTCACTTATTCAACCAGAAAGTATCTACACATCAAAACTCGTGAGAAGAGGTGTACGACTTCAACGGGGTTCGCATGTTGAGGTTCTCAAGACAATCAGAGTAGAAGAGATAATGACAACAAAGCCCGAAAAGCTGACTGCGGATATGACAACATCAGAGGTCTTTACAATCATAGACAAAACACACCACACAAAGTTTCCAGTAGTGGACAATAATAACAACGTGCTTGGAATCCTGATTGCAGAAGATCTATTTCATGAACCAAAGGAGGATGGACAAGAGTATACTGTCGGAGAACTCATGAATCCCGATTTTCTGCACCTGTCACCAGACTGCACCATGGATAGTGCTCTTCAAGCCATGATACGACGTGATGAGGGGCACGCTGTAATTGTTGACCCCAGATCTCCGAAGAGGATGCTTGGCTACATAACAAAGGCGGACGTGCTCAAAGCTTATGAGTTGTCGATTCTCAGGTTACAAAAGTCAGGTGTAGATGTCGAGGATATTAGCCCTGCAGACATTATCGATGTGGACTGAAAAAACGTAGAACTCTTTATGTTGAAGTCTTCATAGGGTGTGGTATGGTCGATATCAGTACTGAGTTCGCAGGACTAAAGCTCAGAAATCCAGTCATGACAGCAGCAGGCCCAACCTCCAGAGATGGCATGACATTATTGAATGCTGCAGCAGGTGGTGTGGGTGGCCTTGTTGCTAAGACCGTTAGTGTCAGACCTGCTGATGTTCCTCGACCAAATATGGCCGCACTCAAAGAGGGCAGGGTCGGGTCGCGGAGAGGTATTCTGAATGCAGAGCTCTGGAGTGAGCTTTCAGTTGAACAATGGCTTGAGAGAGAGTATGCTATTGCCCTCAGTTCTGGACTTCCCCTAATTGCGAGTGTAGGGTACACTCCGGAGGAGGTTTCAAAGCTGGGACCAAAACTGGAGAAAGCAGGAGCGAATGCCATCGAGTTCAGTACTCACTACGTAGGAGGACACGTGGATATCGCCAGGGCACTGAGAGAAGTGGTTGAGATTCCAATCTTTGCTAAGATCAGTCCGAAGGTGGATGTTGCAGCAGTGGCAAAATCGCTCGAGCCTTATGTGGATGGCATTGTTGGAATAAACACGTATGGTCCATGTTTGCGGATAGATATTGAAACTGGAAAACCGATGTTGGGAAGTAGCGATGGATTTGGGTGGATGAGTGGTGCAGCTTTGAAACCTATTGCAGTGAGATGTATCGCAGACATTGCTAGAGCGGTGAAGATTCCTGTAATCGGAGTGGGAGGGGTGACCTCAGGTCAAGACGTGATTGAGTTCTCGATGGTGGGAGCATCAGCAGTAGAGGTATGTACTGCGGCAATCCTTGAGGGACACACAATATATGGAAAGATTGCGAGTGAAACTGCGGATTGGCTGAAGAGCCACGGATATGACTCAATCGTAGATATCAGAGGTGTGGCATTACGTCAAATGGACAAAGCTGTTACCCTGACACCACCCCCAACCGTTGACCTCGAGAAATGCACACTCTGCGGCCTTTGCCCAAAGTCGTGCGTCTATGGAGCAATCACTGTAGACAAGGAGAAAAACCTCTTTGAGATTGATAAGGACAAATGTCAAGCATGCGGAATGTGCATCTCTGTATGTCCATATCATGCCTTAAGTGAAGATTAGACCCAGAGCATCGTTTCAAGATTTCTTGTCAGAAGTTTTGCTTTACCTTTAGTCACAGCATAGTCATTCTCTATCCTGACACCACCAGCATTCCTAAAATAGACCCCGGGCTCGATTGCCATGATGTTTCCTTCCTCAAAACGACCTTCGAAATCGTACATACTCGGTTGTTCATGTACCTCCAGTCCAATACCATGACCAAGGCCATGAGTCATTCCATCCTTAGCCTCAGGGTTCAGTCTGAGGGAGTCATATCCGTGCTGTTTCAGTGTGTTAAAACATGCAAGGTTCACATCATCGATTTTGACACCAGCAGTGAGTGCATCAGCCGATGCGTCAGCTGCAGCCTGCACAGCCACATACATTTCCTTCACTCTCTTCGATGGTGTTCCCTTTACAATGGTACGAGTGACATCAGCCACATAGCGTTCCTGTTTAAGGCGTGGAAATACATCAAGGATGATTGGCACTCCAGCTTTCAGCTTATCATTGGAGTTGCCCAAATAATGCCAATCAAACGCCTTGGTGCCAACAGCAAGAATAGTGTCCTCTGAACATTCTGCGGTCCTGTCAAGTAGAAAGTGTTCGAGAGCCAGCTTCACTTTCCCGACAGTGAGTGGAATGTTTTCATAGATCAATGTCTTGTTTGAACCTACATCTGCGTCCTTAATCATCTCTATGACCTTTGAGATTGCACCAACTGTAGCATCTCCAGCCTTCTTGATTTTCCGGACTTCATCAGAAGACTTGGTAGCCCTCGCATCAGGAACTAAGTCACGAACAACTTTGACATCATATCCCATTTTTTGAAGTACGATTAGAACACTCGCAGGAAGATCATCTGGAATTCCAAGTTTCGTTCCAGTGAATTCATCACGAAGCATTGGTCCGATGAGCACAGCTCTGTTTTCAATGACCTTCTTTTTCTCTTTAAGAATCTGAATAACCAGTTCACTGAGATCATATGTTCTCGTAACAAAACTCTCGGTCTTGACGCGATCCAGCGTGTTGAATGCTGCGCCAATGATACCTTGTTCGCCTTTGTTTTGCAGATAGAATATCGCGTCAACAGATCGAAACCCTGTTAGCCATAGAAGATTTGAAGAGTCGAATGGACTTCCGAGTGCAAATAGTCCATCAATCTCATACTTCTCCATTAGAGAATGAATGTCTTCAAGCATTGATGTTCCCCTGTTATATCAGTCCTGCTAATATCAGATGAAAAAGACTTCTATTCATGCTTGAAGATAACGACGCATCCGACTCTCTACCATGCTACGGTCAGGCATGTCATATGGACCCATTGTTTCCACATTAAACGAGGAACATGTAGCTGCAAAGAGTCCTGCTCGACTCACATTCGCAGATCTCATGTATTCAAGTAAGAAACCAATGGCGTATGTATCTCCGCACCCTGTTGAGTCCACCTGTGCATCAGCAAGAACCAGTGGAATGTCAACCCGTGCATTACGAGTATAAATTGTGGAGCCTCGGTGGTCCCTAGTGATTATAACGACCCTTGGGCCAAGGTCCAGAATTGATGATACCGTGGACAACTCAGATTTGCTTTCGTTAATGATTTTCAATTCGGTGTCGTGAAGCTTGACAATATCGACCATTCCAAGGATTCTATCGCTGTCAACCCATGTCTGAAGAGTAACATCTCCGTCAGCGGATATGAATCTCAAGTAACCTTGTACATCCAGTGAAACCAGAGCGTCCTCTTCACATGCAGTATCAAAGCATGCATTATCAATCTCATTTGGCGAAAGTGGCGAGAAGTGAATTATACTTGCTTCAACATGAACATCTGTGAAGTCTGAAGGTTTAATCTGTGGAGCAAGAGCTTCTACCCGTTGCGTTCGTTCTCCGTCTGCATCATACACATTGACAAATCGAGTAGTATGGGCTCCTTCAAAGTGAAGTCCTGTCAGATTGAGTCCAGATGCCATCAAGTCGATTTTGTACGAGGCATCAAAGTCTGAACCAACCTTGGAGATGATACCAGCGCCAAAAGCACCAATCGCAGGGGCTATCATTGCATAGGCTGGAGCTCCACCAAGCATTTCCATTTTAGTGTCAGGTGTGATTATCAGGTCCCTGCTTAGGTGTCCGACTACAACAATCTCCATTTTTGATTCGATGGCACAATCTGTGAATGGTTCCTATAACTTCTACGTTCAGAAGAGAACAGAAGGCAACGGTTTTAATCTCTGGTTACTTCTTCGAATACAGGTGAAACATTTGGCTCAGGTCTTGGTGAAGTTCTTTGCCACGGTTCGAGAGATCACAGGCGTCAAGAGTGTAGAGATAGAAGCAAGGGACATCAAAGAACTTCTTCAGTTGCTAGCGAAAACTTATGGAAACAAGTTCAAAGATGTAGTTCTTGATGACGAGACTGGAGAGCTAAAGCAGTTTTTCTCATGTATGATCAATGGGAAACGCATTGAACTACTTGATGGATATGATACTGTATTGAAAGACAATGATGCTGTAGCATTGTTCCCACCAGTTGGAGGGGGATAAATGAGCAGCACCCTCACGTCAACCTTCAGAAAACAGACGAGGGGGTCTGTAGATCTTGTTGTGAAAAACGCAAAACTTCTCCTTGAGTCCGGAATTGCTCGGGGAGGGATAGGCGTAACAGATGGAATAATCGTGGTTATTGCTAGCGATGAACACCTTCCAGAAGCAGGCACTATCATTGATGCTGCAGGTAAAATCCTGATGCCAGGACTTATTGATGCTCACGCACACATCCATGACCCTAAGATGCTAGACCATGAAACATTCACAACTGGTTCAAAGGCTGCGGTCGCTGGAGGTGTCACTACATTTGTTGACATGCCACTCACAAATCAAGTTGATACAGTGAATGTAGTAGAAGAGAAGATTGTTCAGGGAGAGGAGATGAGTGTAGCTGATTTCACATTTTATGCGGGGATGATGAACTCAGAAAACCATGTAGCCATCCCACTGCTTGTTGAAAAAGGGATTGCTGCCTTCAAGGCATTCACATGTGAGCCATATCAGACGACTACGGGGGTCATTGTAAAGTGTTTGAGTGCTGTATCTGAATCAGGAGGTCATCTCACAGTTCATGCGGAAGATCAGGGCATATTAGATGAGTTCCGTACTGAAATGGAAGATGACTGGGATGCTCCTATCAGTCATTCCCTCGCAAGACCAAACATTGCTGAGCAGCTCGCGATACAGCAGAATATCAATATTGCAGAGCAGACAGGGGGACATCTCCATATCGCGCATGTCACAACCAGGGAAGGTGTGCAGGAGGTAGAGAAAGGTAAAATCCGAGGAGTAATGGTGACGACTGAGGTTTGTCCCCACCACCTTGTGTTTTACAGAGATGATATGAACCGCCTCGGTCCAAAAAGCAAGATGAACCCACCACTCAGAACCAAAGAAGACAGGGCTGCACTCTGGTCCGCGTTGCTCCGTGGTGGTATTGATATGGTTGTGAGTGACCACGCTCCAAGCCCGGTTGAGAAAAAAGATGCAGGTTCTGAAGACATCAGGGAAGCATGGTCAGGCGTCGATGGCATCCAGATGATTCTGAGAGTGCTTTTGTCAGAGGGCATCAATAAATCGCGAATGACCTTTGCGCGGCTCTTGCGGGTATGTTCTCGAAATCCTGCAAGAATTTTCGGACTCTATCCCAAGAAAGGAGTACTTCGAATTGGAGCAGACGCAGACTTTGTGATACTTGACCAGATTAAGGAAGAGAAGATTACTGCTGACATGATGGAATCAAAGTGCGGATGGACACTTTATGAGGGGATGACCATGAGAGGAGTGCCTGTCATGACCTTTATCAGAGGCACACAGGTCTACAATGAAGGGGCTGTGATTGCTAAACCAGGTCATGGAAAGTTCCAAGAAATGGGAAGCGGAGAAAGACCTATCGGAGATTGAACCTTGACAGAACTCAAATTTGTATTTGGAGACCCACGGGTATGCTCGGGATGCATGACATGTTCGAATACCTGTAGTATGTACTACTTCAAGGTGATTAGTCCTTCTCGTGCGCGGAATAGAGTTGTCAGGGTTGAACCAGCTCTCGATTTTCCGCTCTTCTGCAGAAATTGTGATGATGCACCGTGTATACCAGCTTGCCCAGAACAAGCCTTGATGCGAACATCGAAAGGTGTTGTCATTGTCAACAACAAAAAGTGTGTTGGGCACGGAGAATGTGTTAAAGCATGTCCTTACTATGCAATCCGCATACATCCAGATACTGGCAAGGCCTTCAAGTGTATCCAGTGTGGAGAGTGTGTAGACCGCTGTCCTGCAGATGCAATATGGATGACTACTGAGGGTGAGCTTGCTAAGAGGGACAAAGATGGTAGTATGAGAGAGTTGTATGAACAATACAGCGAAGAGATCTATAACAAGGAGGACGTGCTATGATAAAGGGAGTCGGAGGCCAAATCCTGTGGATAAACCTGACAAAGGCGTCCATTGAGAAACGACCATTAGACGAGGAGATTGTCAAAGACTATCTTCTGGGAGCCGGGTTTCTATCTAGAGTCCTCTTTGATACCATTCCAGTAGGAATCGATCCACTCAGCGATAAGAATGTACTAGGCATGGCGACAGGACTTCTCACAGGGTCCATGTTCCCGCAAGCCTCAAGGCATGTCATTGCAGCTCATTCACCTTTGACAGATGTATGGGGTGAGAGTCACGCAGCAGGATTTTGGGGGGCAGAACTGAAGTTTGCTGGATATGACGCAATCATCTTCACCGGTGCATCTTCAAGTCCAGTGTATCTAAACATAAAGGACAAAGATGTAGAACTCGTGGACGCTGAGAGTGCAGGCGTCTGGGGAAAGGACGTCTTTGAAACCGATGACATCCTCAAGGCAAAACATGGTAGGAGAATCAGGACTCTATCTATCGGTCAAGCTGGCGAGAACCTTGTGAGGTTTGCAGCAGTGATGAATGACAGAGACCGTGCGTCTGCGCGTTCAGGACTTGGAGCCGTCATGGGAGCCAAGAAACTGAAGGCGGTCTCAGTGAGAGGGACCGGAAAACTCATTGTTGCTGACCCGCAGAACTATCTGAAACAGATAGATGTGTTCCACAAACGAATGATGGCAAATCCATTCACTCCCGGTCGTATAAAGTATGGAACCACCAGTCTTGTGGAACTCATGCAGCATATAGGACGGTTGCCAAGCTATAATATGAAACAGGGTGTCTTTGATGGATTTGAGAAGATAAGTGGAGATGCCATAAATGAGAAGTATCTTGTGAAGGCCAGAGCAGACTTCTCGTGTCTACAGCGATGTGGCAGGTATACTGCAGTGAGAACTGGACCCTATGCTTACGAGGGAGGCGCACCTGAGTTTGAAACTCAATCTTCTATGGGATCTCGATGCGGAAATGATAACCTTGAGTCAGTACTCTTTGGACATCATCTTTCAAATCAATACGGAATGGACACCATCTCGCTTGGTGGAACAATTTCTTGGGCAATGGAGGCATGGGAAAAAGGTCTTCTGACTGCTGAAGACACAGGTGGGATTGATCTCAGCTGGGGGAACCATGAAACTGTTGTAAACTTGACACGAATGATTGCGTTGCGGGAGGGCTTTGGAGATATACTTGCAGAAGGAAGTGCGAGAGCAGCTAAGAGAATAGGTAGGGGAACTGAGAAGTTCGTCATGGCTGTGAAAAAGCAAGAGATTGCAGGGCAAGAACCCAGAGCCCAGAAGTCCATGGGGCTTGCTGCTGTCACTGCAGCCAGAGGCGCCGATCATCTTTATGGATTCCCAGTTCTTGATGAGGCTGGTTTTGATGATGATATCAGGGAGCGATTTGGCGAAGAATACCTTCCTGAGATGGCGGACCGTTTGAATCCAAAATACAAGGGAATCATGGTCAAGGAGTGTGAAGATTTCATGGTCATGGTTGAGAGTGTAGGTCTGTGTAAGTATGGGACTCAAATTCCTCCAGAGTTCTTCTACGATGATATTGCCCTTGCTCTCAAGATTCATAATGGCCTTGATTTGACTGGAAGAGACCTCCAAGTCATTGGTGAGAGAATCGTAAACCTCAACCGATTGTTCAATGCACGTCTTGGTGTTTCGAGAAAGGATGATTGTTTGCCGGATAGGCTCACAAAGGAAAAAGCCCCTGTAGGACCATCCGCCGGCGAGGTTGTCGAGCTAGATATGATGCTAGATGAGTATTATACTGAGCGAGGTTGGGACCTGAAGACAGGTCTACCCTTGAAAGAAACCCTACAACGGCTTGGTCTTAGTAAGGACGCTTAATCACTCGCATGTGGCGCACACGTTTGTGATTGTATCTCTTACACCGTCTACCTTCCGAAGCTCATTAACTACGAAAGAGCTTAATGCCTCCGGAGTCTTAAAGACGCACTTGATGAGAAGGTCATACGCCCCATAAATCAGATAGGCTTCTTCCACTTGTTCGAGGTTGCGAACAGCATCCAGAATTGCTCGCGACTTTGTCGACTCTACCTTGGCCATGATGAAGGCAATAATCACTTCTATTCCACCATGCGTTTCTTGAACATTGTTCTATCTTCTTTACCGAGCATAAAACTGTTGCTAGAAAAAAGAATTCACTGTCTTTTGTTCAATTTCAACTTGTAAGAAGCAGGAAACTTAATAGCAGGGAACTTTCGACGCCGACTCGTTCGAGGAGGCCTCGTGCGTGTCTAGCGTCACACCCAAATCAACCGGCATCCCACAGCCCAAGAGGAGACCAAGGAAATCAAGTCAATTCGAACCACGTATCCTTGCGTTCTGCTGCAATTGGTGCTCATACGCAGGAGCTGACCTTGCAGGAACAAGTAGAATGCAGATGCCACCTAACGTCAGAATCATACGAGTGAACTGCACAGGCAGGATTGACATTTCATTCATTTTGGATGCGTTGTATCAAGGAGCAGATGGTGTATTGATCTCTGGCTGTCATCCAGGGGATTGCCACTACACCAGTGGCAACTTGAAGATGGAGGCTCGATACACTCTACTGAAGCGCCTTTTGGAACAGGCAGGGGTTGAGCCAGAAAGAGTCCACCTTCAATGGGCTAGTGCAGCTGAGGGTGATGTCTTCACAGCCGGAGTCACGAACATGGTTGAGCGCATTAAGAAGCTAGGGCCGAACCCAGCAAGAGAGGGAATATAGACCATGGTAAAGACCAAACGTATAGCACTCGCTCAGTTGACCTCGTGCTGGGGATGTGATCAAGCACTCATTGATCTTCATTTGAAGCTGTTAGATGTCCTTCCCTCACTGGATATTGTCTATTGGCCTGCGGTTGTTGATTATAAACTTCAGGACCTAGAAACACTCTCAAAACATTCGATTCATATCGGACTAGTTGAGGGAAGTTGTAGGACAGAGGAAGACATTCATTTACTGAAGGTGATGCGGGACAAAAGCAAGACACTTGTTGCGTGGGGATCCTGCTCCGTCTATGGCGGCATCCAAGGTCTGGCTAATCAGTGGGATTTGAACGAACTACTTGACAGGAAATTCCTCAAAGTAGAAACCATCACAGACGGAAGAATTCCGAAAGAGAACGTACCTGGATTTACAGAGAGTATCATACCAAATACAGATATTGTCGATTTTGATCTGGTCCTTCCGGGATGCCCTCCGACTAGCGAGAACACTCTTGATGCTCTGTCAGCCCTGTTGAATAATAAACCCTATGACCTTCCTGACAAGACCGTTTGTGATCAATGTCCGATGGAACGAGAAGAGAAACACATCAAGCAATTCCGCAGGACTCATGAGGGGAGGATTGACCCAACAAAGTGCCTCCTTGATCAGGGATATCTGTGCTTGGGTTTTGCTACCATAGGTCTCTGCGGAGCACAATGTCCATCCAAAGCCACACCCTGTAAGGGATGCTTTGGACCACCACCTTCAGTCGTTGACCACGGTGCAAAGATTATTTCTGCATTAGGGGCAATTTCTGACATGCCCGTAGAAAAGCTCGAGGCATCATTTCCAGATCCAATTGGCTCATTTTATTTCACAGATTATGCATCATCGTACCTCTCGAAGATTCGGAGAAACATGAAACAAGCGGAGTAATGAACTCATAGAGTAAATTGGAGTCAATCGACATAACTATCTGATGGTTTCTTGTTCCAAATTGAAGAGGTGGCTGAATGAATATTAAAGAGTTGGTGGACAGGAATCATTTCCCATATTGGGGAATCGTAAGTTCGAGCATCGGTCTAGTCTTCATTCTCACCCCCCAATTGTTCTATGAGGGGTCTCTTGGTGAGCCATATTCAATGTTCATCTTTTATATATCAATGCTGGGAGAAATTGGCGTTTCCGAACTAGCATGGATGTTTAATTTAGGGATGATCCTTGCGGGTATATTGTTCATCCCATTTATGATTGGATTAGGTTTCTATATTGACAATATCATAAGTAAAATCACCATGTTGATTGGTATCTTCTCTTGCGTGTCGATTGTGTTTGTTGGAATATACCCAATGAATTATGGCTATGAGCATATGATCTCAGCGATGTCGTTTTTCCTTAGCGGCATGGTTATGACCCTTTTTTGGGCACTAGCAATCCTTGCTCAAAAAGAGGTTAGGATCCATAAGGGCCTGTCTCTCGGGGGATTCCTGAACATGGCACTTTTCATGCTCTTCCTCTATGGACCTTGGGAGCAGATGGGATGGGTAACACCGGAGTTCTCGATGCATGCGACTCTTGAATGGGCAATATACTTCGCAATAGTTGGTTATCTGCTAGTACTTTCCATTTACGTATGGAGAAGGGAAAAGAGAGGAGTGAGCCTTTGATAAGGCGTCCTCACTCCAAGTACAGAGAAACTCGTCCCGGTAGAGCAAATCGTGCTTTGCCCTGTGGATCATACTTTGGATTCTCAGAACTATGGATGATGATGTCAACATTCAACTCTGACTTCATGTAGGGAATTGAGTCATCCAATGCAATCATCTCGTTCTTCGAACTTGATGAATGAGCCCAAAGTCCATTCTCTTTTGCTATACGATCGACTATGCTCTTTACCTCTTTTCCATGCGTTCTGAAGGTTTCATTTGACATCAGGTGTTTCATGATGTCACCAATGATCATTGGTAAGTTTGCATCGCGAATGCTATTCATTGCCTCGAACATCCACTCAGGAGCCACATAGACGTGCACCTTCTTAGCTTTCTTGCCTTTCATCAGTTTCATAATCTCTCTGATATCACGTATTGTGGACTCAATAACATGGCTTGCAGTTTCAACTTCAGGATCAATCAACTTCTTGTCGGGCTTAGGCCATTCAGCTAGTGATACATACCCAGACCTGCCCATCTTGTCCCAGATTTCTTCGCACATATGTGGCATCAAAGGTGCTGCTAACCTGACCCAGACATCACACACGTAGGCCATTGTGGCATCGCTCTCTTCTTTGGGAATTCCAGGACGCTTCAAGTATTGGTTAACTGTGCGAATCATCTCTGAAGTGACATTGATAGCATAATCGCGTAGTCTGAAGCTGTTGATCAATGCAGTGCAAGTCTCAGCGATTGTATTGACTCGCGAAACTATCCATCTTGTGGCCATGTTTGGCTTTTCCTTTTTCGTGAAGGTCTTGGGAGGATTCTTTGAGTACTTGAACATAATATCCCTGAATTGGCGTGTTCGTCCCATCATAGATGACACATCACGCTCATGCCACTCCATTAAGGATGCAGGCTCAGCTGCAGCCATAGCATAGACACGAAAGACATCCGCCCCGTACTTCTTTGGAACCTCAACCAAGGGAATCACGCGACCCTTGCTCTTACTCATTTTCCCACCAGCCATGACGAGGTATTCACTGATGCTAATTCGTTTGATCCAATATTTTTCTGGGAAAATAGCCACGTGATGGAAGAGAGCGAAGCTCAGATGATTGGGGATGTGTGCGGGATTTGTATGACGCTGGTCGTTTGGATACCAGTAGTCGAACTCATCATGCATGGCTTTCAAGAGACCAGTGTCAATACCTGTTACTTTACTTACTTTTGTTGGAGTTCCCTTCCCCAAAAAGACATAATCAAAGAACTCCGGCGTCAGCTGCTCTGGTTTTAGTTTGTTCTTGCGGATTTGATATACAATAGTGTAGTAAGCCATGTATATAGTTGAGTCTGATAGAGACTCGATTATCCAGTCAGGGTCAAACGGTAGTCTTGTTCCAATCCCCCGCCTTCGTGCACAAGGCCTCTGGGTCAACCAGTCGAATGTGTTCTCAAACAGGACTCGATATGTATCTGGAATAATTTCCATGGAGGCTAGGGCTCTTCTGGTTTCTTCCTTCCAACCAGGGCTAGTGTAGTCTAAGAACCACTGACCAGCAAAGACACCAATCAGTACATTTGTCCCACACTTACAGACCACAGGTTTCTCATCGGGTTCGTAGAAAATATCAATTCTATTGATAGACCGCATCCAAGCAACAACATCTTCCTTTACATCGATGATTTTGCGACCAGAGAATTGCTGGCAGTTGTCTTTCATTACTCCATCATAGAATTCTGCCTTGTAGATCTCTTGTGTTGCATCTTCTAATTTCTCATCTTCTTTTTGAGATTTAATTCCTCGACTCTCGACAGCATCCTTTGCAGGGAATTCACTATAATCCTTCATATCAATCATGCTAATGATCTCTATACCCCGAACGTCATCAGCTGAGATGCCATATTTCTCTAGGCCAGATGGGTCCTCCCACAAGTCTCGTAGAGCAATATAGTCAAAGGGAGCGTGACCGGGTACTGAGTAGACTACACCAGTGGCATTATCCACGTCTACAAATTCTGCGGGCAGAATCATAATCTCATGGTCATCGTGGATTGCTCTGAACTTCTTACCAATAATTTTGGAACCCGGAAAGGTTTCTAAGACCTCAACCTCTTTTGCCTGAAATCTCAACTTGTCTACAGCGGCTTTCGAAATTATCCATTTCTCACCATCAACTTTTGCCCAAACATACTTCTTTGTTGGGTGAATCCACATGTTTGTAACACCAAAGATGGTTTCAGGACGCAGGGTGGCAGCGACCAAGAACCCATCCTCGAATGGCCACTTGATTGCTGTAAACTCTTTGACTTTAGCTGTCATACCCTCCAGTAAATCATCCTCACCAACGGGATTTTTACAGTTCGGACAATACAGTAAAGGATAGTTACCCTGTTTGACATATCCCTTATCCATGAACTTCTGATATTGCCATTCAATGAACTTGTTGTATTCCTTGTCACCGGTCGTAAACTTTCTTCGCCAATCTATACTATAACCTAATGCATCAAAGTCCTGAGAAATTACCTTAGCAAAGAATGATGCTGTGGTCCAGGGATCCTTGAATTTAGCAAGTTGAGCATCTACTTCCGCCTCAGTTTCAAAATACAATCGTAAGTCACGTTTGTACTGTTCAATTGCTACTGGGTCACCAGCCTTTACTCTGTCGACCATGCCCTGAATAGGGGTTCCTGTCATGTGCGATGCCATTGGAAACAGCACATTGAAGCCCTGCATTCGTTTGTAACGAGCAATCACATCGCCAATAGTGTAGGTCCTGCCATGTCCTATGTGCAAAGCTCCGTTTACATAGGGATATGGTACAGTCAAAAAGAACTTCTTCCTCTTGGGATCTGGATCAGCCTCAAAGACCTTGTCTTTTCTCCAGCGCTTCTGCCATTTCTTCTCAATCTTTGCATAATCACTCATGTCCAGTAACCTCTCTTGACATTGAAGGATGGGAAAAGTCCAAGATAGCGACCGCTATAAAGGGCTCGCAAAAGGAGTAAATGTTAGTTATCGAGAACGCAATCCATCCTGGCTCACTCTCTCCATCTATGCAATAGAGTTTCCCTTATTAGAGCTATGGTTAGCTAGGGTTGACTAAGAATGTTGCAAAAAAGAGGAGAAGAGGAATGGACTACCATGATGAATACATCGATATTCACTATGAGCTATTGCCCTTCTCAGACGTCCTTCGATTCTTCCAAAAATTGGAAAAGAAAGGAGATGTGAAATCATACTGCGATGGAGCTAACAGAGCGGGTAGATGGATTTTTCAGATTTTCAACAGAGAGTTCATTGATGAGCTTGCTCAGATAATAAACAGAGCAGTCGGTTCAAGGAAAGTAAAAGGACCAGTTCTCGAAGTGATGAGTGGTGATGGAAGGCTTACTGAATTTCTAAAACTATTGGTCAAGAAACGCTGTATTGCAACAGACAGTAAAGATGGTCGATATAATATCGCATACCCAAAGTGGGTGGAAAAACTAGACGCGATTGAAGCGATTGGAAAGTATTCACCATCATTCATTATCATGTGTTGGGAACCATACCTCTCAATGTCTGGTATTGAGATCGTAAAACTAGGGAAACCTATAGCATGGATAGGAAATCCTGAGATGTGTGGACACACAGATATCTTCGAATACCCCCATATCCCATTACAGAGTAGATACGCACTGAGTAGACATGACTACTTCTTGGAACGGGAATTCAAGACGGACATTTTCTTCTTCAACTGCCAACCAGAGTGGATTTAAACAGAAATTTGAGGTCTTACACTCTTTCATATCTTTGGGAGATATACTTCCATCATCATCATCATCAGTTGAAAGAAGGTCTTACCATGGTCAAGGCAGTAGTTGATGCTGTAGACATCGACTTAAAGACTGGAACTACTCTTGGATATTATACATTTGGAGAAGAACGTCCAAATGTGTTTATCCTGGCAGCCATGAATGGACGCTCAGCCACAGATGTGTACGCATGCTATCTCATCATGAGGCACCTCGAGGGGTTGGATAGAATTGATGGTTCTGTGACATTCCTTCCTGTGGCAAGTCCCTTAGCTTTTCGTCTTGGACTAAAGGTTTCTCCGCTTGACTCGAAGGATCTTGACACCGTTTTCCCTGGAAACGAACATGGTACTGTGACTGAAAGGACTGCATGGGAAATTTGGCGTAGAGCTTCCACCGCGGACTATATTATAGAACTTCGCACGGGGTGGCAGAACTGCACTAGCCATATCATAGGATTGCACAGGGATTATATCCATGTGAGAAACCTTGCTTCTCAGATTGGACTACCGTATGTAGTGCAGTCGACCGGTATGAGAGGTGCACTGACAACCGAAGCAGCACATGATGGAATACCTGCAGTATCAGTTGAAATGAGAGGCGATACTGATCAAGTAGACTCTCAAGCCGCTGTGGAAGTGAGAGAAGCCATTCTTAATCTATTGCGCAATAAAGACATGATAGTAGGAGAAAGAATTGAAGCCTCAAACACACTCATGGGAAGACTACAACATGTCAATGTGGACGCAGAGGGATTCTTTGTCCCCACAGTGAACCTCGGCGAGACTGTTGACAATGGCGATGTCTTGGGTCATGTTCAGGATAAGAAAGAGATAGCAACTCCCTTCAATGGAGCTGTCATTTCACTCAGTCGGATAAACTATGTCTTTGAAGGGGACATGATCGCGCGGATTGCGGCTCCACTTGGAGACCAATGGACTTCTAAGGCAGGAGAACAAGAAGAACCTACGCAAAAGCGTAGGAAATGGTAGCAATGAGTGACGAGTGTGCAGTTTCACAACATCTCATGAGTATCAATGTTGGAGATAAACGACTAAGGGAAAAGAAGAATCTACTAATAGTTGGTAGCTGCACAGATACAAATTTGGACATTGTTAAAGACATCTGCGAGCGAGATGGTGGTCACTTTGCTCTCCACTTATGTCTTGAAGAAACACACATGAATCAGGCAGGTTTCAAGATCGCATCTATCGTGAAATACTCTGAAATCAGGAAAGTCTCAACCCTCACGGTGGATGGAAGTCCTCATTGCATCCAGCTTCACTATGTAGTAGAAGACATTAAGCGACACTTTGCTCCAGATATAGAAACGGCTCATTTTGTAATAGAGAAAGGCGAACTGCATGAAATCACATCTGAGGCCGTAAAACGTTCTAGACATCTGTCGAAGATTCAAAAGATGATTGACAGCTAGCGTAGTCGTGGAAATATGAATCCTGCTTTTTCCCTATACTTGAGATATTCATCTCCATAGTGTAACACAAGTTTTCTTTCCTCAAAGAATGCACCTATCATCGTGTAGAATATCATACAGAGTGAAAATACAGTCACTGGGAGGAAAGGATAGATGAGTGCTAAGGCAGATAGGACCAGTACTGTTGCAAGATACAATGGATGTCGTACGCGAGAATATATTCCATCAGTGACAAGTTCAGCCTTCCTGTCAGTTCTCATATCAGCTACAGTACTCACTGATATAACTCTGGAAGCCATTAACGAAATGACGGCTCCAATGACAACTAACAAGATTCCCATCGAGAAGAGAATAGGTTGAATCTGCGTAGGATTCATGATAAAATATAGCCAATCCCAGAAATTCATTGAGATGAATGCTATTAGGAGAGTAACGACACTCAACGCGTCAAAAATACGAGCATAACCCTCTTTTCCCCATCTGTCAATTATTCTCGCTTTGACCGAGAGAGACGACATTCCAGAATGTTGCAGACCAAAGAGCGAGGTTGCTAATATGATATAGAAGTATTCAATCACGATGTAAAACCCTTCTTGTAGTGAGTATTTCATGTTACACTAACCTTATAAGTTAACTATTGTGTATTTAACTATAGTTAATAAATTTCACTTAGGTGAACAATAAATGACTGAAGCTGCAAGTAACCCCTTCTCTGCAATGGAGATGTGGGATGATACAATGGTCACCGTGAATGAAGGTGAAGAAAAGAAGAGAGTAGATGCAAAGACGTACAGAATACGCTACCTAGTCGGAGAAAGCGAAGATAAGAGATACGTCGATAGTGGTGGTAATGAAGTTGCGGAACTTAGTGAGAAGACACTCTTCTTAGCACCATCAGTCCACCGACTCACTGGAGACCCATTCCATTATGATCATGCCAGAGTGGAAAGTATCAGCGGAAAGACAAGGATTTCTGAGCGGACGAAAGAACTGAGTCGACACCCAGCGTGCGAGGACCACCAGATAATCGAGGTCATCTTTGAAAGCCCCGGAGTTGAGTGCTGCGCCATGTCTAAAGAGCAGGCAGACAAGATGCGTGTCCCACTACAATATGTCGCAGGATACATGCTTGGGAAGAGCGAGGGAATGATGAAATTAGCCCTCTCAAAGACTGTTGTCAACGATGGTACCGAGTACTATGATAATATCCACATCATTCCTGAGTCAGCCATAAAACAGATGTCTTGTCTGGAGTGATACGCAATTAAGAGGTAGAACGTCTGATCATCTCCTTGATTTCTGGCTGCCCCCACACAGCTAGACTTCCTTTCGTTTCGGACGTTCACCTCGCCTTCTTTTGTTGTTTTTTTGCTAATGTGAGTCAACTCATACGTATGTATGAGGATAGTATGTTTTCTTGATGAAATCAGGAAACGCGTGGTGCAATAGCTCACGGATGCTTACACTTATATACGTAAATAATAGCGCTTTGGGGAGCATCCTCTTCGGGCTGTGATTTTGCATATCCTTTGGCCAAGCATGTTTGCGGCCATATCTCAAGTGGATGTAGATAGGTGATTTAAAAATGGCAAGATCGGCACGACCCACAACAATTAGTCGACCAGGTATGACTGTTTGTTCTGTATGTGGTGGTAGTGATTTTTACCAAGACTTGACACGTGGAGAGCACATATGCACATCTTGTGGATGTGTTATGAATGAGAGAATCCTAGATTCTGGACCTGAATGGAGAGCTTTTACTTCTGAAGAGCGCAACTCTAGAGCACGAACAGGGTCTCCAATGACATTGACAATGGCAGACAAAGGTCTTGCCACGACAATTGGCTGGAGTGACAGAGATGCAAATGGTCGCGCGATTGCCGCAAATAGCCGTGCAGCAATCTATCGGATGCGAAAATGGCAAATTAGAACCCTAGTGCACAGCTCTCAGCACAGAAACCTTAGCATTGCTATGAGCGAGATGGACAGGCTCACATCACAGCTTGGAGTTCCTCAAGAAACTAAAGAAACCTCTGCACTCATTTACAGGAAAGCCTTAGGTAGGCGTCTTGTAAGAGGAAGAAGTATTGAGGGCATGGTAGCTGCAACTATCTATCTCTCGTGTAGGATTCATAAGATTCCAAGACAACTTGATGAGATTGTAACAGAAGCTAGAGTCAACCGGAAGGAGCTTGGTCAGTGTGTCCGTCTAATTCTACGCAATGTTGACATCAAGGTACCAATTCCGTCAGCGAACGACCTGATGCCTAGAATTTCTGCAGATCTCGGACTTGATGGCAAGACTATCCAGACTGCAATGAATATCATCAATGATGCTCGCAAGAGAGGGATTACAGCTGGAAAAGACCCAGGCGGTCTTGCAGCAGCAGCACTCTATATTGCTGGAATCATTGAAGATGATAGACGTACTCAAAGAGAGATTGCTGAAGCTTCAAATGTGACTGAAGTGACTGTGCGAAATAGGTACAAGGACTTAGCCAACAGTCTACGGATTACAATTAAGCCATAGTGGTTGGGAATTCTCCCAACTACTTTCACTTTCTTTTTCTAACATTACATTCATTTGCTGCGACTCAATAGTAGATTCTAGATTTCAATGAAACAGTTCATCCTAGTGCTATGTGGACTTCCAGCATCAGGCAAATCAGCTTTAGCTGATGCCATACAAAAGGCAATGAACTACGAAGTGGAGATTGTAAGGACTGATGATTGGCGAGATGATGAATATTATACAAATTGGATGCCTGAGAAGGAAAAACCAGTTCGTCAGAAGGCAATTGAACGTGTCAAGAAACTGGTGGCAGAAGGCAAGAGTATAATCCATGATGACACGAACTACTACACCAGTATGAGACACGAGTTGTTTGATGTAGCCATAGGGAATAGATGTGGATTTGGAATCATACATGTTTCCACATCTGTTACTACAGCCTTACAATGGAACAAAGAACGAAAAAACTCTCCCATTCCTGACAGCGTCATTGAGGACATCTTTGAGAGATTTGATAATCCAGGACGACGGTATCTCTGGGATAACGCAGAGCTAGAGGTTGATATGGAAACTCAAGAGTTGTCAGTGGTCGTTCCTGAGATTCTAGATATTCTTGAAACACTTGAGCCAGCAATCAAACCAGAACCACTTTTGGTTTCCAGTAATGAGTTCAATGAATTAGATACAAAAACCCGATTAATAGTGTCTGAGTTTCTCCAAAAACATCCTGAGTTGAGAGGAAGTAGAAAAGTATCAATCATTAGACGTGGCGTTCTTTATTCCGCTATTGAACGGAGGATTCCACTCAAGGATGTTAGTGAGATACTTGTAGATGAATTGAACAAACTGTTGTAAGGAGATTTGGTGATGTCAGAGGCCTATGAAACTATCAATGACGAGAAGAATGACGAATAGGAAGATCATGGGAATATTGTTGTGAAATTCTTTGTTCTGCTATTCTTGAGCTTATTACTTGTCATAATGCTTGCAATGTGTGGGGGATTCATACTCCAAATACAAACTATCAAATTAACGGGATATATAGATGTTAGACCTTTTATGACATTCCTAGTCGGGCTAGTTCTTGGATATATAATTCGGGATTATTCATTAAGGAAATCTAAGAAATAATGGCGGCCTCCTAAGAGAATCGAACTCTCAACGCTTGCACGTTCATGGGGTTGAAGCCCACGGAACCAGACCACCGGTCCTGTAGGAGGCCATAGAATAGTGAATTTCCTGATGCAAGAAGACCAATTCAGAATCTAAATGTAACGGCTGATAATGTCTTGGGTCTCTTTCTTCCATTCTATACTCTTCTTTGCAAGCTCAGAGGCAATGTTACTAGGTAATGTTTCATCACGAGGGAGGGATTCTATCTTTGAGAGCCATCCGGATGTGGTCAAGGTGAGGGAGGGTACATTTTCCTCTCCTTCTGTGGCTTTAATCATCATCTCGCGACCATGAGCCACCTGTATGTAAACATCATTGAGAGGCGCCTTGTTGAGGATTTCACGCACCATTCTGTCCCAGCAGGTCTTTGCTACGAGAGCTCGTTTCAATTTAGACTTATGATCATCTGATAATGCATCGTATTTCGCAAGTGCATTGTTTAAAGATCCTGCGAAACCATCTAGAAAGATACCAACTGCAACTTCATCAACCCCTTCAGCCTCAACTCCGATAGTCGACTTAGCTCCATCAACAGAGATGTTAGCCAGTGCTCTCTCGCCAGCGATACGAAGTGAGAATTTCGCCTCTCCTTTGAAAACCTGACTCTCGGCCTCTCTATACTCTTCTAGGATTACGTTGGGTTTCGAAGCAACTTCATACCATGCGATTCTGAAGACTGTGGTCGAATCATCAACGGAATAATTCAGACTACGTGATACTTTCACCATATCCTCTGAAGCATCCAAACCTATTTTCCTCCCTCAAGGGTTTCATAGTCTATCTACGGACTTCCTTATTTAGTTTCATCGTAGCTGTTTCGACGTCATTTTTGGATGCCCCGATTGCTGCATTCATCACCAAATAGCTATGAGGGTAGTTATCACATGAGGATCCAAACTCACCTTTAGCCACTGCCCGAGGCCCTGTTACACGCATGTTATAGAGCTTTGCTCCAACCTCATTTGCATCCAGACCATCCATTGTGAGCGCACATGCCACAGGATTCCAGACTGAAAGTAATCTTTGACCGATTTTGTCTGCGATTTCATTCATTCTCTCGTTAAGGATTTTCAGGTTCTCAGACTGCTCCAGCTGGAGAGCCCTATAATTCTCCAATCCAATCGCTAATAGAGCAGCCAGTGTTTGAACTATCGGTGCTGCAGATGCGCGTCCTGCATAGGTCTCTGTGATTTGCTCAACAAAGTCCTCCGAAGGTGAAACAATGATTGATGCACCAACAGGTGCAAGAAAGTTCTTGTCGCTGCTTTGAACAACTGCGGTCACATATCCTGCGTCTGCTGCAGAACGAATCTCACTCATAATCCTATCAGATTGGACACCGTATGCATTATTGATGATTAAAGGCACGTCGTGCTTTGCACAAGACTTTGCAATGTCCTTTACTGGGTCGGATTCTCGTGGTGGAAAGAATGTAGTCGTAGCAAGGACAGCACTTGATTCAGTCGATTCTATTTGCTGTTTCAGTTGTTCCAAATCAACTCGAACAGCATCTCCTTCAATCAATGTAGGAATTACAATCTTCTCAAGTCCTGCAAAAGCAATAGCTCGATGAGGAGATGCGTGGTCTACACGAGGAAAAAGGACTCGGTTGATTCCCTGTTCTCTTCGTAACGCACTAAGAATGAGCGCAATACTCATTCCAGTTGATAATGGAGTCACAATTCCTGACTTCATATTGCTAAGACCGAGCTTACGAATTGCATCAAGTGCAACACTGTTTGCTACTTGCTGCATCAAGGATGCCCCGGGAGCTTTCGGTTGAGGTGCAGCAAGCTTCCCACTCCGCCCAACACCGTGGTTGAAACCTGCTGATAAACGACCGATGAAAGGTGATGCTATTCGAGCCTCTCGTTCACCAACCCTTGCTGCTTCAGGGTCTTTATCAGTGTCAAGAGAGGAGAGGAGTTGAAACATCATTTCGAGTTGAAGATCTGTAAGTCCCTTTTCAGGAAACCTTCGTCTATTTAGAACATCTCTGATCGGGCTCATTAGCGAGTCAACTGTCGTTCTTCCACGTTGACGCATACTCTTTGGGATGTTCTTCTCAAGGATGCGATCAATCTCATCATTGTCCAAATCTATACTCCTCCTCTATCAAACGTCGATAGGTCACTGTTTCAAACTCTTTCACTGATCCTTTGAATTCTACTGAAACAACACCGCGTGTACCAAAAGGCTGCCTAATAACACCAACTACACTACTAGCGGAGGATACATTGCTTCCGACTAATCGCTCAGCTACTTCCTTATTGGACGCCAGTCCTTCAACTAGGACGTCTTTGTCCCTGACTCTCTGGACTTTACCTATTCTTAATCGAGGTCTGGAGAGAGTTATCTTGTCAGGAATGTTAACAACGTCGCCAGATCCAATGATTCTCATTTGTGTAGGCGGTAAATCGGTACGAAGGAGTAAAACCTTGGTTCCTTCTGTTAGTGCAATTGGTTTCTGAAGCAGAAGAGCTGCACTGAACTCCTTGGTATTCACCACATCTTGAACTACCATGATGCCATTCGTTTCTTGTACAGGTACTATCTGCCCTGTTACCACAGGCATTCCAGCTGAGATACTGGCAGTCATCCTTTTAGTGATTCGGCCACGATAGAGTGGATTGATTTCTAAATGTGCAATGAATCCTGTTGTGTAATGCATACTTCCAGGGGCACAGAGATAATCACCCCTTGTGATTTCGGTATCGTTGACCTCTGGAACGTTAACACCTACTCTATCACCTGCACTAACGACATCACGACTCTCGCCAAATGTTTGAATTGAGCGAACTCTGCTTTTTTTGTCAAGTGGAGCAATTTCTACCACATCACCGAGTTTGAGTTTTCCTCTTTGAATAGTACCTGTCACCACAGTACCGTGTCCCTTAACAGGAAACGCATGGTCGATTGGAATGGACAAAGGACTTTCTGAATCTCTAGTCCGAGGTACTAAGCATCGTAAAAGCGCTACTCGAAGTTCATCGAGACCTTCATTTCTCAATGCTGAAACTCTGACAAACTCTGCATTTGAAAAAGGAGTTTCTGCGAGAATGGATCTCATTTTCTCTTCTATTTTAGCGATTCTCTCAGGAGTCACCAGATCAGTTTTAGTCACTGCTACAAGAATATTCTCTATATCCATTGACTGAAGAACAACAAGATGTTCTCCTGTTTGTATCATTGGACCTTCATCCGCAGCCACCACCAGAATGGCTGAGTCTATGATGTTCGAACCCGCTACGACACTACGTATCAAGTCAGCATGTCCAGGAGCGTCAACGAGTGTTACAAGAAATTTGTCAAGAACAAACATTGTGAACCCAAGATCTATGGTAATGCCACGTTTCTGTGATTGTGGATGCTTATCCAAACCAGCGGTGGAAACTCTCTCGCTGAGTGCTTGTGCAAGGGCTGTCTTTCCATGGTCTATATGACCCATGAGACCCACATGTACCGGGACAAGATTGTCCATTTGCTTGCCTCAAGCCAAGATGGACATTAGAACATAAAACCTTAGTCACAAACGAGAGGGGATACAGAGTAGTTTATTGGGACCATTACCTGAAGAAAAGATATGGTGTCACGGTCTCTTGAGAAAATGATGTTAATTGCAATAGGTCTCTCAACAGTGGTAATTATAGGCGTACCAGTGTTGATGTATGCGATTGATACAATTAACACAACATCAGAACTGCAGGATGCAGTTTCAGTAGCAGAAAAGATTCACAACGCTACAAGAGATGTTGACACGGGTGCTCTAAATACGACCGCATTCACTTTTTGGGTAAATCCCGGCATCTCGGTGACTGCCAGTGGGAACACGCTAACGGTCCTATTTGACAATGGTAGAACATCGCCAAGTACTTGGCCAGCATCATACAACCATGAAATTATAATCGATGATACAATATTATCACACACTACAAGAGTGCTCTATTCTGCAGAGTTCACATTAATTGGTGATACCATCCATATCATATTCTTAGAAGTCCCAATTTGAGATGATGGGCATCCAGTAAATTGAGCGCAACGTTTTTAATCTAGGCTCAGGTTCACGCCGCTAGCACCCTCAGGTGAGGACTGAAAGCAATGGCAGAGGATGTCGATAGAGTCGACGAAACTGGTACAGATGACGAAGAGTCCGAACCAGAGGAAGGGATGCCTGAGGATGTTCCAGAAACCGTGGAAACGAAAGAGGCAAGAAAGATCAGCCTCAGGTCAAATCCTCTTGGATTCATCTTAAACATCAGGATGCTTCGACGTATCTTTCAGATTCTCGCCTTCATCGGAATTAATGGGTACATTCTTCTAGCATGGTTTCATATGCCCAATGTTCAAGCGTTTTGGTTATCCATTTGGCAGAATTTACCTACATTGCCCATTTTGGCACCGTTAGAAGCTCCCTTTGGTGTCATTGCTGGTTCATTTGATACAATGATACGCGAGTTCGCAACAGGCTTCTTCCCATTCTTTACAATAGGGGCGATGTTGATCATAGTCGTCATTGTTGGTAGAGCGCCCTGCGGCTGGATTTGTCCAATTGGCACTATTCAGGACTTCATAACTCTACCAAAAAGAACTAAGATACGCCCAACTCAGGGAACTGAGCAAGAGCTTAGAAAAGTGAAAGCATACATCTTTGTGATTGTCGCTTTCCTTGCTGTCTGGGTAGGATTTGCTAGACTTACAGGAACAGCCGGAGCTCTTGAGAATGCATTAGGTGACTTTGTCAATGATGCCTTCGCTCCATTGAATCCTGCATACATTCTGTTTGTCCTTTTACCGGGTCAAAGATGGCCAACTAGTCTGGAAACCCTATGGTATTTCACTGACCCCAACCTATGGTCGATTTGGGCGCTGCTGCAGATGGTGTTTGTCATCTTCGTTTTTCTTGTTTCCTTTTGGGTTCCTCGATGGTTCTGCAGGTGGCTTTGTCCTGCGGGCTGGTTCTATAGCATCTTTTCACGTGATGCGCTGATTGGGATTGGTAGAAATCCTGCACGATGCACACCAGATACCTGTAATGTGTGCGAGGTCGTATGCCCAATGAACATACGAATCAGAAAATACCCATACAAACACATGTACAGTCCAGATTGCATAATGTGCTTGGAATGTAAGAGCCACTGCCCGAATAACGCAATCATCTTGAAGTTCTCATAGAGTCAGTTTATCGGATGACTCAAGCACATCGTTGAACGCATTGTTGATGCTATAATACAGCTCCATGAGTTTCAGTCCACTCTCAGTCACTCTTGCACCACCCCCACCTTCCGTTCCACCTTTAAAGGTCTCAACCAAGGTGATGCTTAGCTTCCGCTCTATCTTTTTGATGACTCCCCAAGCATAGCGGTAAGACATGCCTAGTTTTTTAGCGCCTTCAGTTATAGTTCCCTCTTCATGTACTGATTTGAGGATGGCATACGCTCCTGGGCCAAAGATATACTCCCCATCACGTTCAAACCATAGTTTGTAGTCTGGCACCAGAGTAAGGTTACGCTTCTCTTTTGCACCCATTTGAAACCACTCCATCTGCAAGGTCTCAGGAGCAAATTTGCGATCAGATTTGCGAGTTCTAATGACCCCAACGAAGTCGTTCTGGTTTTGTTTCTTTCTTGAAAACCTTCTTCACTGCTTTCCAGTGATCAGCGCATAAGTAGATTGTCCTTGATTGTGCGTCTTTAACCTTGAGATTGGATTTTGCTACACTCTCAGCAATCCTATCTCTCTTCATAGATCTCTTTGAAGGCTTCCTACAACCAACAATGCTGCAAATCTTATCTTCTGACACTTGGGACACTTCGAGTGCATTACCTGTTATTCTCTATTATAACTATAGCGCATTGACATCATGTATTCAAATTCTTCGGGGTAAGAATACCTCCATTTGAAAAATCAAAGAATACACATTCTTCATCATTAAGTACTAGTTTGACAGCCTTGGACTCATCAGCTCGCCCAATGACTGTGGCTCTCAGTCCATGTGCTTTCGCAATTCGCTTCACTTCTGGCAGATTCTCTTCAGATGTCGATACAAGAAAACCCAGCGAGATGAACATCCGAATCCAGTCTTCGAGAGGAATTTCAGACGGACACGTAGAATCGAGAGAGTCCAAGCTTACAGTACCTCCGCACCCTGAATATTCCAACATCATTCCAGCTGTACCAATTATTCCAGCGACGGACACATCCTTTGCAGCTGTCAAAATTCGCTCATTGGCAAGTTCATTCATCACAGAGAGTCTAAGTACAACATCATCAGACGTGCGACCTGTTACTGAGTCCCACCCCAGTGTATAGCTCTCGCCTCTTTGTCCGACTTCATCAAACAGCAGAATCAAGATGTCACCAGATTCGGTGCCTCCTGCTGTGAGAAGGTTTGTTTTTGCCACCGTGCCCGTTGCAGATCCAACAACATACGTAGAGCTCGACCGTGGGTTTGTGTGACCTCTAACAATAGGAACACGAAATATTTGAGACCCGCTGATTAAACCATCAAGTAATGCATTTCCAATTTTAGGATCAGAATATGATAGAGCAACTGCAAATGAGGTTGGTGTTCCACCTGCAGCATAGATGTCCATCATATTTGCAAGTACAGCATTAAATCCTGCCGCATAAGGGTGATTGAAACACAGATCTTCAACAATCGCATCTGTAGTAAGGAGCACAAAATCGTCAGAATCCGTCCCTATCGCCGCAGAGTCTTCTCCTAGGCTATGCGGTGTATTACCATTATAAGATTCCAGCCGAAGCCTATCAATAATAGAAGGAAGCACGAATTTTCGTGAGATACCATCAAAGCTCAGGAGGAGCTTCAAGATTTCTTCGAGACGACTCAAGTCCAATCACTCTATGTTAGGGAGCTGGCGATGGACCAGGAAGTAAGCCAACAGCAAAAGCTGCCTGACCAAGAAGGATACCTATTCCAAGGAGGGATATTCCAACCATGAAGTAAATCAGTGCCCGCATTTCTGGGCGGAGTTCCTCGAACACTTTAGTTCACCTTCATCGAACAGCACCCGATGTGTTACTTATAGACATTGTGCAATGAAGACCAACTGTAAGACGATTTTCTATCGTAGTTTGAACTTCTTTGCGATGTCCCTTGGCATAGAATCGGGGTATGGATCATCAAGCCTGGTTCGAACATCAGTTGATACAGGTATAGTAGTATGGAGGCACTTCCCGTCCTGTGACAATTTACGAATTGCACACTTAGAATGAACACACCAGCCCTGATCGCATTCTTCATCGATCCATGTGCACCAGACTAAGTCCTTCTTTCCTTGTTTTCTGATTTTTAGTGCAGGCGGCTTCTTGCCGCACATGAATTTCTCACATAGAGCTGTACATTCGACATTGTTGCTGACCATTACTGACCGCTCCAAAGTTTGTTCATGTTCATCTCTTCTCAGCAGTTCTGAGTAGTGATATCAATCTCTCCTGGCCACCTTCCACAATCTTGGTGTTTCGTTCAAGTTTTACTTTTGTGGACTCATAGGAATCTCGCGATATGTCGCCAATCTTGAATTTGGCTTCAATCCTGCTCATTTCCTTGTCAAGGTTCTTCAGTGTCTTTTTAATCCCCTTAACCCACTTTTTAACGGTCTTGATGGCTACTTTTAGATTCTCACGAATTTCTTTGATTGAGCTGAGTATCTCAGTTCGTTGCTCTTTGTAGACACTCTTGTCAACGGTTCCTGAGATTTCTTCGAGTTTTTCTAGCCGCTGTTCATCCTTGTCTAAAGCATCCAGTAACCTTTCTAGGATTATTGGTCCTGAAACAGCTGCCAATTCTCTTCGACGGTTTTTAGTCTTCTCGAATTCTTCACGCAGCTCCTCAGCCCTGATAGTTAGCACCTGTTTGTTTGCTTTTTGAAGCTGCAGAGCCTGCCTAGTTGCTTTGGTCCGTTCGATTATGCTATCAAGTTCCAAATCTACAACATCAAGCTCCGATCTAGATAGAAGTATGATAGCAGCCTCTTTTTCCATGTCTTCAATTGAAATATCGAAATGAGGTAGAACTAGTCTTTCAGCTTTTAAAGAAGGAGCAACGAGATCTATCTTGTCCTCAGACAGTGGTTCTTTTTCTGGGGGATTTGTAGAATATTCTGCAACAAGTGGTTTTCCACAAATCTTACAGTATCGCCCTTCAGGGACATCCAAACCACAGGAGGGGCAAGTTACAAGCGGGTCAGACATGGCTTAGCATCATCCATGATGAAGTTATTAATCGGACAAATGTCCGCTTTGATTACGATCTATTTCATGATAGCGTACCCAGTCGACTACTCACTTCATCTAGCTGGGCTTTTGTTGTGACTATTGTGTTTGCACCATAAGTCGGTAGCACTTTCAACTCTTCAATTAGAAGAGCTATTGCCTTGTCAGAGTCAATGTCCTTCTTATCGAAAGAACCATCGGGAAAAGTAAGCGATGCTTCTATCCATTTTGTCTTTGTTTCGTCTGAAGGGAAAAGACAATAGATGTAGTCTTCGTTGCTGCAGATAAACGAGGGAGTGTTCTCCCAAGCTTGAGCCAACAGCACACCAAAAGCTTTTGCATTTTCAGCTTTATCAGCCATCAAGATAACCTCTGGGGCCAGATATTGTACGAAACAACGTAATTGCAAACTTAACTGTTTTGCTGATTGAGTATAGTCTAAGGTCTATGCCACACAAAGGAGTAGTATGCCACATCACTGGTTTCTTTCACAGTAGCAATTATGAATTTCTTCCGTACACTCGTAGCCAAACGCCCAGCGCGAACAATATCAAGTGGAACAACACCTTTTCTTTGAGGAATCACATGGACAAGAAAAGGTGCATGATCTTTTCCGGGACCATATTCATAGACTGCAAAATCAGTCCCAAACTTCAATCCAGGGCGTACAACATATCCACGTTCACGTAACTGTGAATATACAATGAAGCGGTCTCTGAAATCTTCGGACCATTCAGAACCTAGCCGAAGGAGGTCTTCAACACTGAGAACCCTATCATCATCATGACGTCTAACTTTCAATCGTTTTTGCTCTGTGAGATATACACATTCTATCAATGATAATTCGAGCGGTTTGTCGAAAACTGAGGACTTAGGCTTTCTAATTCCTACTGGTTGACCAAAGTAACCATCCTCATAAAGCCGCATGCCATGATTCGGATTCCAAATGATTCCTCTGTCGCCTACAAGTCTGGCTTCTGCTATTGAGGAGTTTTCTGCCAATTCATTGCACCGACTACATCAACTGTTGAGCGTGAGTGAGAGTGTCCGAATTACGAGTGCTGCGTCTTCACTGAAGTTAGCAATATCCTCTAGCATGTTTATGAAGTCCCGAAATCGTAGCATTACTGCAGTGGGAATATCAAGTGGATACAACAAAGATACTATCTTCCTCTGTACAGCATCTATTTGCTTCTCGAGTTTACAGATTTCATCAGCACGTTTCATCGACTCCTCCATGTTTATTGATAAAAATCGAACTGCTTCCCGTTGTGCAGAAAGTTGAGAACTCATCAATTCTCCAAGTTCTTTGATATTATCTTTTAATTCACCGTTCGGAGTCCATTGACCAACGACTGCCGCCAAGTGGTAGCATGCAATCTCAGCACCATCTACAGATTTATCATTGTAAAAAACTAGTTTGAGAAGGTCTTCGCGCTGCATGAGGGAACTCGCTTTAGCAAGTTCATTGAGAATAGTGCGCTTCACCGCATCACCTTTTTCCTCCAAATCTGTGATTTTTGCCAATTCTTCCGATTCTATAGACTTCTTTCCTTCGAGCCAATCTGTGATTGCGTTGACTACAATCTTGTTCGCTGATACTGCAACACGGAAATGCTCATCCAGCATTTGTGTGATGTTTCCTAGTTCAGAACTCATGAACCGTCCATTATCAAGAACCATTGTACGCACCCTTATTGAGCTGAGTCGATTAGAGTAGCTTTTTAATTCTTCTGGACCTTGAGCAAAACAGGAGAAAAGAATAGTGGATCTCTGGCATGTCATTGTTGCGCTCATTCAAGGTCTGGTTGAATGGCTCCCAATAAGTAGCGAAGGTCAGGTATTCCTGTTCTTGTATAACTTCACACCCGTCAGCCAAGAAGAAATAATCGCGCTCATCGTTTGGCTTCATCTTGGAACAGCTCTAGCTGTGGTAGTGAGATATCCAAGGCTCATATTTGAGATATTGAGTTTAAAGGATAAGAAACTCTTCAAACTCCTGCTAGTTGCAACATTGAGTACAGCCATCACTGGAGTACCAATCTATGTATTCCTTAGGAACAGTCTAGCAGCAGAACATGGTGAACTCTTGAACGTGATTGTCGGTATATTCCTTCTAGTAACAGCCATTATACTATATCTTCCAACAAGACGAGGAGAAGAAGAAGTTGTGGACACCAAACTAGAGGTTGAGGATAAGGAAGCGGTCACGACTGGTCTGGTTCAGGGACTTGCTGTGTTGCCTGGTTTGAGTAGATCAGGAGTTACAATCTCAGCCCTTCTAATGCAGAGAATAGACAAGGAAACTGCTATGAGGTTCAGTTTCTTAATGAGTGTGCCTGCAGTTCTAGCAATATTCATCTTGGAAGTCATATCAGGACACACGCTGCCTGCAGGAGTTGAAACATTAGATATCATTGTGATTGAAGGAATCGTGTTCATAACAGGTTTGGCATCGATGGAATTTCTATTAAGATTGGCAAGAAGAGTCAGCTTTTGGAAACTATGTTTGGTTCTCGCTGTCGTGGCGATTTTATTTGGGATTCCTGCTTTGATACAATTTTAGAAGATCATCAGGCTCGCTTCTGAAACATCATAGCTATTGGGGAATTGGCCTTCCGCCATTCTGCAAGCTTTCCATCATAATCAAGGGGAATAGGATGCCGCCCATGGTTGCCAACTACAATAAACAGTGTTCCTATTCGAGCTTGTTTAAGAAGCACCTTGATCCAATTGTCAGTTCGTCGTACAATCTTTTCAAGCAACGTTTTTGGAGGCGTCCGATGGCCATACTGCGCGTAGAGGCTCTCAAAGTCTAGGAAATGAAGATATAGAAGCTCACTCTTGAAGATGTGTTTGGTTGCTTCAATGTAGGTAGCCATATCATCACGTGGTCTAATTGTGTATGATGGATCAAAATCAAATTGAACCATATCCTCTTCTCGACAGATGACGCGGGTTACTTTTCCATTATTTTTGGCATGCTGGACAAGGTGAAAGTCAGTTCTGTGGCCTCTCAGAAGTCTTTTGATGAGAGACATTGCATATGGATCATTAGTTTCAAGAAGAGCTAATACCTCCATGTTCTTGATGAGCGCCTCAGGTTTGTACACCACTGCTTCGAAGAGCCCGAAATTATCTATCATAATGATAACTACAGATTTCGGGTTAAATTTCCGCAGCAACTCTTCATTTGGAGCAAAGAGCCCTTCAGGAACCTCTAATCCCAAGAGTTTCAAGACTGTTGCAGGAAACTCGAGTGCTGTGGTGCGAACCTGTGGAAACGACATTAAACTTTCCTCGGTGGTTATCCAATGTAATCCTGTATAGTATTCAAGAAGCTTGTGTGTGTGTCGATTATTGAGCGCACATGACGGTTAATTCTTCAAGCTTCTTTAACCTATGGCCTATGGAAGGCTTAAAAACCTCAGCGGAAGGTTCCCCAGATAGAGGCAGGTCTATGACCCTACGAGATATCATTTACAAGGATACGGTAAAGTTCATTCTCTCAGGAGGCAAAGGTGGAGTCGGAAAAACCAGCAGTGCAGGAGCTATGGCGGTCCTTTCTGCGCAGCATGGCTTCCGGACACTAGTGCTCTCCACAGACCCAGCGCACAGTCTCAGTGATAGTTTTGACCAAGACTTGTCAGGAGGAGATGTTATCCCAATTGAAGGCTTTGACAATCTGTGGGGAATGGAGATAAGCACTGAGAAAGGCATGGAGGACTTTCAAAAAGTGATTGGAGATGGCAATATTGGTCCTGAGGCACAAATGGCAGCAGGTCTAATGGGCGATATGACTGGAATGGCGCCTCCAGGATCAGATGAAGCCATGGCTTTTGGGAAGATCCTTGAATTTATAGAAGATTCATCATATGACCGTGTTATCTTTGATACAGCTCCAACAGGGCATACTCTCAAACTGCTCGAACTGCCAGACCTCTTAGATAGTTGGCTTGGGAAGATGCTCACACTGAGACAACGACTGAGTTCTATGATGGGGGCACTTCGTGGGTTTTTCGGGGGTGGTGACCAAGAGGATAGCTCTTGGCAAATGATCCAGCAAACAAAGGATAAAATCCGTGCCGCAAGAATTGAATTATCGGATCCAGATACAACACAATTTGTAGTTGTCATGATTCCAGAAGCGATGGCTGTCTTCGAAACACAGAGATTACTTGCGAGCTTGGGTTCTTGGCACATTCCTGCAACTCATCTAATCATTAATCAACTAGTACCTCCAAATCCGTCCTGCAGCTTTTGTTCAAAGAGATATGAAATGCAACAATCAAATCTGGATGATATTAGGGAGCTATATTCTGACATGGACCTGACTGAGGTTCCGCTTTTCGATGGAGAGATAAGAGGCATTGAAGGTCTTACAAAACTAGGTAAGATACTGATTGGTGAAGAGGTTGAATGAAGATGAAACGTTCAATTAAAATCAAGGCTGCAGCGGCGTTTTTGATTTTTCTATTCCTAGCATCATTTATTATTGTCATCTATCAGATTTACAAGCCTTGAATCAGGGGGATTGAAAAATCTAGACGCCTTTGACACGCTTAACGACTGGCGGGCGGATCTTGTATAGTATTCTACCACCACAGTATGGGCATTTCACACCTGGTAGTGTCTTCAGACCTTCGGGAGTTACCTCGCGATGACACTTATGGCATACGTAGACCAAATGAAATTCAACTCCAATAGCGTCAAAGAAAAGTGAAGCCCATATGAAGCTTTTCTTACGACCCCCTCAATCTTCTTGTTCCTTCTCAACGACCTTTCCTTCCACAAGACCACTACTCAGCACACGCGTTACATTCACGTGTAATAGAGTCCCAGTTGTGAATCCACCCGGCACAGTCATCATCGGACCTTCCTCAAGAGGGTAGACCATAGTGAATCCATGATGCGTTTTTGATTGCTCTGCAGCAATCCCTCGTACAATTTTTCCGACATACTGGTTCTTCTTGTTCCGATTTATCTTCTCAGTTTCTCTTCGTAAGATTTGACCAAAATCGTCTTTTAATGAGGACTCGGGATAGTCAGCAAATGCGGACCCGGGTAGTGGTCGAAAACCATAGAGGATGATCCTCTCTGCGCCTGCTTCGCTCACTTTCCGTAGAATCTTGACTGATTGTTCTGTTGTTTCTGCAGTTTCACCAGGGAGTCCATAAATCAAGTACACGAAAGGTTTCATATCATGGGCTCTGGCGACACGAACTGCTCGAATAACATCCTCAGGACTTCCACACTTTCCAATTTGCCGCATGTGATATTCGGACCCAGTTTCGAGTCCAATATTGGGAGAGCTGGAGATTAGGGATCTCTTCAATGTATTAGCGACTTCATCTGTGAAAAGACAGGCCTTCATGTTCTCAATACCTATATGGATAGATCCTGCAGAAACTTGTGGTAACGTGTTGAGCTTTCCCAGAAGATCTTCAATTGCTTTTAGATTCGCAGGTGGATTGCAGGGATCCGTCAAAGGCTCACTACCGCGCATATAGTCTAAGAAACATGGGGCTTCGAGAGTGATTCTATGCACTCCGAGATCAAGTAACTCTTTGATTTCTTGAACAATTGAGTTCGAAGTCTTACTTCTGGGTGGACCCCACGTACCAGGAACACTACAAAATCCACACCCCGGGGGAATGTCTTCAGGACAGTTCATTCGTACTAATGGGTCTTCAGCATCACAGTTGCCACACTCTGTACATTGTGTTCCTTTAATTAGAGGATACCTTGGTCTCCGGAAATTCGAACACCCGCGGAGTACCTCAACATACACCTTGCAAGCTTGATAGTCATTATAGTCCGTTATCCTAACAGTTGATGGTTGATACCTCTCTGATAGTTCACTTGCTGGGATGATATTCCGTGTCTTATTGATTCTAGGTGTGTCCGATTCAAGATAAGCGATACCATGAATGTCTGTGAGTGAGATTTTTTCAACCAGAAAATCATTCTTCAGTAATTCATCGAGCGTGGCTTCGCCTTCACCCATCACAAGGACATGAGGTCGAATCTGTTTGAGGACTATATCAGGCGCTGATGCAATTGGTCCGCCAAGAAGAAATCTCCCACTGGGTCGACTTGTTTTCCAAAACTTGGCTATCTTTTCTACAGCGGCTAGGTCCATTGTCATGGCACTAACAGCAAGATGGTCGAATCGCTTTAGAATTCCTCTTTTAGAGAGAATCTCTTCAGCCCTGCGGATTGAGCATGGTATTCCATGAGATTCAAAGGAACCTGCGACTGCGCGTGGGCCGCAACCAATGGAATCCCTAGAGCTTGTACGTTGTCCTGTACCAGCACTGAGGGCATCAACGATTAGAACATGACCGGACATTCTCAACATCCATGAAGGTATTAGTTGGCTCTTTACTGTTGCTCAACTTCATTTTTGCACAGACTCATAGCACTTTTAAGGCGCTAGGGTTACTTCTTTCGTAGGCAAAAAAAAGGATTGCCAAAACTAAGGAGTACAATGCTGCGTGAGCGACGACGAAGGCGGAATATGCCCGAATTGTGGATTGCCTCAAGACCTATGTGTTTGCGAAACAATAGCACAGGAAGAGGCGAGGATTTCTGTAAGTATTGAACGAAGAAAATGGGGTCGCTTGACAACAATCGTCGAGGGTTTTGATAAGAACATCGACCTCAGTGATTTGTCGACCAAACTGAAAGCCAAGCTTGCATGTGGAGGTGCTGCAAAGCACGGTCACATCGAACTTCAAGGAGACCACCGAGGGTCTATCCAAGAAGTGCTTGCTAAACTGGGATTTCCAGAGGAAATGGTCCAAGTAGACTGGTCGTTTCAGGTAACGGGAAGAAGGTAACGACAACCGGTAGGTCCTGTGAGGAATAATCCGATTTGATCAGGAGCGCAGAGACAATATAGAGAGTTTTCTCTATACTATCCGAGAGTCATCGAATCAATACCAAGTTTCTTTACGATTTCCTTGTATCGATTCCGAACAGTGACCTCAGTGACGCGGGCAACCTCAGCTATCTCACGTTGTGTCCTGCGTTCATCAAGCATGATGGATGCCACGTAGATTGCTGCTGCGGCCAAGCCAAGGGGGTCCCGCCCTATAGTGAGACCAATATCTCTACTTCTCTGAAGAATCTCAACAGTCCGTAATTGTACGGGGCTTGATAATGCAAGCTGTGAAGCAAAACGGGAGATGTAATCGATAGGATTACTAAGTGGTATTTTGATGGACAGACTCCGTAGGAGCAATCGGTAGCATTGACCGAGCTTCTTCTTATCCACCCTTGATGCATCTGCAACCTCATCCAATGGGCGTGGTTTCATCCTGATTCTGCATGCAGCATAAAGTGTTGCTGCGACCATTGCCTCAATGGACCGACCCCTTACAAGCTTTTGAATTATGGATTTTCTATACAACAACGCTGCCAATTCACGAATTGGACCGGGAATTCCTAATTGAGATGATAGACGCTCGAGTTCCGACATTGCTTGAGCTAAGTTCCGGTCCATTGAACTATGAACACGAGATCGTATCTGCCATTTTCTCAATCGATAGATTTCAGACCGTCTGGTGGGACTGAGTTTCTTCCCGGATGTGTCTCGATCTCTCCAATCAATGACAGTTGAGAGACCCTTGTCGTGAACAGTATATCGTATCGGTGCCCCAACACGACTGCGAGCATCACTCTCCTCCGAGCTAAAGGCTCTCCACTCCGCCCCAGTATCAATCCTGTGATCCGATAGAACTAGTCCGCATCCACCACAGACACGTTCACCACGAGTCGCATCCTCGACAACAGATACCGAACCACATTCAGAACACACAAGTGGCTCAACGCTTGCATCGGAAACAGCACCCTTTCTCTCAGTAGTTTCACGCGTACGGTCCAATGTCTCTCCTCCGTTGCTGTTGGAACGGGAGAAATCCGTCAGAATTCACTGTGTCATCATAGTTTTAGAGACAGTCTCCCGGAACCCACAATAAACCAAATGAAAAAAGAGCTTTTAATGTTTCTGAATCAACCGATGATAGTTTCGACGCTTCACGAAGCTTGTTTGAACATGCACAAAAGCGTCTAATTAGGTTGTTCTCTCGTGACCTCGCTCTGTGATGATGACTGTATGCTCATGTTGAGACACAAATTCACCCTTTTCTTCAGCTAGAATATGATGTCCAAAGAGTGCGCCATTCTTTTCTAGCTCCTTGATGGCCATCTCAAGCGACGCAGGAGACATCTGTTCAGCAAGCCATCTTTTAGCAAATGGAAACTCTTTGTAATCTTTCCTCGCAATGCCCAAGAACTGCTTGGTTCCCTTGAATCGTACTGGGACTCTAACTGGAAGAAGTTGGTATATCAGCGGTCGTGGCAAATCAGTGATATTTCCTGACCCTGTGCTAGCGAATGTTTCAATGGCATACACCTCGCCCTCCTCGACAAGAACCTCTGCCTTACCAGAAATACAAGGTACTTGTTTCTCTGCATGAAGTTCATATTCTTTCAGTTGGTGTCCGGATAATTGTTTTATTGGCTCAAATCCAGCACTGTGAATAGTGTCCTCAATCAGTGCTCCGATTGTATTGAGTTTTGCACCAGGACGCATCATCTGAACCGCCACATTTGTGGCATCAACCGCAGCTTTGACAAGTGCTTCGTGATCTGAATTTAGTGCAATTGTGAATGCGGTATCAGCGATACAACCATCAACATGAGCCCCACAATCTACAGTTACAAGATCCCCTTCCTCAATGACAGTTTCATCATTAAGTGGGGAAGTGTAGTGGGCTGCTATATTGTTTAGAGCCACATTACATGGAAATGACGTGCCAGATGAGTGTTCACGAATATAGTTCTCAACAGTATCAATAATATCAATGACCTTTGTGCCTGGTTTCACCATAGGTCGTGCTAAATCCAATGCTTCACGAGCGACTATACCAGCGCGTCGCCACATGTCCCAAGGATCATCTGACGTATCATCTGTCTTTTCTACAGGCTTTTCATCAGCCATAAAATCACCAACTATATGGCTCGTCAAAGGCGGCCAAGATAAAAGTGACGGAAAGGCAAGCTATGCAAGAACTTTCTCGATGCGTTTTGCAATTCGAGTCATCATGAAAAACATATAGCCTATATTTGCACGTTTAGTTGTAAGGACCGCAAGGATAGCATCATCACCCGCATCACAAATTATGACATAACCAGTTTCACCTTCAATGAGCATACGTACGAGAGGCCCCCGTTTGAGTTGTTTGAAGACCTTTCGTGTAGCTTCTTGTATTTGGGTGGATCTTCCTGCTATCACATCCTCGTCTGGCACATTCTTTTCATCAGTCCCATCAGGATAATGAGAACAAATAGTGAGACCTTGTGATTTTGAGATGACAGCACTTGCTTCTACATTGCCTTGGGATGCTCGGCTCAAGTCTATTAAAAGCTCATTCAACATTTCAGTCTTTGAGGACAAGATAAGGCAATCCTCCCATGGCGTCTTTAGTCCAATGGATTGTCAAGTATTTAAACTCTCTTGGCGCCAGCTGTCTTAAGTCCCTTAATTATTTTAGCTAGCTCGGCGCCTTTGTCATCCTGCACACGCTTTTCAAGGTAGGTTCCCTGTACCACAATAGAGGCCCCAGCTTCAACTGCAGCAACTACTGATTTCTCATCATTGAAACCGCCGCCTGTGATGACTGGAATTTCTATGTATTTAGAAACAGTTTCAATCATCTCTAGTGGTACACCTCCTCCTTCTGCGCCGCTTCCAGCCTCAAGGTACACGAGTTTCATTCCTAGAAGCTCTGCAGCAATGGCATACATTGCAGGAAGTTTGGGCTTGTCTCTTGGGAAAGGCTTTGCATCTCCAACCCATGCAGCTGTCTTACCAGGTGCAACAATGAGATAAGCCATCGGAATAGCTTCAAGTCCCATCAACTTAATCTTTGGAGCAGCGAGTGCTTGTGCACCAATGATATAGTATGGGTTGGTGCTGTTAAGAAGTGTCATGAAAAACATCGCGTCAGCTTTTTCTGACACTCCTGTTATGTTGCCTGGAAATAGAATTGTTGGAATGTTGACTGCTTCACATATCTTCTCGCACGCATCATCAATCACACCGAATATTGTGCTTCCACCAATCATGATTGCATCACTTCCAGCTTTTTCAGCGAGCCCTGCAATCTCTACTATGTTCTCAATTCTAGTAGATAGTGGGTCGGGATCTAGAAGTGAAAAGTGACAAGCACCATCAGACTCGAGCTTTTCTGTGATGTATTTCCACACCTTTCCAGACATTGAATAGCCTCCCAAATGTAGGTGTTTCGCCCTTGTCATGCTTTTTACACTTTTGGTAATCTCACAAATATATTCTAGACTTAAATTTGGCAAGGACTGTCTTATTCTTGATGTTTGGACAAATCGCTGTGCCTGAATGATAGATATGAGTAAGTCGAACTTTACATAGGCGCATCCATTCATAGTGCGGTGATATTTGTTCGATATTATACGTCATTAGACTGTTTTTTTCTGTAACTGAAATATTGTGAAGTGATTTGTGTTTGTTATTCTCAACCTTTATTACTAATGTTGAATGAAGCTGCAAAGATGTGTTCTGCAAAACGAGGACTGGTACATGACCACAAGTGATCCAAAAGGAAGTAGTGCAGGACCTGCAGACATCGAAGTTGTATCAACCGATCCTGAGCTACGTATCGGCGTATTTCCTTGTAAATGTGGCAAAAACATTGGAGCTGTTGTAGACATTGATGCGGTTGCTGAGTATGCCAAAACACTTCCAGGTGTTGCACATGTTCAGGTGAATGTCTATACCTGTGCAGACCCGGGGCAGAGAGAGATTCAAGAAGCCATTGCAGAACATAGTCTCAACCGTATTGTTGTTGCATCCTGCAGTCCAACTATGCATGAAGACACATTCAGGAAAACCGTCAAAGCTGCAGGACTTAATCCATACTTGTGTATAATGGCGAATATCAGAGAGCACGTGTCATGGGTTCACCAACATGACCACGAAGCAGCAACCCAAAAGGCAATGGACCTAGTAGCAATGGCTGTTGCCAAGGCCGCAACTCTCCAGGCGCAACCTGAACAAGATGTTCCAGTGACTCAGGCGGCTCTTGTCGTGGGTGCAGGCGTGGCAGGGATGCAGGCAGCTCTCGACCTTGCAGAATCAGGATTCAAGGTTCACTTGGTTGAGAAACAACCCACCATTGGAGGAATCATGGCGATTCTTGACAAGGTGTTCCCTCAAAATGATTGTTCCATCTGTATCTTAGGCCCAAAAATGGTAGACGTTGCCAAACACCCGAATATCAATATGATCACAATGGCAGAGGTCGAATCAATCTCAGGATACGTTGGGAACTTCGAGGTTAGAGTGAAACAGAGAGCCAGATATGTGGAAATTGATGCTTGTACAGCATGTGGAGACTGTGTAGAGGTCTGCCCAGTAGATGTTCCGAGCCGGACCGATCAAAATCTGACATGGCAAAAGGCAATTCAAATACCGTTTCCACAGGCAGTCCCCTCGAGTTACTTCATTGACCCTGATGCATGTCTTGGAATGGATTTGATTAGATGTGGAAAATGCATTGACCGTTGCGAGCAAGAGGCCATTATAGCCTCGGACCGAGGAAAGTACATTGATCTTGATGTTGGAGTGATTATTCTAGCCACCGGGTTTAAACCAGCGGACCCAAGTAAAACTCCCCGACTTGGATGGGGGCGGTATCCAAATGTGATCACTTCATTAGAGTTCGAACGACTAATCAATGCGGCTGGTCCTACTGAGGGGGCACTTGTTAGACCATCGGACCTATCTAAACCAACCTCAGTAGCAATTGCTCAATGTGTTGGCTCACGAGATATCAGCACACGATCAGGATGTTCGAACTTTTGCTGTGCAGAGTCTGTGAAATGTGCTCTCCTCATCAAAGAGCACTACCCAGACACAGAGGTTTCCATCTTTTATCAGGATCTGAGAATGCATGGCAAGTACTTTGAAGATCAGTATCAGAAAGCGAGAGAAGAAGGTGTTAAGTTCATTCGGGGTCGAGTGGGTGAAATCCAGCAGTATCCGAAGACCAAGAACCTTCGTGTGAGTGTCGAGGACACCACTCATAACAAGCTTCTTCTAGAAAACTTCGATTTGGTAATACTTTCGATGGGGGCTGAGGGAACAGCAGGAAACTTTCCACTTCCAATATCTTGCACTCATGACTCGTTCTATATTGAGTCACATCCAAAGTTAAGACCAGTTGATACCAGCTCCGCAGGTGTCTTCATCTGTGGAGGCGCAGAGAGTCCAAAGGACATAAGGGACTCTGTTATTCAAGCAAGTGCTGCTGCGGGAAGGGCAGCTATCATTCTTCAGAAGGGAAGGTATCCGATTGAAGCACTAAGTGCCAAGATATTGCAAGATCTCTGCAGCAGGTGTGGGACATGCGTACAACGCTGTCCATATGGGGCCATCTCACAGGATGGCACTGGTAAATTTACTGTCATGGGTGCTCTCTGCCAGGCTTGTGGGACATGCGCTGGCGATTGTCCGCAAGATGCTATCTATATGCCAAACTTCACGAGCGAACAAATTGAAACACAGATTGATATCGCGCTGCAGGAGGACCCAGGAAACAAGATAATTGCGTTTGCATGTGCATTCTGTTCATATCGAGGGTCAGACCTCGCAGGAGTATCAAGGATGCAGTATCCAACCAATGCTAGGGTCATTCGAGCGATGTGTTCAGGAAGATACTCTACAAAGTTTGCTCAGAGGGCTTTCGAGCAGGGAGCTGGAGCGGTTCTCTACTCCGGATGCCACCTCCCAGCTGATTGTCACTTCCAAACAGGGAACCATTGGATGGCAAAACGAGAACCGAGAATCAGAGGATGGATGAAAAGGAATGGAATTGAAGACGAGCGGTTCGGTGTGGAATGGGTATCTGCAGGAGAAGGAAAGAAATGGCAGACCATTATGACTGAGTTAGCAGAGGTTGTAAAGACCCCAAGGAAAAGCGCACCAAAACCAAAGGAGCCAGTAGTGTCAAAAACAAAGAGAGCGGTCAAAACAAAAACAGATACAAAACCAAAATCAGAAACCAAAGCGAAAATAAAACCAAAAAAGAAAGCTAGCAATTCCGCGAAGGAAACTGCAAAAAGACAGACAGCAAAGAAGAAGTGATACGCATGGCTGATAATGTTCAAGACCTGACACTGGAAGACCTTAAAGAGAGGGCTCGGCCATGTTTCCAATGTGGGATATGTACTTCGTCTTGTCCGGTCTTTAGAGTAGCTCCTGAACTTAATCCGAGAGTATCAGTTGACTCCATTATTACAAGAGGGGAGGTCCCAAGAGAGGGTAATGAGTGGCTATGTGCCTATTGTCTTATGTGTGATCAGAGATGTCCAATGGGTGTATCACTTGCTGAGATATTGATGGAAATAAAGAACATATCTGCAAGAGAAGGAAAAGCACCACCTGACGTCATCGATTCAGCTCAATCATTAATGCAAGATGGTTGTCTATCGCCTATCTCAAGCAGATCTGAGAAGATACGAGCTGAGTTAGGATTGCCAGAATTACCCAGAGCTAATTCTTCTGATGTCCTGAAGCTGTTTAAAGCAACAGGAGCTTTCGAGGTACTGGAAGCCAACAAAGACAAACAGGAGGAAGCATCTGAGTGAAGTATGCATTCTTTCCTGGTTGCACAATGGCATATCGTCTACAGTTCGCAGAGAAGTCAATCAGAATGGTAGCTCCAGTATTGGATATTGATCTTGTTGATTTACCTTTCACATGCTGTCCAGAGCCTAATGCAGTGCGTTCTTTGTCAGATGATACTTGGATAACCTTTGCTGCAAGAAACATCGCTATTGCAGAAAAAGAGGGACTTAACATTCTCACATCGTGTGCAGGATGTCATGAGTCGCTTTCCTTGGCAAAACATGAGCTCGGCCAAAAACCAGAGAAAAAGGACAAGGTAAACAGCATACTCAAGAACTTAGGTCTTGAATACAAGGGAACATCAACAATAATTCACATGCATCAGCTACTATTCGATGAGATTGGAATTGAAACTCTGTCTTCGAAGGTTTCACGTCCAATTCCGATTAAAGTCGTAACTCATTCAGGTTGCCACCTTCTGAGACCAGAAAGAGTTCTACATGTAGACAACGCAGAAGTGCCAGTGAAGCTTGACCTGCTTTGTGAGGCTCTTGGGATGGAGCCATTAGAGTATATGGACAAGACCATGTGTTGTGGCGCAGGAGTCAGAAAAACCAACTCAGTCACTTCTTACGCAGTACTACGCGAGAAGTTGACAAGCATGGAAATGGTAGAACCTGATGCAATAGTTGTTTTTTGCCCGACATGCTTCATTACCTTCGAGTCAGGGCAGAAAGTGGCAAACAGAATATTTGATACCAGTTTTATGTTTCCAGTCTTCTATTACACGGAACTACTAGCCATTGCGATGGATCTTCCGGAAACAGACTTGTTGCTGGCTGAACATAGAGTCAAGCTTGATCTCCCTAGGAGAGAAAGTACTAGGAAGGAAACCAAAGTTGATGCAGGCGACTCAATCGCGTCAAATCCATAGTGAACTCATTCCCGAAACACTTTATTAATACCATATGACCGCGCGAGATACTAGTGAAAGTCTAATGATAAGGCTCAGCCTAGTTAGAACATACTAAAGCGAGGCGCTACATATGCCCGATAGACGGATTGGTGTCTTTCTCTGCCATTGTGGAAGTAACATCGCTGGTGTTATTGATATGCAAAAGCTTAGTGATGCTGTCCGGGACCTTCCGAATGTTGAATTTGTATCCGATTACAAGTACGTCTGTTCCAAGCCAGGGCAACAGACAATCAAGGACAGCATTAAGAAACACAAATTGAACGGTATTGTGATTGCATCCTGTTCACCACGAATGCATGAACCAACTTTTCGGCAGACACTTCGTGAAATCGGATTGAATCCCTTCCTACTCGAGATTGCCAACATCAGAGAGCATGTAAGCTGGATTCATGCGGACGACCCCATTGCAGCCACTGAGAAAGCAACTGATCTTCTTAGAATGGCAATTGCACGAGCTAGGCTTCTGGAACCTCTTATTGAACCAGAGGTGTCGATTGAAAGGTCAACATTAGTGATTGGAGGAGGGATTGCAGGAATATCAGCAGCATTAGACCTGGCAAACGCAGGTTTCAAAGTCTATCTGATTGAGAAAGAGCCTAGTATTGGAGGCATGATGAGCCGCTGGGATAAGACATTTCCAACTCTCGATTGTTCAAGTTGCATCCTGACACCTAGAATGGCAGAGGCAGGAAATCATGAGAACATTACACTGCTGACCATGGCGGAGGTTAAGGAAGTAGATGGATTTGTTGGTAACTTCAAGGTGAAAATCAGACAGAAACCAAGGTATGTTGACATTGAGAAGTGTACATCATGTGGTGATTGTTCAGACATATGTCCAGTCGATGTGCCAGCGGAATTTGAAGCAAATCTATCATATCGGAAGGCAATCTATATCCCATTCGCACAAGCTGTACCATCAGCCTACATTCTTGACATGGAGAATTGCCTTGGCGTGGACGCGGTGCGCTGTGGTAAGTGTACAACGGTCTGTGAGGCTCAAGCAATCAACTATGATGACCACGATAAAATCATTGAGATTAAGGTTGGAACAATTATCGTAGCCACAGGTTTCGCACTTTTTGATGCTGCTGAAAAGCTGGAATATGGGTATGGAGTGTATCCAAATGTTGTCAACCTAGGCGAGATAGAACGAATGCTCAACTCAGCAGGTCCGACACAAGGTCATGTTGTTCGACCATCTGACCTGAAAGAGCCCGACAAGATTGTCTATATTCAGTGCGTTGGAAGTCGAGATGAATTAACCAACAAGTATTGTTCACGAATTTGTTGCATGACTGCAATCAAACAAGCTAGAATGATAGTTGATAAGACTGATGCAAAGGTCTACATTTTCTATATCGACTTGCGCACCTTTGGTAAGGGGTATGAAGAGTTCTATGAGAGTACAGCTGAAGCAGGTGTCACCTTCATCCGCGGGCGCGTTGGAGAAATCATCCAGGATGACGAAACAAACACTCTTACGGTCAGAGGAGAGGATACCCTTCTTGGTAAGCCTATCCAGCTTGATGATGTTGGTCTTGTGGTTTTATCAACTGGAGTGGTCGCACCAGAATCGACCAAGAAGGTCGCAAAAGCACTGAATCTCAGTCTCTCGCCTGACGGCTTCCTGCTAGAGGCGCATCCAAAATTAAGACCTGTTGACTCATTTAATGATGGGATTTTTGTTGCAGGAATGGCTCAAGGACCGAAGGATATTCCTGACACAGTTGCGCAGGCAAAAGCTGCAGCTGCTGGAGCGATGGCTCTCATGGGTAGAGGTAAAATCAGCATTGAGCCATACTACTCAGTTGTTGACGAGGAAAAATGTGCTGGTTGCCAAGTCTGTATTTCTGTTTGTCCCTATAATGCAATTGCATTGAATGAAAGAGGTCGTGCAGAAGTAAATCCTGCTCTGTGCAAGGGATGCGGAACATGCACATCAACTTGCGCTAGTAGTGCAATTTCATCACAGCACTACACAGACGGACAAATAGCAGCGATGATCAAGGAGTACCTCTCTGTTCATAAAGAAGTATAATAGTAAGACTCACGTGAACTTCAGACTACTTTATTGAGGGAGCAAAAGACAACCATGGAAGAAGTGACAGTCGCCATTCTGGCGGGAGGAACATCGAAGAGGTTTGGCTCAGAAAAAGCATTGGCTGATTTCAAAGGGAAGCCTCTCGTTGTTCACATGGTCAATATCGCGCGTAGACTGTCATCTCAAATCATGATCGTTGTTTCAGATGAGATGCAAGAGGAAAATCTAAGCAAGGCTGTAAAGAGCGTTCGGGTCGTAATAGACCCCCCAAGCGATGTAAGATGTGCACTTACAGGAGCTCTGACAGCTTTTGAGTACACTGAAACATCACATACCTTACTCCTACCAGTTGATACTCCACTTGTTAATACTGATGTACTAAGAGTGTTAATTGAAATGGGTCCGAAGCATGGAGCAGTCGTGCCAGCTTGGCCATCCGGTTACATTGAACCGCTCCATTCAGTCTATCTATCAGAGCATGCTTACAACCGTGGTTTGAAGGTGATGGAGAAGGGAAAACACAGAATGAGCGACATGCTAGACGCTCTTCAAAATGTACTCTATGTTTCAACTGAAGCACTCAAACAGTTTGATCCGAACTTGGACTCCTTTGTTAACTTCAATACGCTCAGAGAACTCAAGAGTATGGAAAAACAGCACTCCAAGAAACACAGGCGCTAGTCTATTGTGTATTCATGCCTGATTCGGCAAGTTCCTTCATGTCCCACCATACAAGGCCCATATGGATTCTCAGGAGTGCACCGATTTCCAAATAGGGGACAGTCAACAGGGTCTATCATTCCAAGAATTACTTCATGGCAGCGACAACCAGGCAAGATATCCAGAGATTCAAACTTGGGAAACTCAAAACGAAGTCGAGCATCATGATCAGAATATTTCTCCTTGATATAATAGCCAGACTTCTTTATTATCCCTAGTCCCCTCCAAGGAGCATCACGTAACTGGAAAGCCTCAGCCAGTACCTTTTGCGCAGAGAGATTCCCTTCTGGTTTCACGACGCGCGTGTATTCATTTTCAGAGTCTGTACGACCTTCGTGGATTTGCCTTAGAATCATACGTATCGATTCTAGAACATCTAGAGGTTCAAAACCAGCTACGACACATGGAACTCCAGATTTCTCAGCGAATGGTTGGAATGCATTTGAACCTATTATGGTAGAAACATGTCCGGGAGTTATGAAGCCATCAACCTCAAGTCCCTCTATACTAACAAGGATTTCCATTGCAGGAGGTATCACTTTGAGTGATGTCAATATAGAGAAGTTTGCTGGCGGATCTCTTAGTAGCTCAAGAGCGATAGTTGGAGCAGTGGTTTCAAAACCAACAGCTACGAAGACAACCTCCTTGTCAGGATTCTCAAGAGCAATTGATACTGCCTCGCTAACACCATAGACGACTCGAACGTCAGCTCCAGATGCACGTTCCTTTGCTAATGAAGAGCTAGTTGAAGGGACCCGAATCATATCACCAAAGGTGGTAATTATGTGACCTTTTCGAGCAAGTTCGATAGCCATATCAATATCTTCAGCAGCGCAAACGCAGACAGGACAACCAGGCCCAGCTACGAGCCTCACGGATTGCGGGAGAAGAGAACGGATGCCATGTTGGCTTATTGTATCCTCATGGGTTCCACAAACATGAACAATCCTGATGTCACGCTGCGGGCTTAGAGTTTCAATCTCCTTTACTATTGCTTGAGCATATCTGGCATCACGGAATCCTTTACGCTCGCTCATTGGAGTTCAATCCAACCTTACTCAGACTTGTTCAGCTTAAAAGTGCAGATGTGTGTGCGTTAAGGAAATTACTCATCTTCAAGGCCGTCTAAAATAGCAAGAGCTTCTCCCACTGTGATAGAAAGCTTGCTTGCCAATTCTCTGGCTGTGATGTTTGGGTTCTTTGGTAGAATATAGTTCTGAGCATATCCTGCATTTCCTGCAAAAAGTGGATTGCTTTTTGCAGTTTCAATGAGAAGTTTATACAGGGGGTGGCCTTTGAAATCTGCAACGTTGATATCGATGATGCGGCCTGATTCTGTTTTCGTTTCCTTTGGTATTCTTGGTTTAGTCATAGAATCAGATGGATTATCCTTGCTAGGTCTTGTCAGTCTCATTTGCTTCAAGGCGGCGTCCCAACCTTAGTTTCCCGGCGTAGCCTACAATGAAATAGGCTCCTTGTAGAAAATTGGTCGATGTGATATAAGCCTTGGGGAGCTGCTAAAAAAAGTCAGTGCCATTGAATCTACGAAGCCAAATACAGAAGGATTTCATTTCAAAGATGGCGCGCTTCCTGCGTAGTAAGGTTTAACAAGGCTTGCTCTGATGGCACCAAAGAAGAATATGGCCTAAGGGTCTTAAATGGAGAATAAATTATTGCCTCACGGCATTCGGAGAATAGTTCTGGATGTGCTAAAACCTCACAGCCCGAGACTTACTGACCTTGCTTTGATGCTTGCTCGAAATGACCGGGTCACAGGGCTGAACATTACACTGAAAGAAGTAGATCAAAATACTGAGAGCATTACTATAACACTTGAGGGGGACGACCTTGTTTATGATTCCATTAAGGAGATTCTAGAACAAGCGGGAGCAGTAATCCACTCAATAGACCAAGTAGTCGCAGGGAAACGGTTTGTCGAGGAAGTACCTCTGCAGCCAGAGAATTCCTAGATGTCTAGATGGCGACCCGATAGCTGATCACTAAGTTTCTTGCTCTCTTCCTCAATCTTACGCCGTACAAGATTATGGATGTCTTGTTCGAAAACGATGGGAACAATCTTGACAACATTACAGAGTCGGTCTACAATGCTATCAGCAAGTTTCGTGTATGAAGGTGGACTTCCAGAAACAATCCCGCGGACAACTACTTCACCTACACTAGCACCAACTACCGAGTCTACAACACTCGATATGATACCTTGTGGGTCCATAAAGAAGGGAAGATGTGCATTATCGTGTAATGTTGAAAATCCCAGCTTTTCAACAATACTTTCAGTATACCACTCAAGACTGGACTCTTTCATCCTTAGTTTGTTAGCAAATTCTGTTTTAGTTAATGGATTGGGATGACTCCATGGATGACGAGTGACCATGTACAATGCGGCTCCGAAGAAAGGATCTACTTCTCGAGGAACACCTTCCTTTGAAACAAACCGTCGTATAAGATCAAGAGCCATGGTTTCGTAACGTTCATCGATTCTATTTTCTTTGAAAAATTCATGAGCATCTCGTACAACTTTAACGATTATTTGTGGACTTGCAGCCAAGTGTTCATCGTCAAAGTGTGTAGCCATAACCTCCGCTCCAAAATTTATCGGTGAACATAGCGTCGCTTAAAGTGGTTTGGTTCGTTTGGAGTATTTGACTCTTTTGCAATAGAAAAGAAGGTGAGTGGTTTGGCGCCTTGATGGTTATATTCTATCGCGCACGGTAGATTTTTTCTAATGTCCATCGAAGCGTTCGTTGAATTTCCTCTAGTCTAGATTCTTCTCCAAAATTCTTTACGACTATTTCATCAAGAATCTTATCTTCGGATTTAACCTCGAAATCAAATGCATCTTCCCACTCGATTTCACCATTCTCCACACGATGACGGTCTTCCTGTTGGAACTTGCCTAGGATGTCCTGAACAAAGAATCTAGCAAAAGCTCCACGAGTGATGTTGTATACTGCATGATCAGCTGGAATGATTCTCAAACTTTGTTCGATGACCTCAATGGTTGCAAGTTCCAAATCACCGGGCTTGTTTAAGACGACGATGTTCCGGGGTTCACCAGAGGCAGCTAATGTTTCCGTAGGTGACATCTCGGGAGCTCGTACAGCCGCCTCCATCGCAACATCCGCAGTCTTGAAGCTACCTTTTCCGATTGTAGAATCCAATGCTTGAATGAACTCCTCAAGTTGTTCCACTCGTTCTCGTAATCGGTCTAACTCTTCACCAAGATGGGTTCTTAATTCCAGCAACACACGGATTTCAGGGTCTGACACTACAACCACCAACATATAACGCGGACACTCTGAAGAAGTGGCCAATACTATATGTTTGATTGTATTATTAGAACTTGTAGAAGTAAGATTCTCTCGTGATTAGTGAGTAAACAAGTGGCATGGAAAGCATGTATTACTCATCGATTTCTACCACAGCAATGGCAGCATCAGGACACTCCATTTCACACAGTTTGCATACCTTGCATGCTTCAATGTCCACAACTTGAGGAAGGAAGAATCCGCGATTGTCAACGACTTCAGTCTTCATCAAAACTCCATGTGGACAGACAGAGATACAAATATGACAGCCTTTACAGAGCTTTGGGTCGATAACAATTGCTTTCGCTTTCTTGGCCATCGTGTGCGTCTCCAATTCCTCCCGCAATCTAATGGTCATATAACGATATTCATCAGAACTAAGAGAGCGAGCATTATATACAGTCCTGCATGACTCTTTAGTAGTAGGTGTACGATGATTGAAGCAATTCCTGGTATTCATGTGCTCAAAGTGCCACAATTTCACAAATGCGCCAGTTGGTCAAAAACACAGGAGATGTAGTTATTGTGGAACTATAATTGATATAGCTAAGGCAGCTTCTGCTCTCTTTGACACCCCGGAATCGGCATCGGTAGCAGTAAAAGAATTCAATGCATCAAGAGGGGGAGATGAATTTGACAAGGCAGTTGAGAAGTCGCGAGAACGAGTGCTCGCCTTGCTTCCAAAAGAGCATGTTAACATTAAGGACATTTCAGGTAAAGGAGAAGCATCACAGCCGCTAGGCAAGAGAAAGCGGTTAATGCAACTGCTTCAGAGAGAGGCAAAGTCAGCTCCCTGCTCCCTAGACAGAATAGAAGAATTGTGTTCAAATTATGAATTAGATTGGAAATGGGTAGAAAGGCAACTAGAACGACTAGCAAATGATGGGACTCTTATCTTCCCCAGACCTTGGTCGATACAACTCGTTTTGAAAGATGATCGTAAAAAACCTAAGGTAATTGCTGATAGAGATGTTTCAGAAGAGATTCTAGTCATTCTTCAAGGTCCTGAGAAGATAATGCGGATCGTTGACATCATCAAGAGATTAGGTAAGCAAGGCATCTCTGAAAACTCAGTAGAAACCTCCCTCGAGAAACTTATGCAAAAAGGAGAGATCTTTGAGCCAAAGAGTGGCTTTGTAAGTCTGGTATGAGAGTTTCGATTAGTTGGATAGGGCTCAGGCCAATAGGAAATTGAAAATCATGCCAATTGTAGAACTTGTGGCCAAGAAAACGCTTGAGCTCAATCCAGACATAGGTCTCGATGTAGTTGACCTCATTGTTCTACTTTGGATGTATTCAAATCCATATGATAACAATCGTCGCCAACTAAGCTCAATGCGTACTGTTCTAAAAATGTCAGAAACCCTTCAAGTTCCAGGCGGTGGGCTTGATGTCACGGAAGACGAGCTCACACAAATCGTTCTCGGTAGTCTTCAAAAGCTAAAGAAGAAAGGACTTGTCTATATCCGCTCTGCGGGGATTCATTTTGTGAAAGGCACTCTAACTGATGACGGAGTCGATTTAATCAAAAGGTCAATCAAAACACCGGTTTTGAAACGTGTAACTGCAGAGTTCGGAGATAATCCCTAGTGATGAAGAAATGATTTCGGACAAGTGACAATGTTTAAATGTAAAACTATTCCGAAACCGGATTGCTGCTCATAGAGTCAGCTGTTTCAGAACCAATGGAAGCAGTGCAGACAACTAGTTCTGCTCGCGAGAACAGTCTGCAGACGTGTGCCGGTCGGGTCTGGAGTGGCTTGCGGAGCACAATGATGACTTTGCAGCTTACAGTGTAGGCTAGATAAAGTCCGTATAGCGGAAGTGAGGCATAGTGCCATCGTATGGATATTCAATCATAGGCATTGACCCGGATAGGACAGCCATAGCAAGTGGAAGGAACATGCGGGTTTCGCCAAAACAGTGCAGAGAGGTCTGCAACCACATTCATGGAATGATGCTGGATAAGGCAATCGATCTACTTGAAAAAGTAATCGAGGAGAAAGCCTGGATTCCATATAGACGACATAAAAAGAAGCGTGGACATCATCCTGGAATGAAGAGATGGGCAGCAGGTGGTCATCCTGTGAAAGCCTCAGAACATATTCTGAAAGTTTTGAAAAATGCAGAAGCAAATGCGGATAACAAAGGTCTTGACATAGACCGGCTAAGGATTACTCACGCTGTAACACAACAAGGTCGTATTTACAAGAAGTTCATCGAGCGAGCATTTGGTCGAAGTTCATCGTACTTCGAGAAGACATCCCATGTGGAGATTGTATTAGAAGAGGTGGGTTAAATGTCGGCTGTCAAATATTTCATAGAGCAGAACTCCCGTAGACTAGCTATTGATGAATTCCTTTCCACTGAACTTAATGCTGCTGGATATGGGGGTGTAGAGATAAGAAAGATGCCCATGAAGTCCGAGGTTGTGATTCATGCCTCAAGACCAGGTGTTGTGATTGGTCGTCGTGGCGCAAAGATAAGAGACTTAACCTACATTCTTGAGAATGAGTTTGGAATCGAGAATGTCCAGCTTGAAGTCAGCGAGATAGAGAATCCTTGGTTGGACGCATCAGTTATGGCGTCACGATTAGCTAGACAACTTGAGAGAGGTGTCCGCTTCCGGAGGATGGCATATTGGATTCTAAGACGTGTTATGAGAGCGGGAGCAATTGGTTGTGAGATAATCGTTAAAGGTAAGCTTTCAAGCCGAAGAGCCCGTTATCAGAAATTCAAGCAAGGTAACATCGCGAAGACAGGACAGCCTGCAAATGTTTTTGTTGATCATGCAAATGACAGGGCTGTTCTAAAGCCAGGTGTCATAGGCATACAAGTCCGTATCATGAGACCTGAGTCGAGAGTTCCTGGAGTTGTCCATATAAAGCCACCAAAACCACGAAAGAAGGAAGAGATTGAACTCGTTAAGAAGCCTGATGAAGAGGTGGCTGCCGAAGACGCTGAGGTTGTTGAAGAGGCATTCGAAGGAATCACGGACATTGATGAATTACGTGAGTTGGAAGAGCTTGATGGTCTCGAGCTTGTAGAAGAGTCCATAGAAACAGAGGAGAAGCCAAAACTCGAACCAGTGCAGGAGGATATCTCCGAGGAAGAAAAACCTCCGTCTGAAGATGATTCTGAAGAAATCACTGAAGAGAAGATACTGGAAGACCTTGAGGAACTTGACGAATTAGATGAGGGAGGTGTGGAGTAATGCCAGGTCTTAATGCAAAGGAGATTAGAAAGCTCACTCCCACCGAGCGTCAAAAGAAGCTAGAGGAATTGTATAATGAAATGTCTACCATCAGGATTGAGTCTGCTACTGGTGGAGGCACTGAAAATCCATACAGGATTCGTAACGTGAGGAAAGCAATCGCCAGAATTCTCACAATTCAACATGAAGAGGAGTTGAAACAATCAGAATGACAATTACTCCTCAAAACATCCTTGGACATGAGCTTGTTGGCTTGCCAACGCACATTGTCGAGTCAAAAGACCCCGGTCATGTGTGCCGAGGGGGCGTCATTCTCGGCGAATCCAAAGAAATGATCCGAATTGACATAGGTGGTGGAACAATATCTGTTCCCAAAGGAATCTGTGTCTTTGACATGACTCTTCCTGATAGTTCAGTAGTTCGAATTAATGGAGAGCTACTCAGGGGAAGACCTGAGGACAGAATGAAGAAGCGCCTCAATAGGAGCTGGTAATCATGGCGGCAACTAAGAATAAAGTCCGTAACATTGGCATCCCAAATGTGGAGCCCCCAGAGAAGACTTGTGATGATAAGAACTGCCCATTTCATGGAAATCTTTCAGTAAGAGGGCGAGTCATGGAGGGGACTGTCACGAGTACTAGGATGCATAAGGCAATCGTCTTTCAGACCGACTATCTCAGTTTAATCAAGAAGTATGCGCGATATGAGCGTCGTAAATCGAAGAAGCTGGCGCACCTACCTCCGTGTATTGAAGTGAAGGTGGGTGACACAGTAAAAGTTGTAGAGTGTCGTCCTTTGAGTAAGAATGTTGCCAGCGTTGTCGTTGCAGCCACCTCAGTTGAACAGGGAGTAAAGGAGGAGTAATCGGTGTCAAGAAAGGTTGGTAGAGGAATTAGGAAATTCATACCTCGAATTGCTCGAGGACTCCCAATTGGTGCGAAAATTGCATGCGCTGATAACTCTGGAGCAAAAGAACTCCAAGTCATTACAGTCTTTGGCTACAAAGGCAAATTGAGGAAGCTTGGGAAGGCTGGAATTGGAGACCTAGTAAATGTTTCAGTCACCAAAGGAAAACAGGAACTTCGAAAACAAGTGCTTCAAGCAATTATTGTACGACAGAAAAAACCATACAGAAGACCTGATGGTACCTGGATGCAGTTTGAGGATAACGCAGCAGTCCTCGTGAAACCAGGAGGCGAACCACAAGGATCTGAACTAAGAGGTCCTATGGCAAGAGAAGTCACTCTCAAGTGGCCCCGAGTTGCTGCAATTGCATCTAAGATTGTGTGAGGGTATGAATGATGGCAAAGAAACCAGTATCAAAATCGCCAAGAAAACAGCGCAAACGAGCACAAGAAACGGCAATGCATGAGCGAAAGAATTTGCTCAAGTGCCGTCTTGACGAGTTCCTTCAGGAAGAATATGGGCTGCGTTCACTTGTTGTCAAGAAAGGAGACCTTGTCAGAATTATGAGAGGTCAGTTTCGTGACACAGAAGGGAAGGTCACAGGGGTTAGCTACAAGAGAAGAGTGGTCTTTCTCGATAGCGCTACAATAACCAAGGCGGATGGGAAGGAAGCTACTGTCCCGGTACATCCTTCAAACCTTATGCTTGTGAAATTAGAATTGAATGATGAGAGGAAAGCCCTCATAGAGAACAAAGTAATGAAAATAGCGGAGAGTGAGGAGTAATGGTAAGAAGAGGTCAAAAGAAACACTTGAAGCGGTTACCAGCGCCTCGTCATTGGCCTATCAAGAGGAAGGTAACTAAATTCACAACAAGAGTAATTCCTGGACCGCATCCAAAAGAACACAGTCTCACACTGGCAATACTCCTGAGAGAAGTTCTTGAATATGCTGAGAACATGCGTGAAGTGAAAGCAATACTCTCCAGCGGTCAAATAAAGGTTGATGGCGTCATTCGAAAGGATGCACGATTTCCAGTAGGACTAATGGATGTAGTGGAAATCACCACCTCAGGAGAACGATTCAGATTACTCCCAAAGGAGAAAGGTGGCCTACGACTGGTCAGTATCGATGATGCAGAATCCAAGTTCAAACTTTGTCGGATTGAGAACAAGAGTATGGTCAAAGGCGGCAAAGTCCAGCTTAGTCTTCATGATGGGAGAACTCTGTTACTTCCAGATGGAGAGAAGCCTTCTGACTATCATACTTTGGACACTTTGAAGATTGGAATCCCTGAACAGAAATTGATGAAGACTATCAATCTCGACAAGGGAGCATATGCAGTTGTTTCACGTGGAAAGAACATAGGAATTGAAGGAAAAATCCTTGAAATCGAGAGACGGCTTGGAACCCACGCAAGCACAGTAACTCTACAGGATTCTGAGGGCAACAAGGTCCAGACTGCACTCGAGTATGTCTTTGTTGTGGGTAAGAGCAAACCAGAAGTGGTTCTGGAAACTAGTGGAGGTGGCTCATAGTGAGTATTGAAAATGAACAAGTATTCCAAGAAGACTGGAAAACGTATCCTATGAGAGAACCGCACATCGCCAAAGTCGTCATAGACATATGCACCGGTGGCGGTGAGCCACTTACAAGAGCGGCAACCATTCTCGAACAGCTAACAGGACAGGCTCCTACTCAATCAAAAGCCCGTCAGACTGTCAGGGATTTTGGTATTCGAAGAAAAGAACCAATTGCAGTGAGAGTCACTCTAAGGCACAAGAAGGCCGAAGATTTTCTAACTAGGGCATTGAAAGCTAAAGACAATGTCTTGTTGATTAAGAATTGGGATCTTGATGGTAACTTTGCCTTTGGTATTGCAGAGCATATTGACATACCTGATGTGAAGTATGACCCGCAACTTGGAATTCAGGGTATGAACATCACGGTATGTATTGAACGACCTGGCTTCAGAGTGAAGCGCAGAAGAAGAAGAAAGACGAAGGTTCCATACAGGCATCGCCTGACTC